>NZ_JBHWFF010000029.1:8100-87694 GCF_042733785.1 Streptomyces sp. NPDC059695 | reverse complement strand
AGCCCCCGTCCCTGGTGCGGGACGGGGGCTCGCGCGTTCGGGCGGGGGCTGTCAGCCCTGGCCCGTGAGGTCGATCGTCTTCGTGCGCTCCGCGAGGGTCTTGCCCCGCAGGGCGTCGCGCATCACGAAGGCCACGTCGTCGGCGGAGACCTGGTGCTTGCTGCCGTCGCCCTTGGTGATCATGACGCCCTCGAACGCGCCGTCCAGGAGCCGCTCGATCGCCTTCTTGTCGTAGACCTCCACCAGCCGGCCGTCGACGGCCTTCATGGAGAGGATCTGCGGCAGCGACCGTGCCGGGCCGAAGTCGATGTGCCTGCCGCCCGCCTGGATCCTGATCAGGCCGGACATCGCGGGCGTCGCGAAGTCCTTCATGGCCCGGTCCAGCTCGGCCTTGGTGACCGTCGGGCGGAGGGTGGTGACCGGGAGCTCGACGAGCTTCCCCTGGCCCGTCTCGACCTGGGCCCGGAACGCGTCCCGCACCGAGATCATCGAGCGCTGGACGTCCAGGCCGTTGCCGGGCTTGCCCTCGACCGGGGTCACCTTGTTCGGCGCGAACAGGATCGTGCCCTCGGTCGCCGACGCGGAGCTGCCGGCCAGGTCGGTCAGGGCGACGGCGAGCTTCTCCTCGTCGACCGGGAAGACCGGCTTGGCGACCCGCTCGCCGCCGAAGAGCGAGCCGATGACCGAGACGGGGTTGTAGTCGCTGCCGGCCGCCGCACGGACGGTCTCCTGGCTGTCGAGGGTCAGGCCCGCCTTGTCCGGGGCCAACTGGACCTTCTTGCCGCCGACGCCGAGCTGGAGCGGGGCGGTGGCCCGCTTGCCGAGCGCCGCGTCCAGCTTGTTGACGGCCTCCTCCTTCGTGCCGCCGCCGATGTCCACGCCGAGCACCGTCGTGCCCTTGGGGACGTCGGAGTGGTTCATGAGCAGCCCGGCGCCGTACGCGACGCCCGCGAGGCCGAAGACGCCGACCGCGGCCAGGACCAGCTTGGAGCGGCCCTTCTTCGCCGGGGCGCGGTCGGCCGCCGGGGCCGGCCGCGGCGCCGGAGCGGGGGCCGGGGCCTGTCGCTCCTCGATGCGCGGGGTCAGGTTCGGGCGGGCCGCCGTCGGCGGGACCACGGGGATGCCGCTGGTGAGCGTGTCCCCGGAGATGTGCGCGCCGTTGTCGGCCGCCGCGCCCGGTCCGGACCGCGGGGCCGGGGCGGGCTGCTGCGGCGTCAGGATCGCCGTGTCGTCGGACATGCGGGGCGCGCCGCCGCCGGCGGCGAACGGGGAGCCCACGCCCCCGCCGCCCCCGAACGGGCCGGGCGCGGTGGTGCCGCCGTCGAGGGAGGCGGTGCCGGTGACCGGGCCCGTGGTGGGCCCGTCGGGCGCCGCGGGGCCTCCCGGGGCTCCCTGGGCACCGGGACCGCCCGGACCGCGGTACGCGGGCGTGCCGGAGGCCGGGGTGCCGGTGTACATCGGGGTGCCGGCGGAGGGCGTCCCGTCGTACATCGGGGTGCCCCCGGAAGGCGTGCCGTCGTACATCGGCGTGCCCCCGGAAGGCGTCCCGTCGTACATGGGCGTGCCGCCGGAGGGCGTCCCGTCGTACATCGGCGTGCCGCCCGCCGGCGTGCCGCTCTCGTACAGCGGGTTGCCCGGAGGGGTCGGGGCGGAGGCGGTGACCGGGCGGCTCGACGGGGTCGTGCCGACCGTCGGGACGCCCGAGGTCGCCGAGCCCGCGAAGCCGGTGCCCGGGGCGTCCGGTCCGGGGAGCGCGGGCCTGGCGGCCGACGCCGACGCCGGCGCGGGCGCGATCGCGGGCGTGGGGGCCGGGCTCGGGGCCGCCGCCTTGCGGGGGGCGAACCAGTCGCTCGTCTCCTTCGCCTTCGGGGCCTGCGGGGCCTCCTCGGCCGCCCGCGGCGGCTCGGGGGCCGCGGCCACCGGCTCGGGCTCCGGCTCCACGACGGGGGCGGGCTCCGGCTCGGGGGCCGGTGCGGGCGCCTCGTTGACCGTCTTGCGGACCACGACGGGCGGAATCGGACGCGAACCCGGGATGTTGATCCGGATCCGGGTCGTCAGCGTCGTCTCGGTCTTGGGCTCCTCCGGCGGCGCGGAGGCGCCGGCGGTCTCCTCCGGCGCGTCCTGCGTGGGGTGGAGCGACGGATACTGGCGGGAACCGTACGGCGGGGTACCCGAGGGGTAAGCGGCTCCACCGCGCCCCTGGGCGCCGGAGGACGAACTGTCAGTCTCTCGACCAGTTTCACGACTCAAAGCAGGATCTCCCGGTTGGCTCCACCGCCCGCTCTTGCTGATGCTCGTGTTGACCCGGGCGGTTCGGCGGCGCGCACCACCATACTGAACGCCGCCGCCTCATACCCGACCCCTGGTCGGCGGACGACGGGCAATCCGGCCGAAGTCAGGGCGTCCCCGGACTCAAGTCGTCCTGTTCACGGGGTCGGTCGGGGCAGCCGGGGCAGCGTGGCGCACATCACAGCGAGCGCCATGCCTCCGAAGAGGAAGAGCAGCTCGCCGGCGCCTCCGCCGAACAGACCGTCACCCTCGGGGCGTCCGAGGCTGAGCAGGATGACGGCGACGAGCCAGCCTCCGCCGGCGGAGGCGACGCCGGTCTGGGTGCCGGTGGCGCGGAGCCCTCCGTAGAAGAGCCCGGCGGTGGCGAGGAGGGCCAGGAGCAGGCCTCCGGGGAACCAGGCGGCCTGGACGAGGGAGCCGGCGACGCCGACGAGGGCGCCGAGGACGAGCAGTCCGGCGTACCAGGCGTACCGGGCACCCGGGGGGACGGGGGCGTCGCTCACGCGGTCACCCCCGCGAAGAGGTCCGTCTCGCGCTCGCCCGCGGGGGCCCCGGAGACGCCCTGGACGAGTTCGTAGTACTCGGTGGTGAAGATCGGCTGCCCGAGGTCGTTGGAGAGGGCGAAGAAGGGTCCGTCGACGGCGACTTGGGTGACGTGCGCGGCCATCGCGGCGGTCTTGCGCGCCGCGTACGCGGGATCGGCGGCGATCTCGGCGGTGATCCGGTCCTCGTCGACGACGCCGGGGACGTCGTCGACCGCGGCGACGGCCGGGAAGACGGAGCCCTCGGCGCGGAGCCGGGCGAAACCGGCCTCGGCGACCGGGCGGGGGACGCGGTTCCAGTAGATCTTGGCGATCGTGTGGGCCGGTCCCAGGTCGGGGCGGTAGTCCGGGTCGGCGGCGAGTTCGGCGGCGCGGGTGGCGACGCGGTGGGCCTGGATGTGGTCCGGGTGGCCGTAGCCGCCGTCGGGGTCGTAGGTGACCAGGACCTGCGGGCGGGTCTCCCGGATCACCTCGACGAGGTGGGGCGCGGCGGTGTCGACGTCGGTGTTCCAGAAGGCGTTGGCGCGCCCGTTCTGCTCGGCGCCCATCATCCCGGAGTCCCGGAAGCGCCCGGGGCCGCCGAGGAAGCGGTGGTCGGTGACGCCCAGCTCGGCCATCGCGGCGGCGAGTTCGCCGACGCGGTGCGGGCCGAGCCGGTCCTCCCGGTCGGGGGCCAGGTGGGCGAGGCCGGGCGGGATGACCTCGCCCTCCTCGCCGAGCGTGCAGGTGACGAGGGTGACGAGGGCACCCTCGGCCGCGTACCTGGCCATGGTGGCGCCGTTGTTGATCGACTCGTCGTCCGGGTGCGCGTGCACCAGCAGCAGACGGCGGGCGGGGAGATCGGACATGCCCCCCACCCTACGAGGTCAGGACGGGGGTGGCGTCAGAACTTGAGGCCGCCGATCATGCCCGCCACGTTCGTGGTGAGGGTGCTGATGGACGGGGCGATGGACGAGCTCGCCAGGTAGAAGCCCAGGAGCGCGCAGACCGCCGCATGTCCAGCCTTCAGCCCGGATTTCCGGATCAGCAGGAAGACGACGATCGCCAGCAGCACCACCACGGAGATCGAGAGTGCCACGGCGGTTCACCTCCACCTTCGGTCGGATATTCGAGCGGTTCGGTCGATCAGCATGTGCCAGAGGGCATGTCAGTCCGATGCATACCCACCTAGCGCTACGGATCATAACTATCCGTGCGGCCGCATCGATCGGCGGACGGAGGCACGAGGGGGGCGCACGGCACTAGTTTCAGCCGCATGACCTTGTCTTCGCAGCAGTCGGCCACACCCTCGGCCGGGCTCTCCTTCCCCCGTCAGCACGCGCGGACCCAGCGGTTCACCCTGGGGGTCCCGCGTGGTTTCTCGGTCTCCCCGGACGGGGAGCGCGTGGTGTTCGTCAGATCCGGTTCCGGGACGGACCGTTCCCACCGGCTCTGGGTCCTCGACCTGCCCCGGGACGGTGAGCCCGCGGAGCGGCTCGCGGCCGACCCGGCGGCGCTGCTCGCGGGCGCGGAGGAGGAGTTGTCGCCGCAGGAGCGGGCGCGCCGGGAGCGGAGCCGGGAGGGCTCGGCGGGGATCGTGGCGTACGCGGTGGACGGGGCGGTGGAGTGGGCGGCGTTCGCCCTGTCGGGGCGGCTCTTCACGGCGGAGCTGCGGGCGGGGACGGCACGGGAGCTTCCGGTGCCCGGGCCGGTGATCGACCCGCGTCCTTCGCCGGACGGGCGGTTCGTGGCGTACGTGGCGGAGGGCGCGCTGCGGGTGGTGGGCGCGGACGGTACGGGCGACCGGGAGCTGGCGGGTCCGGAGGACGAGCACGTCTCCTACGGATTGGCCGAATTCATCGCCTCGGAGGAGATGGGACGGGAGCGCGGCCACTGGTGGTCGCCCGCCTCGGACCGGCTGCTCGTCGCGCGCGCCGACGACCGGGCGGTGGGGCGCTGGTGGATCGCGGACCCGGCGCATCCGGAGCGGGAGCCGCAGCGGGTGGGGTACCCCGCGGCGGGGACGGCCAACGCGGAGGTGCGGCTGTTCGTCGTGGGCCTCGACGGGGCGCGCACGGAGGTGGTGTGGGACCGGGAGCGGTATCCGTACCTGGCGCGGGTGCACTGGTCGGCGGCCGGGGCGCCGCTCCTGCTCGTGCAGGCGCGGGACCAGCGCGAGCAGCTGTTCCTCGTGGTGGACCCGGAGTCGGGGAGGACCACGGCCGTGCGGGCCGAGACGGACCCGGCGTGGCTGGAGCTGCACCGCGGGGTGCCGGCGTGGGGCCCCGGCGGCGGGCTCGTCCGGGTCACGGACGAGGGCGGGGCCCGGGTCCTGGCGGTCGGGGAGGAGGCGTGGACGGGTCCCGGGCTGCACGTCCGGGCGGTGCTCGACGTCGGGGCCGACGACGTCCTGGTGTCGGCCTCGGCCGGTGAGGCGGCGGCGGAGCCGGAGACCGGCGAGATCCATGTGTACCGGGTGTCGGAACCGGACCCGGAGCGGCTGACGCGGCTTTCGGAGGGCGCCGGCGTGCACGGCGCGGTCCGGTCGGGCCCGGTGACCGTCCTGGTGTCGGCCCGGCCGGACGCGCCGGGGAGCGTGGCGCGGGTGCTGCGGGACGGCGAGCCGGTCGCGGTGGTGGCCTCGTACGCGCAGCCGCCGGTGATCTCCGCCCGGGTGCGGCTGACGGAGGCGGGGACCCGGCGGATCCCGTGCGCGGTGCTGCTGCCCTCGGGGTACGCGGAGGGGGACGGGCCGCTGCCGGTCCTGATGGATCCGTACGGCGGTCCGCACGGGCAGCGGGTGCTCGCCGCCCACAACCCGCACCTGACCTCGCAGTGGTTCGCCGACCAGGGCTTCGCGGTGGTCGTGGCGGACGGGCGGGGCATGCCGGGCCGCTCCCCCGCCTGGGAGAAGTCGCTGCTGCGGGACCTCACCCCGACGCTGGACGACCAGGTGGAGGCGTTGCGCGCGCTTGCCGGGAGCTTCCCGCTGGACCTGGACCGGGTGGCGATCCGCGGCTGGTCGTACGGCGGCTACCTGGCCGCGCGGGCGGTGCTCCAGCGGCCGGACGTCTTCCACGCGGCGGTGGTCGGGGCGCCGGTGACGGACTGGCGGCTGTACGACACGCACTACACCGAGCGGTACCTCGGCACCCCGCAGGACGACCCGGAGGTGTACGCGGCGCAGTCGCTGGTGACCGACGACGGTCTGTCCGCCCCTGAGGAGCCGGCCCGGCCGATGATGGTCGTGCACGGTCTCGCGGACGACAACGTGGTGGTGGGGCACGCGCTGCGGCTCTCGTCGGCGCTGCTCGCGGCGGGCCGTCCGCACGAGGTGCTGCCGCTGTCCGGGGTGACGCACATGACGCCGCAGGAGCGGGTGGCGGAGAACCTGCTGCTGCTCCAGGTGGACTTCCTGCGGCGGGCGCTCGGCCTCCCCCGGTGAGTCACCAGCCCGGCGGCCGCGCGTACGGAGGGGCCGGCGGCGCCCCGGCCGCCGGGTGATGTCCGGGCGCGGCGGCGGGGGCGCCGCGTCCGGCCAGGAGCACCAGCACGGCGAGGCCCGCGAGCAGTTCGAAGACGCTGGTGAGGATGTCCGCCGAGCCCGCGGAGGTGAGGTCGCCGAGGCGGGTGAGGGTCTCGTAGCGGACGGCGCGGGCGACGCCGGCGGCGCCGCCCGCCGTGAGGAACGCCGCGGCGAGGAGCCCGAAGGCCCGGCCGTGGCGGGCCCGTAAGAAGCAGGAGACGGCGGCCGTGCCGTACAGCGCGACGGCGATCACCGACAGCCAGCCGGGCGGGGGCGCGAGGACGGCCTTGACGACGGACCGGCCGCCGGTGAAGCGGTCGACGGTGAACTCCGTGGGGAGTTCGCCCGCCCAGTACAGCTCCCACAGGGTCACGAGGAGCGCGGCGAGCGCGAGGAGGACGCCCGCGGCGATCGCGGGGCCCGTCCGGGGCCGGGTGGGCTCCCGCTCGTACGGGACGTCCGCCCGGCGGCGGCCGACGGCCGCGGTGAGGACGAGTCCGGCGGCGAGGGCCAGTTCGAGCAGGGCGGTGACGAGGGCGCCGCTGTCGTGCGCCCAGAGCCCGGGGAGGCGCAGGGCCAGGGTGACCGTGCCGACGGCGGCGAGGGCGGAGGCCGCGTGCCGTGAGCGCAGGGCCGCGACGACGGCGGCGGCGTAGGCGGCGAGGAGGACGGGGTCGATCAGGGAGGTGGCGGACCGCCCCCGGATCAGGACGCGGTGGTCCCCGGTCCAGTACCGGGCGAGGTCGGCGGGCGAACCGAGCTCGGCCAGGTCCTGGAGGATCCACACGGCGGCGATGAGGGCGAGCGCGGCGCAGAGCGCGGCGCCCGTGAGACGTGCCGGTCGTGTCACAGTCACGGCCCCGATACTCACGGTCGCGACGCACCGAAACAAGCGGTTCCGCATGAACGGCGTGTGGCAGCCGGCCGGAGCGGCATGTGCGCCCCGGCCGGCTCACGGCACCCGCACGGCCGTACGTCGGTCAGCCTGGCGTGTCCGTATATCGGAGTCGATTCCGTCGGGTTGCCCGCAGGTTAAAGCGACTTGGGCCCGCCCCCGCCGATCCGGGGCCCTCCCCCGCCGATCTCGGGCCCGGTGTCGCCGTTCTCGCCGGTGTCGCCGTTCTCGCCGTTCTCGCCGTTCTCCGGCGGGACGACCTGCTTCTCCTCCGCGAAGTGGCAGGCCGAGTCGTGCTTCGCGGGGGTGTCCGTGAGGCGGAAGACGGCCGGGACGGCGAGGAGCGGGACCTCCAGCTCGCACCGCTCCTGCGCCTTCCAGCACCGGGTGCGGAAGCGGCAGCCGGAGGGCACGTTGGCCGGTGAGGGCACGTCGCCGGTGAGGATGATCCGCTCGCGGTGGGCGCGCGCCTCGGGGTCGGGGACGGGGACGGCGGAGAGCAGTGCCTGGGTGTAGGGGTGGGTGGGGTGGTCGTAGATCTGGGCGTCGGTGCCGATCTCGACGATCCGGCCGAGGTACATGACGCCGACGCGGTCGGAGATGTGCCGCACGATCGACAGGTCGTGGGCGATGAACACGTACGACAGGGAGAACTCGGACTGGAGGGAGTCGAGGAGGTTGACGACCTGCGCCTGGACGGAGACGTCGAGGGCGGAGACCGGCTCGTCGGCGACGATGATCTCGGGCTGGAGGGCGAGGCCGCGGGCGATGCCGATGCGCTGGCGCTGACCGCCGGAGAACTGGTGCGGGTAGCGGTTGATGTACTCGGGGTTGAGGCCGACGACGTCGAGGAGGTCCTGGACCTTGCGGCGCCGGTCGCCCTTGGGCGCGACCTCGGGGTGGATCTCGTACGGCTCGCCGATGATGTCGCCGACCGTCATGCGCGGGTTGAGCGAGGTGTACGGGTCCTGGAACACCATCTGGATGTTGCGGCGGACGGACTTGAGGGCCCGGGGGGACATCGTGGTGATGTCCTCGCCCTTGTAGCGGATGGTCCCGGACGTCGGCCGCTCCAGGTTGACCAGCATCTTCGCGACCGTCGACTTGCCGCAGCCGGACTCGCCGACGATGCCGAGGGTCTCTCCGGCGGCGAGGTCGAAGTCGACCCCGTCGACGGCCTTGACCGCGCCGACCTGCTTCTTGAAGACGATGCCCCGGGTCAGCGGGTAGTGCTTGTGGAGGTCCCGTACTTCGAGAATCGCCTCAGCCATGGAGGCACTCCTTCCAGAAGTGGCAGGCGCTGGCGCGCGGCACCGGGGACTCGGTCACGTCGTACAGCGGGGGTTCGTCGGTCCTGCAGACGTCCTGGGCCATGGGGCAGCGCGGGTTGAAGGCGCAGCCGGGCGGGATCGCGAGCAGGTTGGGCGGCAGGCCCTTGATCGCGTAGAGCTCCTGGCCCTTCTGGTCCAGGCGCGGGATCGAGTCGAGCAGGCCCCGGGTGTAGGGGTGGGCGGGGGCCTTGTAGATCTCGTGGACGGGGGCCTGTTCGACGATCCGGCCCGCGTACATGACGGCGATCTTGTCGGCGACGTCGGCGACGACGCCGAGGTCGTGGGTGATGAGGATGAGGCCCATGTTGAGCTCGCGCTGGAGCTCGGCGAGGAGGTCCATGACCTGGGCCTGGACGGTGACGTCGAGGGCGGTGGTCGGCTCGTCGGCGATGATCAGTTCGGGTTCGAGGGCGAGCGCCATCGCGATCATGATGCGCTGGCGCATGCCGCCGGAGAACTGGTGGGGGTACTGGCCGACGCGTTCCTTGGCGGCGGGGATCCTGACCCGGTCCATCAGCTCCACGGCCCTGGCCCTGGAGTCCTTGCGGGACATCCCCTTGTGGACCTGGAACATCTCGCCGAGCTGGTCGCCCACGCTGATGACGGGGTTGAGGGAGGACAGCGCGTCCTGGAAGATCATCGCCATCTTGGCGCCGCGGACCTTGCGCCGTTCGTCCTCCTTGAGTGTGAGGAGGTCCTGGCCCTGGAAGAGGATCTCGCCGGAACTGATCTTCCCCGGCGGGATGTCGAGGATGCCCATGACGGCCTGGGCGGTGACGGACTTGCCGGAGCCGGACTCGCCGAGGACGGCGAGGGTCTCCCCCGCGTCGACGGAGTAGTTGACGCCGTTGACCGCCTTCGCCACCCCGTCCCGGGTGTGGAACTCCACGTGCAGGTCGCGCACTTCGAGCAGCATGGGTCCCTACCTCAGCTTCGGGTCGAGGGCGTCGCGCACCGCGTCGCCGAGCATGATGAACGCGAGGACGGTGATGGCGAGCGCGCCGGCCGGCCAGAGCAGCATGTGGGGGGCGTTGCGGATGTACTGCGAGGCCGAGGAGATGTCGATGCCCCAGGAGACGGTCGGCGGCTTCAGGCCGACGCCGAGGTACGACAGGGTCGCCTCCAGGGAGATGTACGTGCCGAGGGCGATGGTGGCCACGACGATCACCGGGGCGACGGCGTTGGGCGCGATGTGCCGGAGCATCATCCGGGAGTTGGAGGCGCCGAGGGCCCGGGCGGCCTGGACGTAGTCGTTCTGTTTGGCGGTGATGACCGAGCCGCGGGCGATCCGGGAGAGCTGCGGCCAGCCGAGCAGCACCATGAAGCCGATGACGGGCCAGACGGTGGAGCTGGTCACCACGGACAGGAGCACGAGGCCGCCGAGGACGACGGGGATGGCGAAGAAGACGTCGGTGATCCGCGACAGGAAGCCGTCCCAGGCTCCGCCGAAGAAGCCGGCGAGCCCGCCGAGGATGCTGCCGAGGATCGCCACGCCGAGGGTGGCGAGGACGCCGACGGTGACGGAGGTGCGGGCGCCGTAGACCGTACGGGTGTAGACGTCGCAGCCCTGGCCGTTGAAGCCGAAGGGGTGGCCGGGCTGGGAGCCCTCCTGCGCCTTGGACAGGTCGCAGTCGAGCGGGTCTCCGGAGGCGATCAGCTGGGGCCAGATGGAGATGATCACCAGGAAGAGGATCACGAGCCCGGAGATGATGAAGATGGGGTTGCGGCGCAGGTCGCGCCAGGCGTCGGACCACAGGGAGCGGGGCTTCTTGTCGGGGCCGGTGCCGTCGGGACCCTCGGGCATCTTCTCCAGGGTCTCCGCCTCGGCGGTGGCGAGGTCGGACGCTCCCCCGGCGCCGGTCGAGGCGATGGCGCGTCCTTCCTCGCCGTACGACTCAAGCGGCTCAAACGGCTCGGGCTCAGGCATAGCGGATCCTCGGGTCAAGGACGGCGTACAGGAGGTCGACCAGGAGGTTGGCCAGCAGGAAGATCAGGACGAGGATGGTGACGAAGCCGACCACGGTCTGCGTGTTCTGGCGGACGATGCCCTGGTAGAGCTGGTAGCCGACGCCGTGGATGTTGAAGATCCGCTCGGTGACGATGGCGCCGCCCATGAGCGCGCCGATGTCGGCGCCGATGAAGGTCACCACCGGGATGAGGCTGTTGCGCAGCAGGTGACGGCTGATGACCCGGCGGCGGGGCAGGCCCTTGGCGACGGCGGTCCGGACGTAGTCGGCGCGCTTGTTCTCGGCGATCGAGGTGCGGGTGAGCCGGGTGACGTACGCCAGGGAGACCGAGGCGAGGACCAGGCCGGGGATGATCAGCTCGTTGAAGGGCGCCTCGGGCGAGACGGCCGGTTTGATCCAGCCCCATTTGACGCCGAGGAGCAGCTGGACGAGCAGGCCGGTGACGAAGGTCGGGACGGAGAGCACGACCAGGGTCAGCAGCAGGACGGTGGTGTCGACGGGGCGGCCGCGCTTGAGGCCGGTGACGACGCCCAGGCTGATGCCGATGACGATCTCGAAGAGGATCGCGACGATGGTCAGCCGGATGGTGACGGGGAAGGCGTTGGCCATCAGTTCGGTGACGGGCTGGCCGTTGAAGGCGGTGCCGAAGTCGCCGGTGAACACGTTGCCCATGTAGGTCAGGTATTGCTGCCAGACCGGCTTGTCGAGGCCGAACTCCTTCTCCAGCTGGGCGGCGGTCGCCGGGTCGCACGCGCGGTCGCCGCACAGTCCGGCGATGGGGTCGCCCATCACGTTCACCATCAGGAAGATCAACAGCGTGGCGCCGAAGAAGACCGGGATCATCTGCAGCAGCCGCCGGATCACGTATCGACCCACGGAGGCCTCCAGGGTGGGTGGGTTGCGGGACGGCGTACGGCCCGGTGCGGGGGTCCGCGGCCCGGGCCGTACACCGCCGAACTGCTACGGCGTCACTTGACCTTGATCTGGTCGTAGACGGGGACGCTGAAGGGGTTCAGGGTCACGTTCTCGACCCGGTCCGAGTAGCCGGCGCTGCCGTTCTGGTACCAGAGCGGGATGGCGCCCATGTCGTCCCGGAGGACGCCCTCGGCCTGCTGGAAGAGTCCGACGGCCTTCGCGGTGTCGGCCTCGGCGTTCGCCTGGTTGACGAGCTTGTCGAACTCGGGGTTCGAGTACTTGCCGTCGTTGGACGAGGCGTTGGTGTAGTACAGCGGCTGGAGGAAGTTCTGGATGAGCGGGTAGTCCATCTGCCAGCCGGCCCGGAACGGCCCCGGCATCTTCGACTGGGTGACCTGGTTGCGGAAGTCGGCGAAGGTGCCGATCGGGTTGCCGACGCAGGCCTTGTTGTTGCCCAGGGAGCGGTTGATGGAGTTGCAGACGGCGTCCACCCACTCCTTGTGGGAGCCGGTGTCGGCGTTGTACGAGATCTTCATGGTGCCGCCGGGGATGCCGCCGCCCTCGGCGACGAGCTTCTTGGCCTGGGCCGCGTCGTACTTGCAGAAGTCGCCGCAGACGTCCTTGAAGCCGCCGTCCGCGCCGAGGACCGGGGAGGTCCAGTCGACGGCGGGGGTGCGGGTCTTCTGGAAGATCGTCTCGGTGATCTGGTTGCGGTCGATCGCCATGGAGAGGCCCTGGCGGAGCTTCTCCTGTCCGGGCTTGTTCCAGGCCGGGTCGTAGAACGGGAAGGAGAGGGTCTGGATGATGCCGGCCGGGACGTTGATGTAGCGGCCGCCGAGGTCGGCGTCGACGTTCTTGAGCTGCGAGGCGGGCACGTCGTCGACGAGGTCGAGGTTCCCGGCCGTCAGGTCCGTGTAGGCGGTGTTGTTGTCGGTGTAGACCTTGAGGGTGATGCCGCCGTTCTGCGCCTTGTCGGGGCCGGGGTAGGCGTCCCACTTCTTCAGGGCCATCTGGGAGCCCTTGGAGTACGAGTCGATGGTGTACGGGCCGTTGCCGACGGGCTTCGAGAGCCAGCCGGCGTGGTCGGTGTAGAACGTCTGCGGCAGCGGCGAGAAGGCCGCGTAGCCGAGGGTGATGGGCCAGGTGGAGAACTTCTGGGTGAGCTTGACCGTGAAGGTCTGGGGGCCCGTCACCTTGAGGCCGGACATCGTCTCGGCGGTGGGCTCGCCCTTCTCGGGGTGGACCTGGTCGTAGCCCTCGATCTGGCCGAAGAAGTAGGCGTTCTTCTGGTTGTTCTTCAGGCTCGCGCCGTAGTTCCAGGCGTCGACGAAGGACTTCGCGGTGACCTTCTCGCCGTTGGAGAACGTCCAGCCGTCCTTGACGGTGATGGTGAAGTTCTGCGAGTCGGTGGTGTCGATCTTCTCGGCGAGCATGTCCTTGGCCTCGCCGGTCTTCGGGTCGTACTGCTTGAGCCCGCGGAAGATCATGGAGAGGACCTTGCCGCCCTGGACCTCGTTGGTGTTGGCGGGCTCCAGCGGGTTCTGCGGGTCGCCCCACGACGAACTCACGATGCCGTCGGCCCCGCCGCCACCGCCGCTGTCGCCGCCGCCACAGGCCGTCGCCGCGAGGGCGACGGCGGTGGCCAGTGCGGCCCACTTTGCGTGCGTGGCTCCGCGCATGGAGTGCCTCCTGAATGTCCCTGAATGTTACTTAGGGCTCAATATGACCCGTATTCAAGAGGGCTGCATGTTGTCGGCACCCATCGGTGCGAGACGCGGCCGGCCGGCCGGGGCGCAGTCGCCCCGGCCGGCCGGTCCCGCTTCGGACGCGGAGTCCCTACCACCAGCCCGTGCAGAACTGGCGGCCGTTGCTCGAGTCGTACACACAGGCGCGCGAGATGAGCGCGGAGTCGTAGTAGACGCCCGTCCACGTGGACCACGTGTTGGTCGAGAGCTGTCCGCTCCACCCCGAGGTGCCGCCCGCGTGCGAGCCCATGTTGTAGGTGCACTGCAGCCGGTCCGCGGTGCAGCGGTCGACGGAGATGTAGGTGAGGTGCTCGTTGCTGGCCGGGGCGTACTGCATCCGGCCCCAGACGTAGACCTTGCCGTTGTACGTGCCCGAGCGCAGCTCGACCGTGACGCCGTTGCCGTTGGTGGCCGGGCCCAGGCGCGTCACCGACGTACCGTTCCAGTTCAGGTTGTCGGGGTTGATGCCGTCGCAGCCGTAGTTGGAGCAGGTCGCCGCGAAGGCCGCTCCGGGTGCCGCGATCAGCGACATCAGTGCCGTGCACACGATGCCGACGAACATGCCGATTCTTGCCCTGATGCTCACGATGACCTCTCCGTCACAACGCCGGGAACGGCCAGACGCTAGGCACCGGCCCCCTCCACGGACAAGGCCGATCCGGCCGCGCACCGTCCCGTGACGCCCCGTGGGACGGACCCGGGACGCCGGACCGGCCGCCGCCCGGTCCCCCGGCCCTAGGGTGCGGATCACCGACCGCATGAACATGCCGCATCGGCTCCCACCGGAACTCCCTGGAAAGCGTGACCCGCCATGCCCGAGAACCTCGCCGCCCGCGTCGGCGTCGTCGCCGCGACCGCTCTCGCCGCCCTCGCCCTGCCCGCCTCCGCCCAGGCCCAGCCGGGTGCCTCGTACGTCGGCTACGGCCAGGCCAACAACGCCACCGCCGTGAAGTGCGTGCAGAACGGCCTCAACAACATCATCTCGGACCACTTCGCCTCGCAGCACGACCTGATCAGCGTCGACAGCGTCTTCGGCCCCGAGACCGACGAGGCCATCCGGTACGTGCAGTACCGGATGCTGGGCGCCTCCGACGCCGACGGCGTCGTCGGGCCGCGGACCGGCGACCTGATCATGCGGTACGAGTTCGGCTGGTACACCAGCTGCTTCCCGTACGTCCCCACCAGCCGCTGACACGACGAAGGGCGCCCCGGTCCGTGGCTACGGACCGGGGCGCCCTCCTCGCTCGGGGCGTCAGTGCGTCAGTGCACCGGGACGACCTGCTTCTCCTCGGCGAAGTGGCACGCCGAGAAGTGGGCGGCCGGGGTGTCGACGCCCTGGAAGCGCTGCGGGACCGCGAGGACCGGGGCCTCCTGGGAGCACTTCTCCTGCGCCTTCCAGCAGCGGGTGCGGAAGCTGCAGCCCGACGGCGGGTTGGCCGGCGAGGGGACGTCACCGGTGAGGATGATCCGCTCGCGGTGCGCGCGGGCCTCCGGGTCCGGCACCGGCACCGCGGAGAGCAGCGCCTGCGTGTACGGGTGCGTCGGGTGCTCGTAGATCTGCTCGTCCGTACCGATCTCGGCCATCTTGCCGAGGTACATGACGCCGACGCGGTCCGAGATGTGCCGGACGATCGACAGGTCGTGCGCGATGAAGATGTAGGACAGGTTGAACTCGTCCTGGAGCTTCCCCATCAGGTTGATGACCTGCGCCTGGACGGAGACGTCCAGGGCCGAGACCGGCTCGTCGCAGATGATGATCTCCGGGTTGAGCGCGAGGCCGCGGGCGATGCCGATGCGCTGGCGCTGACCGCCGGAGAACTGGTGCGGGTACCGGTTGATGTACTCCGGGTTCAGACCGACGACGTCCAGGAGCTCCTGCACCTTGCGGCGCCGGTCGCCCTTCGGGGCCACCTCGGGGTGGATGTCGAAGGGCTCCCCGATGATGTCGCCGACCGTCATGCGCGGGTTCAGCGAGGTGTAGGGGTCCTGGAACACCATCTGGATGTTGCGGCGGACGGCCTTCAGACCGCGCCCGGACAGCTTGGTGATGTCCTGGCCCTTGTAGAAGACCTCGCCGGCGGTGGCCCGCTCCAGGTTCATCAGGAGCTTGGCGACCGTGGACTTGCCACAGCCGGACTCGCCCACGATGCCGAGGGTCTCGCCCTGGTAGAGGTCGAAGGAGACCCCGTCCACGGCCTTGACCGCGCCGACCTGCTTCTTGAAGAGGATGCCCTGCGTCAGCGGGAAGTGCTTCTGCAGGTTGCGCACCTGGAGGATCGGCTCACCGCGGCCCACGGGGGCCTCGACGGCGGCGGCCACGGCCTCGTCGTTCTTGCTGAGGTCAGCCATGGATCGTCTCCTTCCAGAAGTGGCAGGCGCTCTTACGGCCCGGGAGATCCGCGCCGTCCCGCTCGGTGACCGGCACGAGCGCCGGAATCTCCGTGCGGCAGATGTCGTCGGCCTTGGGGCAGCGCGGGTTGAAGGCACAGCCGGTGGGAACCTTGAGCAGGTTGGGCGGCAGGCCCTTGATCGCGTAGAGCTCCTGGCCCTTCTGGTCCAGGCGCGGGATCGAGTCCAGCAGGCCCCGGGTGTACGGGTGGGCCGGACGCTTGTACAGCTCGTGCACCGGCGCCTGCTCGACGATCCGGCCGGCGTACATCACGGCGATCTTGTCCGCGACGTCGGCGACGACGCCGAGGTCGTGGGTGATCAGGATCAGACCCATGTTGTATTCCTGCTGGAGCTCCGCGAGGAGGTCCATGACCTGGGCCTGGACGGTCACGTCGAGAGCCGTGGTGGGCTCGTCGGCGATGATCAGGTCCGGCTCCAGGGCGAGCGCCATGGCGATCATGATGCGCTGGCGCATACCCCCGGAGAACTGGTGGGGGTAGTCGCCGACCCGCGCCTTGGCGGCGGGGATCTTGACCTTGTCCATCAGCTCGATGGACTTGGCCTTGGCTTCCTTCTTGGACATGCCGTGGTGCACACGGAACATCTCGCCGAGCTGGTAGCCGACGGTGAGGACCGGGTTCAGGGAGGACAGCGCGTCCTGGAAGATCATCGCGATCTTCCGGCCGCGGATCTTCCGGCGGTCCTCCTCGGACATCTTCAGCATGTCCTCGCCGCGGAACAGGATCTCGCCCTGCGGGATCTTGCCGGGCGGCATGTCGAGGATGCCCATGATGGCCTGCGCGGTGACGGACTTGCCGGAGCCGGACTCGCCGAGGACGGCGAGGGTCTCGCCGGCGTTCACCGAGTAGTTGACGCCGTTGACCGCCTTGGCCACACCGTCACGGGTGTGGAACTCGACGTGCAGGTTCTTGACTTCGAGCAGCGGACCGTTGTGGTCGGAGCCGTCGCGCGGCGCGGGGACGGCCGCGGTCTTGTCGATGATGCTCATCTGGTACGCCCTCCTCAGCGCAGCTTGGGGTCGAGGGCGTTGCGGACGGCTTCGCCGAGCATGATGAACGCCAGAACGGTGATGCTCAGCATGATCGAGGGCCACAGCAGGACGTGCGGGGCCACTCGGATCTGGGCGACACCCGCGGAGATGTCGACACCCCACGAGACGGTCGGGGCGGCGAGGCCCAGACCCAGGTACGACAGGGTCGCCTCGGCCGAGATGTAGCCGCCGAGCGCGATGGTCGCGACGACGATCACGGGGGCCATGGCGTTCGGCAGGATGTGCCGGAAGAGGATCCGGGTCGTGCCGGCGCCGAGGGCCTTCGCCGCGTGGACGTAGTCGGCCTGCTTGACGGTGATCACGGCACCGCGCATGACGCGGGTGATCTGGGTCCAGCCGAGGAACGCGAGGGCGAAGACGACGACCCAGACGGTCCGCTCGACGAAGGCCTGCAGGACGACCATGGCGCCGAGCAGGAACGGGATGCCGAAGAAGACGTCGGTGAGCCGGGAGAGCACCACGTCGACCCAGCCGCCGAAGTAACCGGCGATCATGCCCATCACGCCGCCGATGATCGTGACGATCGCGGTGACCGCGATGCCGACGGTGACCGAGGCGCGGGTGCCGTGGATCAGGCGGGCGTAGACGGAGCGGCCCTGCTGGTCGTAGCCCAGCCACTCGGGCGAACCGATCTTGCCGAGCTCCGGCTTGCTGAGGAAGTGGTGGACCAGGTCACCCGCGGTCGGAGACGCGTTGGTGAAGAGGGTCGGCCACGCCGAGATCAGCAGCAGGAGCGCGATCAGGACCGAGGAGACGATGAAGTACGGGTTGCGGCGCAGGTCGGCCCAGGCGTCGCCCCACAGGCTGCGGGCCTTCTCGGCCTTGGCCACCGGTGCGGACGCGTCCACGGAGGGGGTGGCGACGGCGTCCTCGACGGCGGCTGCGGTCTTGGTCACGTCAGGCATACCGGATCCTCGGGTCCAGGACCGCGTACAGCAGGTCGATGAGCAGGCTGGTGACGAGGTAGACGATCACCAGGATGGTGACGAGGCCCACCAGGGTCGAACCTTCGCGCCGGGAGATCGACTCGGCGATGACGCCGCCGATGCCCTTGATGTTGAAGATCGACTCGGTGACGACCGCGCCGCCCATGAGGGCGCCGATGTCGGTACCGAGGAAGGTCACGACGGGGATCATCGAGTTGCGCATCAGGTGGACACCGATGACGCGGCGGCGCGGCAGGCCCTTGGCGACGGCCGTGCGCATGTAGTCGGCGCGCAGGTTCTCCGCCATGGAGGTGCGGGTGAGCCGCGCGACATAGGCGAGGGAGAGGCCACCGAGGACGATGGCCGGGGCGATCATCTCGCCCCACTGCGGCTCGGTGCTGACGTTCGGGTCGATCCAGCCCAGGTTGAAGGCGAACACCATCTTGATGATGTAGCCGAGGACGAAGACCGGGATCGCGATGATCAGCAGGGTGAAGATCAGGATCAGGTTGTCGGCCAGGCGGCCGGCGCGCAGACCGCCGATGATGCCCAGACCGAGACCGAAGATCAGCTCCACGGCGAAGGCCAGGGCGGCCAGCTGGAGCGTGATGGGGAACGCGTCGCCGAGCACTTCCGTGACCGGGAGGCCGTTACGGATCTGGGTACCGAAGTCCTGGTGCCAGATCATGTTCCACATGTAGCTGACGTACTGCTCCCACTGCGGCCTGTCGAGACCCAGCTCATGGCGCTTCGCGGCGAGCGTCGCCGGATCGGCGCCCTTGTCGCCGAACATCGCCAGCACGGGGTCACCGGGCAGGCTGTGCACCATGATGAAGATCAGCAGGGTTGTCCCGAGGAAAACCGGGATCATCTGGAGCAGTCGTCGTGCGACATAACGCCCCATCATGCCTCCGTTGAGATGTGACAGCGCAACCGACGGGCCCTCCCGCGACAGCATGCCCGGATCCGGGCATGCTGATGTCGTGGAAGGGCCCCCCAGCCGCTGCGTAAGGCACCGAGACGGGACTGACGGTCCGTCAGTCCCGTGACGGCGTGCGGACTACGCTCGGGTGATTACTTCTTGACCTCGACGCCGGTCAGGATCGGGTCGCCGTCCTGGCCGTAGGCCACGCCCGAAACCTTCTCGGAGAAGCCGGCGTTGACCTTGTAGTACCAGAGCGGGATGGACGGCATGTAGTTCTTGAGGTCCTTCTCGATCGCCTGGTAGGCCTTGACGGACTCGTCAAGGGTGGCGGCCGAGTCGGCCTTCGCGATCTTGGCGTCCAGCTCCTTGTTGGAGAAGTCGCCCTGGTTGCCGCCCGCACCCGTACGGAACAGGTCCGAGATGAAGTTGGCGTTCACCGGGTAGTCGAGCACCCAGCCGGAGCGGTAGAGCGACTTGACCTGCTTGGTCTTACGAGCGGTCAGGTCGGCCTGGAAGTCCGGCTTGCCGTCGCCGACGCACTGGACGGACGTGGCCTGGGTGATGGAGTTGCAGACAGCGTCCACCCACTCCTTGTGGCCACCGTCGGCGTTGTACTGGATGGAGATCTTGTTGTTCGGGACGCCACCGCCGGCCTTGATGAGCTCCTTGGCCTTGGCGGGGTCGAACTTGGTGACGCCGGCGCCACCGTCCTCCTGGAAGCCCAGGACGCCCTTGGCGACCCAGCCGGTCGCGGGCTCACGCGTGCCGTTCAGCACCGTCTTGGTGATGGTGGCGCGGTCGATCGCCATCGACAGACCCTGGATGACGCGCGGGTCGACGAGCTTCGGCTTCTTCCACTGGTCGGAGTAGAAGGCGACGGCGATGGTCTGGATCGCGGAGTACGGCTGGTCCACGGCGCGGTCGCCGAGGTCCTGGCGGTAGACCGGGAGGTCCTTCGGCGCGATCTGACGCAGGACGTCGACGTTGCCGGACTTCAGGTCCTCGTACGCGGCCTCGAGGGTGGTGTAGTTCTTGAAGACCACACCGCCGTTCTTCGCCTTGTTCGGGCCCTTGTAGCCGTCGAACCGGGTGATCTCGATCTTCTTCTTGTGGTCCCACGACTTGAACTTGTAGGGACCGTTGCCGACCGGCTTCTGGCCGCCGGCGACCGGGTCCTTGTAGAAGGACGCGGGGAGCGGCGCGAAGACGATGTAGGCGAGCTTGTGCGCGAAGTACGGAACGGCCTTCGTCAGCTCGATCTTGAAGGTGTTCTCGTCGACGACGGAGAGACCCTCGAGCTTGTCGGCGGTGGGCTTGGCGCCCTCGGCCTCGGGGTGGATCTTGTCGAAGCCCTTGATGTCGGCGAACCAGGACGCCAGACCCTGGGCGTTCTTGACGTTGGCGTTCCAGTTCCACGCGTCCACGAAGGACTTGGAGGTGACCGGGGTGCCGTCGTGGAAGGTCCAGCCCGGCTTGAGCTTGACCGTCCACGTCTTCGAGTCCGTCGTGGTGACCGACTCGGCGTTGATCATCTCCAGGGAGCCGTCGGCCTTGTAGTCGACCAGGGTCGAGAACAGGCCGGCCATGACGGCGGAGCCGTTGGACTCCATCGTGTCACCGGTGAGCAGGGGCTTCTCAGGCTCGCCCAGCTCGATGGAGAAGATTCCGTTCGGGTCAACAGCGCCCTTGGCGTCACTGCCGCCGTCGCTCTTACCCCCGCCACAGGCGGTCGCAGCAAGGGCAACGATGATCGCGCCCGTTACCCACTTGGCGCTCTTGGCACCGCGCATGGGTTCCTCCTCATGAGTCCACTTTGTCACTACAAGAGGGGCACTCCGAGTTTCGCCGACACCCCTGACGGCTTTGCACTCAAGTGCCCCGAGTGTGCTCGTGAGTCGGCACTCCCCACAGTGCGTGACCCATTGACCCGAGCTCAATGGAGCCAACTATTAAGTACGTCCGGGCTGTAAACCACACTTAAGTGGTCTCGTTTTGACAACATCGCCAAGGCCCCGAAGACCGAAATCCGGACAAACTGAGCACAGACAGACACGCCCGAAACGGACCGTTAACACACGTACCGGAGAGCGATCGCCGATATGCGGACACCTCGCCTCCTAAATGGAGTTGACGCGACTTGACGAAAAGCCCGGGCCCCCACAGCTTCTGTGGGGGCCCGGGCTCCGGTGCTGACGTCATGTCAGCCGAGAGCGGCGAAGATCACAGGATCACGATCTACCCCGCCGTGCTCGGCCGTATGCGACCTTACTCAGCCGTTCTTGGCGCGGGAAGACGCCCGGCCACGCGCGTTCTGGTCGAGGATGACCTTGCGGATGCGCACGGCCTCCGGGGTGACCTCGACGCACTCGTCGTCGCGGCAGAACTCCAGCGACTGCTCCAGCGAGAGCTTCCGCGGCGGGACGATCGCCTCGAAGGAGTCGGCGGAGGCGGAGCGCATGTTGGTGAGCTTCTTCTCCTTGGTGATGTTCACGTCCATGTCGTCGGAGCGGGAGTTCTCGCCGACGATCATGCCCTCGTACACCTCGGTGCCGGGGTCGGTGAACAGGACGCCGCGCTCCTGGAGGTTGGTCATCGCGAAGGCGGTGACCGCACCGGCGCGGTCGGCGACCAGCGAGCCGTTGTTACGGGTCGTCAGGGTGCCGAACCACGGCTCGTGGCCCTCGTGGATCGAGTGGGCGATGCCCGTACCGCGGGTGTTGGTGAGGAACTCCGTACGGAAGCCGATGAGGCCACGGGACGGAACGACGAACTCCATGCGGACCCAGCCGGAGCCGTGGTTCGACATGTTGTCCATGCGGCCCTTGCGGACGCCCATGAGCTGCGTGACCGCGCCCATGTGCTCCTCGGGGACGTCGACCGTGAGGCGCTCGACCGGCTCGTGGACCTTGCCGTCGACCTCCTTGGTGACGACCTGCGGCTTGCCGATGGTGAGCTCGAAGCCCTCGCGGCGCATCTGCTCGACCAGGATGGCGAGCGCGAGCTCACCGCGGCCCTGGACCTCCCAGGCGTCGGGGCGCTCGGTGTCGAGGACGCGGAGCGAGACGTTACCGATGAGCTCGCGGTCCAGACGGTCCTTGACCTGGCGGGCGGTGACCTTGCGCTGCTTGACCGCGGACTTGGCGTCCGCGCCCTTGCCCGTGCCACCGCGGCCGACGAGCGGCGAGGTGTTGGTGCCGATGGTCATGGAGATGGCGGGCTGGTCGACCGTGATCAGCGGAAGCGCGATCGGGTTCTCCGGGTCCGCCAGGGTCTCGCCGATCATGATGTCGGGGATACCGGCGACGGCGCAGATGTCACCGGGGCCGGCGACCTCGGCGGGCTTGCGGGTGAGCGCCTCGGTCATCATCAGCTCGGTGATGCGGACGTTGGAGATCGTGCCGTCCCGCTTGATCCACGCGACCGTCTGGCCCTTGCGGAGCTCGCCCTGCTCGACGCGGAGCAGCGCGATGCGGCCGAGGAAGTTGTCGGCGTCCAGGTTGGTGACGTGCGCCTGGAGCGGCGCCTCCTCGTCGTACACCGGGGCGGGGACGTGCTCCAGGATGGCCGAGAAGAACGGCTCCAGGTTGTCGCTGTCCGCGGGAACGGTGCCGTTCTCCGGCTTGGTCAGCGAGGCGACGCCGTCACGGCCGCAGGCGTAGACGATCGGGAACTCGATCTGGTCCTCGTCCGCGTCCAGGTCGAGGAAGAGGTCGTAGGTCTCGTTGACGACCTCGTCGATCCGGGAGTCCGGGCGGTCCGTCTTGTTGATGCAGAGGATGACGGGCTTGCGCTGCTGGAGCGCCTTGCGCAGCACGAACCGGGTCTGCGGGAGCGGGCCCTCGGAGGCGTCGACGAGGAGGACGACCGCGTCGACCATCGACAGACCGCGCTCGACCTCGCCACCGAAGTCGGCGTGGCCGGGGGTGTCGATGATGTTGATCGTGATCGGGGCCCCGCCGTCCTTGGGGTGATACTTCACCGCCGTGTTCTTGGCGAGGATCGTGATGCCCTTCTCACGCTCCAGGTCGTTCGAGTCCATCATGCGGTCGTCGAGCTGCTGGTGGGCGGCGAAGGCACCGGCCTGCTTGAGCATGGCGTCGACGATGGTCGTCTTGCCATGGTCGACGTGGGCGACGATGGCGACGTTACGGATGTCGTGGCGCGTGGGCATGGGTGCTTGCGCTTCTCTCGGATCGTGGGATGCGGCGTCAGTTCCTCGTACGCCCGCCGGGCGGACGCGCCACGGCTATGTCCTATGGTACGGGGCTGCCGCGCAAGGGGCTTCCCCGGCCAAGATCCGAGAGGTGGTGCCGGGAGTTCTGGGGGGTGTGGGGCAGGTCGTGCGACCGGGTCAAAGGGCCGTCGCGATCCTGCCCGCCGGGATCACCGGCGGGCAAGGATATTGAGCTGCTTCTGAGGTTGCGCCCCGTGGTTTCGGAGGTTTCAGTGCTTTCAGGGGGTTCGCTCGGCTCCCTTGGCGGATTCGGGCTTCTTGTATCCGATGTCCTGGTAGCGGGGAGCGGCGAGACCCCAGGCCCCGGCGTTCACCAGATCGGCCCTGGCGGCCACGAGCTGCGGGCGCTGGTAGAGGGGGATGGAACCGGCCGCGGCCCAGATCCGGGCGTCGGCCTGACGCACCAGCTCGCGGGCCTCCTCCTCGTCGAGCGTCCCCGCCGCCTGGTCGAACAGCTGGTCGATGCGGTCGGTGCCGACGCGGGAGTAGTTCTGCTCGACCAGGAGGGAGCCGTCCGAGGCGGGCTCGGGCTTGGCGAAGATCGGCCGGGCGTCGGTCGCCGGGAAGGCGGAGGCCGGCCAGGAGTAGAGGGCCAGGTCGTAGTCGCCCGAGGCGACGTGGTCCTTGAAGAAGCTGTCGTCGGAGACCTTGGTGACCTCGGTGCGGATCCCCACCGCGTCCAGCATCCGGACGATCTTGTCCCCGACCGTCCGCAGCGACTCGGAGCCCGGCCCGGACGGCAGGACGAAGCGGAGGCTCAGCGCCGTGCCGTCCTTGCCGAGGGCCGCGCCGGCCTCGGGCGCCTTCACGGGGGCGGCGGTGCCGCGCGGGGCGTAGGCACCGGCCATCCCCTGGTCCGGCTTGGCGGCGTGGGAGCCGGAGCCGGTGTCGAGCGCCTGGACGCGGGCGAGGAGCGCGGCGCTCTGCCGGGCGGCGGCGGATCCCGGGACGAGGATGTCGGCGCCGCTCTCGGGGCCGTTCACCCCGACGGCGGGAGCGGGGGCGGCCGGGTGCTCGCCGGGCTTGTCGTCGCCGACGATGTAGAGGCCCTCGTCGGAGGCGGTGTCCTCGCTCTCCTTCTTCTTGGCGTCGGTGGAGCCCTCGGCCTTCTTCTCCTTCTCCGCGGTCTTGTCCGCGGTCTTGTCGGAGGCCTTCTTCTCCTCCTCCTTCTTCTTCTCCGCCTCCTTCTCCGCCTCGCTGCCCGCCTTGGTGCCGGCGGGCTTCCGGAGCGCGCCGCCGGGGACCCAGCCCGCGTCGGCGAGGAGCGCCTGCGCCTCCTTGGTGTCCTGGCCGCCGAGCGCGTCGCTGCTGTCCGCGTACGCCGCCTGGCCCGCGAGGGCGAGGTGGCTGCCGGGGGGCAGGGCGGGGAGGCCGAGCGGCTTGAGCACGGAGTCGGCCAGTTCCTGGCGGTTGATGGCCCGGGCCACCGCTCGCCGTACCCGCTCGTCGGCCAGCGGGCCGGACTCGCCGTTCAGCGAGAGCTGGGTGTAGGCGGGCTCCAGGGACTTGCGGACCACGTACTTCGCCAGGGCGTCCTGGGCACTCGCGTACCGGGCGATCGCCTCCTGGTTCTTCTTGCGGGCCTCCTGGACCTCCGCCGCCTTCTCGTCGTCGGAGCCATGGGCGAGGGCCCAGGACTTCAGGGCCTTGGAGGGCGTGATCGCCGCGCCCGGGCCGTGGGCGAGGGCCGCCTCGGCGCCGTTCCGGCCGGCGCGGGCGTCCCGGAGGGCGAGGGCGATCCGCTCGGCCGCGGACCGGTCGATCTCGGCCAGGTCGAGGGTGCCCGCGGCGAGCGCGTCGGCCCGTTCGGCCCGCGGGACGGCCTTGAGGACGACGCTGTCGAGCTTGGCGGGCTGACCCCACCAGCGGGGGTTGCGGGCGAGGGTGACGTCGCCGCTCTTCCGGTCGACGGTCTTGAGCAGGAACGGTCCTGCGGTGGCCTTGAGGGTGGTGCGGGCCCCGTCGTTGAAGGCGCTCGGGGAGCCCATCACCTGCTTGGGGTAGAGGGGCGTGAAGAGGGACCGCCAGTCGGCGTAGGGCTTGGCGAAGGTGACCCGGACCTCCAGGTCGTTCTTGCCCCGCTCGATCTTCTCGATCCGCTCGTAGCCGGAGTTGCGGGCCGTCCAGTACGCGGTGTCGCGGCCGCTCAGCGCCCGCCACTGGGCGACGAAGTCGGGGGCGCCGATCTCGCGGCCGTCGCTCCACACCGCCTGCTGGTTGAGCTTGTAGAGGACGACCTGCTTGGGCTCGGTCTCGATGACCTGCGCGCTCTCCAGGTAGTCGGGGTTGAGCTGCGGCCGGCCCCGTCCGTCGAGCGTGTAGAGGGAGGGGAGCACGGCTCCGGCGATGCGCGAGGTGGTGCCGTCGGCGTCGGCCTGGAAGGCGTTGAGCGTGGTGGGCAGCGCGTCGACGGCCCAGCGGAGGGTGCCCCCGTCGGCGACCCGGTCGCGTGCGGCGGGCGCGTTGTCCTGGGCCGCGGCCGGGGTCTCGTCGGCCTCGTCGCCGGAGCTGCAGCCGGCGAGGACGGTGACCGCGAGGACCGCGCTGGTGAGGGTGGCGACGGAGCGGAGCGTGCGGGAGCGCGGGCTCCTGGAGCATGTCCTCCCGCGTGGGGCGCCGATCTGGGACATGACTTGTACCCCTTCGTCCAGATTTATTCCATTTGGAGATGATCAGACCTATTGCTCATACACTGAAAAGGACGGAGCAGATCCGGCCACGGCGACACGGCGGGGCGCCCGGTGAACCCCACTCGTGCGGCCCAACCGCCCGTGCACACGACTTCCCAAGCGGGATGTGACGCGCGACACTCACGAAGGTGAGGGCAACCATGTCCGTTCAGGACGACCTGGCGGCCGTCAGGCGCCGCCTGCAGGACCTGGAACACACGGTCGAGGAGCTGGAACGCCGCGTCGGGACGGAGCGGGGCGCACCACCCGCACCCTCCACCGGCCGTGCGCAGAGCATGGTGACCATCCCCGAGGCCCCGTACGACGCCGGGAAGTGGACCGACGTCGACGACGAGGGCCTGGGAGCACGTGACCGCCACGCGCCGTAGCGGCACCGGGGCGGCGATGCAGAGTCGAAGAGCCGTAGAGCCGTAGAGCCGTAGAGCCGAGGAGGCCCGGTTGGCCACAGGTACGCAGCCCCCGACGCGTCACCGGGCCGCGACGGGGGTGCGCTCCCCGGGGCGTGCCGCCATCGCCGCCCGCCACCTGCGGACCGACCGCTGGTGGCTCTCCCCCGCCGCCACCGCGGCCGGACTGCTCGCCTTCGTCGCGTACTCGACGTGGCGGGCCTTCGCGAACGCCCACTACTACGCCGCCCCGTACGTCTCCCCGTTCTACTCGCCCTGCCTCGCCGAGAACTGCGTCCCCATGCGCGGCGGCCCGAACTGGGAGCTCTTCGGCAGCTGGTGGGGGCTCTCCCCCGCCCTGCTGATCCTGGTCTTCCCGCTGGGCTTCCGGCTGACCTGCTACTACTACCGCAAGGCGTACTACCGGGGCTTCTGGGCGGCTCCCCCGGCCTGCGCGGTCGCCGAGCCCCATCGCACGTACACCGGCGAGACCCGCTTCCCGCTGCTCCTGCAGAACCTCCACCGGTACTTCTTCTACGCGGCGGTGCCGGTCGCCGGGATCCTCACGTACGACACCGCGCTGACCTTCCGGGACGCCGACTACGACTGGGGCCACGCGGGGCTCGGGACGCTGATCTTCCTCGTCAACATCGTCCTCATCTGGTCGTACACGCTCTCCTGCCACTCCTGCCGGCACATCGTCGGCGGCCGGCTGCGGCACTTCTCGAAGCACCCCGTCCGCTACCGGCTGTGGACCTGGGTGGGGCGCCTCAACCGCCGCCACATGCAACTGGCCTGGGCGTCGCTGATCAGCGTCGCCGTCTGCGACCTGTACGTGTACCTGCTCGCCACCGGCGCCTTCGACGACCCGAGGTTCTTCTGACATGAGTCCTGTGAGCTCCGTGGAACGGCAGCGGTGGGACGTGGTCGTGGTCGGCGCGGGCGGCGCCGGGCTGCGGGCCGCGATCGAGGCGCGCCGGGCCGGCGCGCGCACCGCCGTGATCTGCAAGTCCCTCTTCGGCAAGGCGCACACGGTGATGGCCGAGGGCGGCATCGCCGCCTCCATGGCGAACGCCAACGAGCACGACGACTGGAAGACGCACTTCCGGGACACCATGCGCGGCGGGAAGTTCCTCAACCAGTGGCGGATGGCCGAGCTGCACGCCCAGGAGGCCCCCGAGCGGGTGTGGGAGCTGGAGACCTGGGGCGCGCTCTTCGACCGCACACCGGACGGCCGGATCTCCCAGCGGAACTTCGGCGGCCACGAGTACCCGCGCCTCGCCCACGTCGGCGACCGCACCGGTCTCGAACTCCTGCGTACCCTCCAGCAGAAGGTGGTCGGCCTCCAGCAGGAGGACCACCGGGAGACCGGCGACCACGAGGCACGCCTGAAGGTCTTCCAGGAGTTCACCGTCACCCGCGTCCTCAAGGACGGTGACGGGAGGGTCTCGGGGGTCTTCTGCTACGAGCGGGAGAGCGGCCGCTTCCTCGTCCTGGAGGCGCCCGCGGTGGTCCTCGCGACGGGCGGCATCGGCAAGTCCTTCAAGGTGACCTCGAACTCCTGGGAGTACACCGGCGACGGCCACGCGCTCGCCCTGCTCGCCGGCGCGCCCCTGGTGAACATGGAGTTCGTGCAGTTCCACCCGACCGGCATGGTCTGGCCGCCGTCGGTGAAGGGGATCCTGGTCACCGAGTCCGTACGCGGCGACGGCGGGGTCCTGCGGAACTCCGAGGGCCGGCGCTTCATGTTCGACTACGTGCCCGACGTCTTCAAGGAGAAGTACGCCGAGTCGGAGGAGGAGGGCGACCGCTGGTACGAGGACCCCGACCACAACCGGCGCCCGCCCGAGCTGCTGCCGCGCGACGAGGTGGCGCGCGCCATCAACTCCGAGGTGAAGGCGGGCCGCGGCTCCCCGCACGGCGGGGTCTTCCTGGACGTGTCGACCCGGATGCCGGCGGAGACGATCCGGCGCCGGCTGCCCTCGATGTACCACCAGTTCAAGGAGCTGGCAGACGTCGACATCACGGCCGAGGCGATGGAGGTCGGGCCGACCTGTCACTACGTGATGGGCGGCGTCGCCGTCGACTCGGAGACGGCCGCCACGGTCGGGGTGGCGGGGCTCTTCGCCGCCGGGGAGGTGGCGGGAGGCATGCACGGCTCCAACCGGCTCGGCGGGAACTCCCTCTCCGACCTGCTCGTCTTCGGGCGGCGGGCCGGGCTCCACGCGGCGCAGTACGCGATGTCGGGGGCCGGCGGCGGAGTGATCGAGGACGACGTGGCCGCCGCGCGGGCGGAGGCGCTGGCCCCGTTCGACCCCGTCGCCGCGGGACCCCCCGAGAACCCGTACACGCTCCACCAGGAGCTCCAGCAGACGATGAACGACCTCGTCGGGATCATCCGGCGGGAGGGCGAGATGACCGAGGCCCTGGAGCGGATCGCCGCATTGCGGGAGCGGGCGGAGCGGGTCGCGGTCGAGGGGCACCGGCAGTTCAACCCCGGCTGGCACCTCGCGCTCGACCTGCGGAACATGCTCCTGGTGAGCGAGTGCGTGGCCCGGGCCGCCCTGGAGCGCACCGAGTCCCGGGGCGGGCACACCCGCGAGGACCGTCCCGCGATGGAGCGCTCGTGGCGTCCGGTGAACCTGCTCTGCCGGGCCGGTGACGGCGGGGTCGCCCTGGAACGGGTGCGCACCGAGCCCATCAGGCCGGATCTCCTCGCCCTCTTCGAGAAGGAGGAGCTGGCGAAGTACCTGGCGGAGGAGGAGCTGGACGCATGAGCACGTATCAGGCCCGCTTCCGGATCTGGCGCGGCGACACCGACGGCGGGGAGCTCACCGACTACACGGTCGAGGTGCACGACGGCGAGGTGGTCCTCGACATCGTCCACCGCCTCCAGGCCACCCAGGCCCCCGACCTGGCCGTCCGCTGGAACTGCAAGGCGGGCAAGTGCGGGTCGTGCTCGGCCGAGGTCAACGGCCGGCCCCGGCTGATGTGCATGACCCGGATGTCGGTCTTCGCTCCGGACGAGGTGGTCACGATCACCCCGATGCGCGCCTTCCCCGTCGTCCGCGACCTGGTCACGGACGTCTCCTTCAACTACGCGAAGGCCCGGGAGATCCCGGCGTTCGTCCCGCCCGCCGGGCTCGGCCCCGGCGAGTACCGGATGCGGCAGGAGGACGTGGACCGCTCGCAGGAGTTCAGGAAGTGCATCGAGTGCTTCCTGTGCCAGGACACCTGCCACGTGGTGCGCGACCACGAGGAGAACAAGGAGGCGTTCGCCGGGCCCCGTTTCCTCATGCGGGTCGCGGAGCTCGACATGCATCCCCTGGACGCGGCGGAGGAGGCGGGGCTCGACCGGCGGAGGACCGCGCAGGAGGAGCACGGTCTCGGCTACTGCAACATCACCAAGTGCTGCACCGAGGTCTGCCCGGAGTCCATCCGGATCACCGACAACGCGCTGATCCCGCTGAAGGAGCGGGTCGTGGACCGGACGTACGACCCGCTCGTCTGGCTCGGGAAGACGATCAGGCGGCGGAGGACCTAGTACCGCCGCCGCGTGCGCCCGCCACCGGACCCGGACCCGGACCCGGGCCCGCGCCCGGGCGCCGTCCTCCTCCGCCGGCCCGGGCCCGGCGCGCGGGGGTCCGCTCAGAGCCAGCCCGCCCGGTAGGCCGCCCAGTCCCCCTCCTCCGCGGCGAAGTCGACGTACAGCGCGAGGCCGAACCGCTCGCGGCCGGGGTCGGTGCGGCCGAGGCCGAGTCTCGCGCCCCTGACGGCCGCGGCGACCGTCTCCGCGGACTCGTGGTGGCCGAGGTCGTCCTCGTGGAAGAAGGGGAGGCCCATGAGCAGGTCCGTGCTCTCGGGCGTCACCTCCAGGGCGAGGGCCGTCTGCTGGGCGACGTACCCGCCGTACAGGCTCTCCAGCGGCATCCAGGTGTCGTACGACATGACGGCTATCTGGTCGACGCGGCGGGCGACCTCGCCGAAGAACTCCTGCGACCACCACTTCTCGCTGCCGTTCGGGCTGACCGCGCCCAGGGCCCTGTGGGCGCCCGGCAGCGGGTCGATCTGGTGGGCGGCCACCGACAGCGGGACCTTCCGGGCCCGGGTCAGCTTCCCGAGGTCGTCGAGGAGGGAGAGGTAGTCGCGGTCGTCGGAGTGCAGCGGCTCCAGGTCGAAGTGGACCCCGTCGAAGCCGGCGTCGAGGATCTGCCGGGCCGACCCCACGACGGCGCGGCGCGAACCGGCGTCCGCCAGGCGCAGGCCCACGGGCCCCTCGCTCGCCAGGACGTCGCCCAGCCAGGCCTGGACCCGTATCCCGGGCATCAGGCGGTGCACCCCGTCGATCAGCCACCGGGCGCGCGGGTACTTCGCCGCCCCGAGGGTCCCGTCGTGCTCCAGGGGTCCGGCGTGCACGTACAGGTCACGGATGCCGCTGCCCTTCAGCCGCGCGGCGAGGGCCGTGAGGTCCGCGTCCTTCTTCCGCCCGTCGACCCAGGCGTGCCCGATCCAGAAGGCGTCCTTGCCGCGGGTCCGCGCGTCGTCCCTGAGGTCGCCCGTGTAGCTGACGCGCAGCGCCAGCGCGCCGAACAGCGGGGGCACCACGAGCAGCAGGACGAGGCCGAGGACGAACCAGCGTCCCCGCCTCCACGCACGCCTCAGCCGTCCGTCCACCCGAGCCCCCCAAGAGCCGTCGCGTCACTGGAACCACCGTAGCGGCGGCTACTGACAGTGACGTCGGGGCGGGAGGAACAGTTGCGGGCGGCACCGGTCCGGTCGCGGACGGAGATACCCGGACATAGCCTCCCCTTTGTGACGCGAATAGCCACCCGAGCCCTTGTCGCGGTGCTGGTGGCGGCGTGGTGGCTCCTCGTGCCCGCCGTACACGGTGCCCGCGCCGACGATCCCGTCGTCCTGTCCCGGGACGGCCAGATCACCGACCGGGTGGACGCCCTCGGGGACCGCCGCGCCTCCGTGGTCCAGGCCCTCGACCGGCTCTACGACGACCGGCGCGTCCAGCTCTTCGTCGTCTACGTACGGGACTTCTCCGGCCGCTCGGGCCAGAACTGGGCCGACGCCACCGCCGAGCGCAACGGGCTCGGCGTCGACGACGTCCTGCTCGCCGTCGCCACCCACGACCGGCAGTACGGCTACTCGGCCGACCCCGGCTCCCGCCTCACCCAGCCCCAGCTCGACGAGGTCGCCAGGACCGCGATCGAACCGGCCCTGCGGCAGAACGACTGGGCCGGCGCCGCCATCGGCGCGGCGAACGGCTACGACGCCGTGCTCGCCGGGCAGCCCGTCCCCGCCCCGGCCGTCACCCCCGGCCCCGCCGACCCCGGGACCGCGCCCGACGACGGCACCTCGGCGACCGACCTCGTCCTGCCCGTGGTCCTCGTCGGCGGTGCGGGGGCCGTCGCGGCCTACGCGTACACCAAACGGCGGCGCCGCACCGAGACCCGCACGACCCCGGGCGGCGGGCAGGGCTGGGGCCCGCCGAAGGAGACCGCGCCGCCCTCCCTCGACGAACTCGACGGGGAGGCCCGCCGGACCCTGGTCGCCACCGACGACGCCGTCCGCACCAGCCAGGAGGAACTCGGCTTCGCGTCGGCCCAGTTCGGCGAGGAGGCGGTGCGGCCCTTCACCGAGGCCGTCGAGTTCGCCGAGGAGCAGCTGACGGCCTCGTTCCGGCTGCGGCAGAAGCTCGACGACTCCTTCCCCGAGGACGACGCGACCCGCCGGGGCATGCTGGACGAGATCCTCCGCCGCTGCGCCGAGGCGAACACGCGCCTCGACGCCGAGACGGAGGACTTCGACCGGCTGCGGGCCCTGGAGCGCACGGCCCCGGAGGCGCTCGCCGCGGTCGAGGCGGCGTTCCGGGAGCAGACCGGGCGGATCGGGACGGCCGAGGCGACGCTGACGGCGATGCGCGAGCGGTACGCCGAGACGGCCGCCGCTCCCGTCGCCGGTGACATCGAGCAGGCGAAGGACCGGCTCGTGTTCGCCACGGCCCACGTCGACCAGGCCCGCCGACGGATCGACGCCGGTGACAACGGCGGGGCCGCGGTGCACATCCGGGCCGCCGAGGGCGCGGTGGACCAGGCCGCCCGGCTGGTCGAGGCGGTGGACCGGCGGGCGCGGGAGCTCGCCGAGGCGGTCGGGAAGCTGACGGGCGCGCTCGCCGAGACCGACGCGGACCTGGCGGAGGCCCGCGGGCTGCTGAAGGGCACCGCCGAGGGGGTGTCCACGGCCGATCTCCAGGGCCGTATCGCCCGCGCGGAGGCGGTGATCGCCGAGGTGCGGCGCGGTGTGGACGCCGGGCGGTACGACCCGATCGAGGCCCTGCGCCGGGTCGAGGAGGCCGACGGGGCGCTCGACGAGACGCTGGAGGGCGCGCGGGAGCGCGACTCGGGAACCCGGCGGGCCCGCGCGCTCCTCGACCAGGTGATGCTGACGGCCCGTTCGGCGATCGGGGCCGCCGCCGACTACGTCACCACGCACCGGGGCGCGGTGGGCAGCGAGGCCCGTACCCGCCTCGCCGAGGCCCAGCGCCGCTGGGAGAAGGCGCGCGCGCTCGCGGCCGACGGCGACCCGCAGACGGCGCTGGTGGAGGCGCAGCAGGCGGACGCTCTGGCCCGGCGCGCCCAGGACCTCGCCGAGCAGGACGTCCGCAGGTACGGGAACCCGAACGGCCTGGGCGGCACGACGGGGGTGGGCGGAAGCGGTGGCGGCGGGCTCGGCGGCGCGGTGCTCGGCGGCATCATCCTCGGCGGACTGTTCGGCGGCGGGTCCGGCAGAGGAGGAGGCGGTCTCGGGGGCGGAGGGGGCGGTTTCGGGGGCGGAGGTTTCGGCGGCGGGCCCGGCAGCTTCGGCGGCAGCGGGACCCGTGGCCGGCTGGGCGGCGGAGGCCGTTTCTGAGTTCCACGAGATCTCCCAGGAGGAGAGACATGAGCAGCAAGCAGACGATCCTCGGCCGGGTCACCCAACTCGCGAAGGCGAACATCAACGCCCTCCTCGACCAGGCCGAGGATCCGCAGAAGATGCTGGACCAGCTGATCCGCGACTACGCGAACAACATCGCGGAGGCGGAGGAGGCGGTGGCGGCGACCATCGGCAACCTCCGGCTGATCGAGCAGGACCACAAGGAGGACGTGGACGCGGCGGCGGAGTGGGGCGGCAAGGCGCTCGCCGCGAGCAGGAAGGCGGACGAGCTGCGGGCCGGCGGCCAGACGGCGGAGGCGGACCGCTTCGACAACCTGGCGAAGGTGGCGCTGGGCCGCCAGCTGCAGTCGGAGAAGGAGGCGAGGACCGCCGAGCCGACGATCGCCGCCCAGACCGAGGTCGTACAGAAGCTCAGGACCGGCCTCGACCAGATGAAGGCCAAGCTCGGCGAACTGCGGGCCAAGCGCGACGAGCTGGTCGCGCGTGCCACGTCGGCCCGGGCGCAGAACCGGATGATGGACGCCGTGAAGAACGTCGACGTGCTCGATCCGACGAGCGAGCTGAGCCGCTTCGAGGACAAGGTGCGCCGGGAGGAGGCGAGGGCGCTGGGCAAGCAGGAGCTGGCCGCCTCCTCCCTGGACGCCCAGTTCGAGCAGCTGGACGCGCTCGGCGACAGCGCCGAGATCGAGGCCCGGCTGGCCGCGCTCAAGGGCTGAGGACGACGCCGGCGCCCCTCGGAACGGCTGGTCAGAACATGCTGAGGAGCTGTTCCACCGTCGGCTCCGACGCCCCCTCGCCGTCCGGCAGGCCCAGTTCGAACCAGACGGTCTTGCCGCGCGGGGTGCGCCGCGAGCCCCAGGAGGAGGAGAGGAGTCCGACGAGCTGGAGGCCGCGGCCGCCCTCGTCGGTGTCCCGGGCCCTGCGGCGGCGCGGCTGGACCAGTCCGGCGTCCCAGACCTCGCAGACGAGGGTGCGGTCGCGCAGCAGGCGGAGCCTGATCTCGCCCTCTCCGTACCGCAGGGCGTTGGTGACGAGTTCGCTGACGAGGAGTTCGACGGTGTCGACGAGGGCGTCGAGGTCCCAGGCGGCGAGCTGGGCGCGGGCGAGTTCGCGGGCCCGGCCCACCGAGCGGGGTTCCCTGGGCAGCTGCCAGTCGCCGACCGCCTCGCTGGGCAGCCCCTGGATCCTGGCCATCAGGAGGGCGATGTCGTCCTCGCCGTGTCCGGTGTTGAGGCTGGTGAGGACCCGGTCGCAGACGTCCTCCAGGGGACGGTCCGGGTCGGTGAGGGCACGGCGGAAGGCCTGGAGCCCCTCGTCCAGGGGGTGGTCGCGGGACTCGACGAGCCCGTCGGTGTAGAGGGCGAGGAGGGCGCCCTCGGGCAGTTCGACCTCCACCTCCTCGAAGGGCTCCCCGCCGACGCCGAGCGGCATCCCGGGGGGTACGTCGAGGAGCAGGGCCTCCTCGCCGGGTTCGACGAGCACCGGCGGGAGGTGTCCGGCGTTGGCGAAGGTGCAGCGCCGGGTGACCGGGTCGTAGACGGCGTAGACGCAGGTGGCGAGGTAGACCTCGGAGAGTTCGGGTCCCCGGTTCTTGTGGCTGCGGGACTGCTGCGCGCCGATGGGGGCGCCCAGGCCGCGGGCGATCTCGTCGAGGTGGGAGAGGACCTCGGCGGGCTCCAGGTCGAGCTGGGCGAGGGTGCGGACGGCGGTGCGGAGTTCGCCCATGGCGACGGCGGCGCGCAGGCCGCGGCCCATGACGTCGCCGATGACGAGCGCGGTGCGGTGCCCGGGGAGTTCGATGACGTCGAACCAGTCGCCTCCGACCTCGGTGGCGGCGGTGCCGGGGAGGTAGCGGCAGGCGATGTCGAGGCCGGCGGCCTCGGGGTCGCCGGGCGGGAGCAGGCTGCGCTGGAGGATCAGGGCCCGCTCGTGCTCGCGCCGGTAGAGGCGCGCGTTGTCGATGCAGACGGCCGCGCGGGCGGCGAGTTCGACGGCGAGGGCCCGGTCGCGCTCCCCGAAGGGCTCGCTGCCCTTGGCCCGGGAGAACTGGACGAGCCCGACGAGGGTGTCGTGGGCGACCATCGGGACGATCAGCGTGGACTGCACGAGGTCGCCCTCGCCGCCCGGGACCGTGCGGACGCGTCCGGTGCGCAGGGCCCCGGCACAGGGCGAGTTGAAGGGGTAGCGGTGGACGGCGCCGACCGCGATGGGCACGGGTCCGCAACAGCCGCTGTCCGGGCCGTGCCCCTCGTCGGTGCGTAGGGGGGTGTCGGAGACGGCGCTGGCGAAGGCGACCCTGCGGAGTTCGGCGCTGCCGGCCCCGTAGCCGACGTCGTGGGAGTTCCCCCAGCGGCCGGGCGGCGCCTCGTCGCCGGTGAGGAGGCCCTGGTAGAGGTCGACGGACGCGAGGTCGCAGAAGCCGGGGACGGCGACGTCGAGGAGCTCGCGGGCGGTGGCCTCCAGGTCGAGGGAGGTGCCGATGCGGGAGCCGGCCTCGTTGAGCAGGGCGAGGTTGCGGCGGGCGCTGGCGGCTTCACGGGCGGCGTTGTGCCGGCGGGTGACGTCGATGCCGAGTCCGGCGACGCCGATCGGGCGGCCGGATCCGCTGTGCACGCGGTAGAGGTTGATGGACCAGTGGCGGCGGTCCCGGGCGCCGGGGGCGGCGCCGACGATCTGGAAGTCGGTGACGGACTCGCCCGTCTCCAGGACCCGCCGGAGGGCGGTGGTCATCCGGTCGGCCTCGGCGTGGCCCAGGTAGTCGTGGACGGTCCGGCCCCGGTGGTCGTCGGCCTCGCCGCCGAAGACGGTGGCGAAGCGCCGGTTGGCCCGCTTCACGGTGAGGTCGGTGCCGAAGAGGAGGAACCCGAAGGGGGATTGGCCGAATATCGCCTGGGAGGCGGCGAGGTCCGTCTCGATGCGGCGCAGGGCGCGCACGTCGACGACGATGCACAGCGCGGCCCGTTCCCCGGTCTGGGTCTCGCTCGGCATGACGTACATCTCGGCGATGCCCCGGGGCCGGTCCTCGCCGGGCATGCGGAACGGGACGAGGCCCGTCCACTCCTTGCCGTCGAGGATCTCCTTGACCCGCCGGTGGCCGCGCTCGCGCAGGTCGGCGGGCATGAAGGCCTCGACGGGGTCCCTGCCCCTGGCCTCCTCAGCGGTGACCCCGAACAGGTCCGCGGCCCGTCGGCTCCACTGCTCGACGAGGCCGTCGGGCCCGATCGAGAAGGACGCCACCCGGATGTAGTCATAGATCGAGCCGGGCGGGCTGCTCTGCCACACGACGCCGCCACTCGCCGTCTCAGGTATCTCGCTCACGCGACCGTCCCCTCCAGCTCACCGCACCGGACCGGCCATGCCCGCAGTATTCAATACGGCAGGCCCCGACGGCACGACGTTCACGATCACAGGGTGGTCTCGTTCGTCCCTCGCCGAGTACCGGTGATCGTTGTCCCACCCTGTTTACTCACCCGGGAGAGCCAGCTCGAACCATACGGTTTTGCCCTTGGTTCCTCTACGGGTCCCCCAGCGGCGTGCGGAACAGGCCACGAGGCCCAGTCCTCGGCCCCCTTCGTCCTCGGGTCCCGGGGCCCGTTCGGTGGGCGGATCCGGAAGCGGATCGGAGACCTCCACCAGGAGCGCCGGCGGATGCGCCGGGTCGGCGCCGTCGGAGCGGGGGCGGACGAGCCGGACCCCGATGGGCCCGGAGGCGTACCGCAGGGAGTTGGTCACCAGCTCGCTGACCAGCAGGACGGTCAGATCGCCGAGGTCCTTGTCGAGCTCCCAGGCGCGCAGGGTCTCGCGCACCGCGTGGCGAGCCGTGCGCACGGCGTTCGCCTCCGCCGGGAAGTGCCACTCCGCGCGCTCGCCGTCGGTGTCGATCACACCCGATCACTTCCCCAGCCGTGCGTCAGCAGGAAGATCCAAGCCCCTCCCCAAGGGGACATTCTGCACATACCCGCTATTTGGGGCGGGATATCCCGTCGGGGGCGTCCGCGGGCGCACGGTGGCACGAACGGCGTAGGAACTCAGTCGCGCGCTCCGCCCGTGGGGGTGGCGGGCAGCCTCAGCGCGGCCTCGGCGACGGCGGGGCGGTCCTGGTCCAGCCAGTCGACCGAGTCCAGCTCGCTCCGGGCGAGCCAGCGGAGCTCGTCGTGGTCCTCCAGGGGGCGCGGTTCACCGGAGAGCAGCCGCGCGGTCCATACCCGCAGGACGTATCCGGGCTTCAGCGGCCACGCGCCGGGGAGGGGCTCGCCCGGCGCGACCTCCACGCCGAGCTCCTCCCGCAGCTCGCGGACCAGGGCCTCCTCCGGACTCTCGCCCGGTTCGACCTTGCCGCCGGGCAGCTCCCAGCGGCCGGCGAGCTCGACGGGGGCGCTGCGGCGCGCGGCGAGCAGCCGCCCCCCGTCGTACAGGGCGCCGGCGACGACGACCACGACGCCGGCTCCCTGGCCGGGGCCGGCGTCGCGAGGGGACTCGTGGGGCTCGTGGGCCGCGGCGGGGTCGGTGGTGCGTTCCGTCATGGGCGCGAGCGTAGCCCGGTCCGGTCGGTGCCCGCGGGGGTCAGAGCGCGGGGCTGCCGATGCGCTCGACCCAGTAGAGCTGCTTGTGGCCGCGGTCGTCGAGACTGTCCGCGATCTTCTGGGCTTCGTCCTTGGTCGCGTACCGCCCCACCCGGTAGCGGTTGCCGTTGTCGTCCTGCCGTATGACGAGCCAGGCAAGGACGGGGCCGCTGTCGGTCATCAGGCTTCTCCCTCCGCCGGTCCGGGCACCGTCAAGGATCTCCGGGAAACCGCAATCCGCATATGCCGGAGCTTACGCCTGACCTTCACACAGCGGATACGGGTTTTCACAAAGAGGCACGGATCGGCCGGGAACCGACGGACGGAGGCCGAAGGTCACACTCCGGGCGCCGCCGCGGGGACGGTGGGCACCGGCATGAGGACGGGACCGCGGCCCGCGCCCTCGGGGCCCTTGCGGCAGGCGTCCCCGCACGTGGCGTCGAGCGAGCAGCACAGCGAGCAGACGGGGCCGGAGCGCACCGGGCAGTCGGCGATGTCCGGCAGCTCGTAGGCCGTCTCGCACTCGGCGCAGGTGTGGGTCGCCCGCTCGTCGGCGACGTCGGCCCCGGGGCCGTTCACCGTGTTGGGGCGGGCCAGGTAGTAGCGGCCCCGGGTGGCCCACGCGATGAGCGGGCAGAGGACCAGGGAGAGGCCGGCGGCGATGAAGGTGGAGAACGCCTCGGCATAGGTGCCGAAGAGACCGAAGAAGGCGAGGATCGACACGACGGAGGCGATGACCATGGCGCCGAAGCCGGCCGGGTTCACGGCGTACAGGTAGGCCCGCTTGAACTCGATGTACGGGGGGCTCCAGCCGGCCCGCTTGTTGATGACGAGGTCGGCCGCGACGGCCGCGATCCAGGCGATGCCGACGTTCGAGTAGAACCCGAGCAGCTTGTTCAGGGCGGCGAACATGTTCATCTCCATCAGCGTCAGCGCGATGGCGAGGTTGAGGAAGATGTACCAGACGCGCCCGGGGTGCCGGTGGGTGACGCGGGAGAAGAAGTTCGACCAGGACAGCGAGCCGCTGTAGGCGTTGGTGACGTTGATCTTGATCTGGGAGACGATCACGAAGAGCGCCGCGGCGGGCAGCGCGACCGAGCCGAGCCAGGGCCGGAGCGCCTCGATCTGCGGGGCGATCGGCTCCAGGGCGTGGGTCTTGCCGACGGCCTCCAGGGCGACGAACGCGAGGAAGGCGCCGCCGAGCTGCTTGGCCGCGCCGATCACGACCCAGCCGGGTCCGGCGGCGAGCACCGCGAGGTTCCACCGGCGCTTGTTCGCCTCGGTCTTCGCGGGCATGAAGCGCAGATAGTCGGCCTGTTCGCCGATCTGGGCGATCAGGGAGAGCGCGACGCCCGTGCCGAGGCCGAAGCCGATCCACGAGAAGCCCGCTCCGGCACCCTCCGTACCGCCGAAGGAGGCGAAGGCGCCCCAGGCGTCGGGGGCTTCGAAGGCGAGCACGGCGAAGGGCAGCACCAGGCCGACGATCCAGACCGGCTGGGTCCAGGCCTGCACCTTGGCGAGCGCGCCCATCCCGCGGAAGACGATCGGGATGACGATCAGGGTGGTGACGAGGTAGCCGATCTGCACCGGCAGGCCGATGGCCTGATGCATGGCCTGGGCCATGATCGAGCCTTCGAGGGCGAAGAAGATGAAGGTGAAGGAGGCGTAGATGAGCGAGGTGAGCGTGGAGCCGAAGTAGCCGAAGCCGGCCCCGCGCGTGATGAGGTCCATGTCCAGGCCGTACGTGGCGCAGGCCCGGGCGATGGGGATGCCGGTGAGGAAGATCAGCGCGGCGGCGGTGAGGATCGAGGCGAGGCCGCTGGTGAAGCCGTAGGTGAAGACGATCGAGGCGCCGATCGCGAAGTCGGCGAGGTAGGCGATGCCGCCGAGCGCGGTGCCGGCGACGGTCCCGGGCGACCAGCGCCGGAAGGAGTGCGGGGCGTACCGCAGGGAGTAGTCCTCGCGGCTCTCGTCCGCGGCCAGCCTGGCGTAGCTGCGGCGGGGTCCGGCGGGTGGCTCGGGGGCCGCCTCCGGCTGAGGGGTGGGTGGAGTGACCGTGTCCGTCATGAGGGTTCCTGTCGTCCGACCGGGTCGCGGGTACGGACGAGGAAGGTAGGAGCCGCGCGTGACGGAGGGCGGCGGCGGGCGGTTGCCGCGCGGTTACGCGCGTTGACGCCCCGTTAACTCGCGGTCACACCACCCGGACGGCGCGCCCCGCTGAACGGTCAGGTGCGACGGCCGCACGGTCGGATGCGACGGCCCTCGGTCGGGCGCGACGGCCGCACGGTCAGGTGCGACGACGGCCCGGTCAGGTGCGACGGCCCGCGGTCAGGCCGGACCGGCCCGCGGTCAGGCGCGACGGCCGCGTGGCTCGGGGCCGACGGGACGGACCACGGCGGCCCTGTCGGCCCGCCCCGCGCGGCCCCGTCGGCCCCGGGGAGACCACTCTCCGCCGGGGGCTCACCGCACCGGCAGGTGGTAGGCGACGCGGTAGCGGTCGGCCGGCACGACGACGTCGGCCGTCTCGACGGCGCGGCCCGAGGCGTAGTACGTCCGCTCCAGGACCATGACCACGTGCCCCGGCACCCCTCCGAGGGTCAGGAGTTCCTCGGCGAGGCCGGGCCGGGCGCCCACCTCCTCCACCACGTTGTCCACGACGACGTCGATGGCCGCCATCCGCTCGACGACGCCGCAGCCGCCCAGCGGGCCCTCCTCGGGCAGCATGACCGGCGTCCGGCCGGTGACGGCGAGGGGCTCCCAGGAGGTGGAGACCATCATGGGCTCGCCCCCGTCCCGGTACACGTACCGCGTGCGCATCACCCGCTCGCCCGGCTCGATGCCGAGCCGGTCGGCGACCTCGACGCTCGCCGGCTCCTGCTCGCTGCGCGACTCCCAGGTGCCGCGGGCCCCTTCGGCGGCCTGCTCCTGGCGGAACGGGCTGGCGCCCGACGCGGGTCGGTAGCCGGAGCGGGCGATCCGCCGCGGGACGGGCCGCTCGCGCACATAGGTCCCCGAACCCGAGCGGCCCTCCACGAGCCCCTCCGCCATGAGCACCTTGCGGGCCTCCAGCGCGACGGTGTCCGACACCCCGTACTCCTCGCGGATGCGTGCCTGCGAGGGGAGGCGGGTATGCGGCGGAAGCGAGCCGTTGGCGATCTTCTCCCGCAGATCGCTCGCCACGCGCAGATAGGCGGGCTGCTCACCGAACGTCACTGGACACTCCCCTCAGGTTGACTGTCAGCTACAGCCTGGCAACCCACGGTCGCGATCCGCAAGCATGGGCCAAAGTTTCACTCGAAGTGATGACACTCTCGGCCACCCGCGGTCACCCCGGGAGAGATGTCGTCCCACCTCTTGACCCCTATTGGTCCAGACCAATAAGTTCCTGCCCGCACGCTCCATCCCGCCTCGCACAGGAACGAGCCCATGCGCCCCAGAGCCCTGACCACGCTGACCCTCGGCACCGCCGCCGCGGCCGCCCTCGGCCTCCTCGCCACCCCGGCCCCCGCCGCCGACGCGAACTCCCGGGCCCCGCACACGTCCGCGTCCTCGCACGCGACCGCGCACACGCCCGCGCTCAAGCGCGTCGGCTACTTCACCCAATGGGGCATCTACGGCCGGAACTTCCAGGTCAAGGATCTGGAGACGAGCGGCACGGCGGCCAAGCTGAGTCACATCAACTACGCCTTCGGCGTGGTCGGCGCGGACGGCAGGTGCGCCGTGGGCGGCGTCCCCGGCTCGGACTCGTGGGCCGACTACGTCCGTCCCGTCGACGCCGCGAACTCCGTCGACGGCACCGGCGACACCGCCGACCAGCGCCTGGCCGGGAACTTCAACGAACTGCGCGAGCTCAAGGCGAAGAACCCCGGCCTCAAGGTCATGATCTCCCTCGGCGGCTGGAGCGGCTCCGCGCACTTCTCGGACGCGGTGCGCACCGACGCCGGCCGCAAGGCCCTCGTCGCCTCCTGCATCGACACGTACATCAAGGGCAACCTGCCCGTCGACGGCGCCCGCGGCGGCGCCGGGGCCGCCGCCGGGGTCTTCGACGGCATCGACCTGGACTGGGAGTGGCCCGGCTCGGACGGCGCCCCCGGGAACGTGATCCGCCCCGAGGACAAGCCCAACTTCACCAAGCTCGTACGGGAGTTCCGCACCCAGCTGGACGGCTACGGCCGCTCGCTGCCGCAACGCAGGCACTACGACCTCAGCGCGTACGTGCCCACCGCCCCCGCGAAGATCGACGCGGGCTTCGAGGTCGCCCGGATCATGCGGGACTTCGACTTCGTGAACCTCCAGGGCTACGACTTCCACGTCTCCGGCGAGAAGACCACCGCCCAGCAGTCGGCGCTCTACGCCAAGGACGACTTCAGCGTCGACCAGACCGTCCGGGCCTGGCTGCGGCGCGGCGCCCCCGCCCACAAGCTGGTGGTCGGCATGCCCTTCTACGGCCAGGGCTGGACCGGCGTGACCGGCGGCGGCGACGGACTCGGGCAGCCCGCGGCCGGCCCCGCCCCGGCGACCTGGACGGCCGGCTCCGAGGACTACAAGCACCTGAAGACGCTGGCCGGTTCGGGCACGTACAAGCTCTACCGGGGCGCGTCGAACGGCCACGCCTGGCTCTTCGACGGCACGACCCTGTGGACGTACGACGACCCCACCGTCCTGCGCACCAAGGCCTCCTACGTCCGCCGGAACGGACTCGGCGGCGCGATGGTCTGGTCCCTCGACGGGGACACCCCCGACGGCGAGCTGATCACCGCCATCGACCGCGGCCTCACCCGGCGCTGACACACCCCCGAACCGCGGACCGGCGCCCCGCCGCCCACGGTGTCCCGGAACGGCGGCCGGTCACGGGCCGCCGTCCCCGGTCCACCGCCGCCGGTCCGCACCCGACGGGGCCGGGCCTCCCGAGGAGGGAGCCCGGCCCCGTCCGCACAGCGCGCGCCCGGCTCAGGCCTGGGTGCCCTCGCCCGCCGGCGGCGTGCCCGTCAGTCCGAGCGCGGTCCGCGCCTCGGCGCCCAGGTCCTCGGGAAGGGCGTCCCAGGCGGCGTCGTAGGCGGCCCAGTACGCGTCCGCGTCGGCCGCCGCGGACAGCGCGCGCCAGCGGCGGGAGGCCGTGTCGAGCTCCTCGCCGAGCGCCGCGAGCGCCGCCTTGGACGTGCCGGGCCAGTCGTGGTCCCGCACCCCCGCGCGGGCCGAGTCGATCGCGGTCAGCAGCTCGCCGGCCCACTGCCGGTTGGCCTCGAAGTCCTCGTCCGGGTCGTCCTCCGGCTCCCGGTAGCCGACCGTCTCGATCGGGTTGAGGCTGAGCAGGAGGTGCTCCTGGTCGAGGGTCAGCCGGGTCGAGTCGGAGCGCACCGAGCCCGAGAACGGCTTCTCACCGGTGAACGCGCAGGTCACCTCGCGGTCTCCGAGCCGCCAGCTCTCCCGGCTGGGCTGGTAGTACGAGAGCCCGACGTTCCGCGGGATCGCCCAGGTGTCCATGGCGTACGCCGCGTTGATCGGCTCGCAGCGCTTGTCGGCGATGTCCTCGATCGCGTCGTCGCCGGGCCACGCGGCGACGCCGGTGACCTTGAAGGTGCCGCTGACCTCGCCGTCGTGCGGGCGGGCGCAGTCGACGACGCGGACGTCCGTCGCGAACTCCGCGCCCTTGCTGTGGTCCGTGAAGCACTGCCCCGGGCGCAGCGCGAAGGCCGACCGCGAGCGGGAGGCCTCGTCGACGCCCTCCTTGAAGCCGTCGTACGCCGATCTGAAGCCACCGCTGACGAGGCCGGCGACGAGCAGCAGGCAGCTGAGGGCGGAGAGCACGATGCCGGCGATCGCGAGCCCCTTGCCGTTCTGGCCCCGCTTCCTGATCTGCGGCAGCGCGACGAGGCCGAGGACCAGCCCGAGGGGCGGGAGGCAGCACACGATGCCGGAGACGAGGGAGCCGACGGCGAGCCCGTTGGTCGAGCGGTGCGGCGGCTGCCCGTAGGGGGCGGCGCCGGGCGCGCCCGGTTGCCCGTACGCCGTGTACGGCATCCCCGGAGAGGTGTAAGGGCCCGGTGCGGGCCATCCTCCGGCCCCTGGACCACCCCCGGACCGCGGGCCGCCTGCGGGCGGCGGGATCGGCTGGCTCGGCTGGGTCGGCTCCACGGGTGCGTGCTCCTGTGACGGGCGGGCGATGCGAACAGACGCTCGGTCGCGCATCGTACGAAAGGGGCGGCCGCCCGCGGACGACCGCCCCCCTGTTCCAGGCGTGGATCGGACGGCGGGGACCGGATCGGAGGATCGGCTGATCCACAGGAATCGCACAGGGGCCCGCGCATCTCCGCAACACCCCTGCCACACGGCTGACATGCTGCCGTTCATGACCGTCTACGAGTGCCCCGAATGCCGGATCCAGTCGCCCGTCTCCGCCCTCACCTGGTGTTGTCCGAAGTGCCGCGGCCCCTGGGACCTCGCGTTCACGAGCGCTCCGGTCCCCCTCGCGTCCCTCGGCTCACGCGTCAATTCACTGTGGCGTTACGCGGAGGCGCTCCCTTCGCTCCCGTACGGGCCCGAGGTGAGCCTCGGCGAGGGCCGCACCCCGCTCGTCCGCCTCGCCACGTCGGCCACCGCGCCGGATACCGGCTCGAACACCGGCTCGGATCCGGGTACCGGCTCGGTCGCGGCCAAACTCGACTTCCTCATGCCCACCCTGTCCTTCAAGGACCGGGGCGCGGTGATGCTCGCCGCGCACGCCCGCGCCCTGGGGCCCCGCACGGTCCTCGCCGACAGCAGCGGCAACGCGGGCACCGCGATCGCCGCGTACGGCGCACGGGCCGGGCTCGACTGCGTCGTGTACGTCCCCGAGGGGACCTCCCCGAAGAAGCTGGAGCAGATCCGGGCCCACGGGGCCCGGATCGTCGAGGTCCCCGGCGACCGCGAGGCGACGGCGCGGGCGGCGCGCGAGGCCGCCGGCGAGCCGGGCGTGTTCTACGCCTCGCACGTGTACAACCCGTACTTCCTGCACGGCACCAAGACCTACGTGTACGAGCTGTGGGAGGAGCTCGGCGGACGCCTGCCGGAGACGATCGTCGTCCCCGTCGGCAACGGCACCCTGCTCCTCGGCGCCGCGCTCGCCGTCGAGGAGCTGTACGGCCACGGGCTCATCGGCACCCGGCCCGCGCTCGTCGCCGTCCAGGCCGAGGCCGTGTCCCCGCTGGCCGAGGCCTTCCACGCGGGCGCGGAGGACCTCACGGAACCGGCCGCCGCCCGCCCCACCCTCGCCGAGGGCATCGCGATCCCGGCCCCGCCCCGGGCCCGGCAGATCCTCCGGGCGGTCCGCGCGACGGGCGGCACGTTCCTGACGGTGACGGAGGAGCAGATCCGCTCCGCCCAGAAGGACCTGGCCCGGCGCGGGCTCTTCGTGGAGGCCACCGGAGTGGCCTGCTGGGCGGCGGTGAGCGCGGCCCCGCCCCGCCCGGGGCTCACGGTGGTGCCGCTGTGCGGGGCGGGGGCGAAGACGGGCCTGGCCCCGTGAGCCCCGGGCCGACGGGTTCCTGACGAACGGGCGGGCGAGGCGTAAACACCTGGCCGCCCGGCGCCGTTCCCCGGCAGACTGCGCCCCATGAGCGGCAGTCGAGAGGTGACCGGCGTCGAGGCCCACGTGGCGGGCGCCACCGGCCGGGTCGTCCTGCGGGACCCCCGGGACAGCGGGCACGGCGACGTCGTGCAGCGGTACGTGGTCGCCAAGGGCGGCGGCCCGCCGCGCTACCTGCGGCTGCTCGGCGGCCGGTTCCTGCACCCCGGGCAGGAACCCGAGGACGACTTCGTCCGCCGGATCGCCGAGGACGCGGCGGCCGTCACCGACGAGGAGCTGGACGCCCTGCTCGCGTACGAGTGGCGGTCACGGTTCACCGCGGCCTGGCTGATCGGGGTGGACCGGCGGGACCGGTTCCGCGAGCGGCTCGGCGCACTGCTCCTGGCCAGCGAGGTCTGCTACGCGGGCGGGGCCTACTGCTTCGCCCTCGCCAGGCTCGGCACCCGTGCGGACGCGGAGCTCCTCACCGCCTACCTGGACCGCTACCTGCCCCGTACCGACCTCCGGTACGACCAGCCCAAGGCCCTCGGCTCCCTGCTGCGGCTCGACGCCGCCCTGGGAACCTCCTACGCCGAACGGTTCCTCGCCCCGGACGGCCTCTGGGACACCTGGGTCGGCTCCTCGCCCCTGCTGCGCGACGACCCCGTGTTCACCCCGGAGAGGCTGCGCGGATGGAGCGACCTCCGGTGCGACTTCGCGGACGGCTGGACCCGCCCCTGACGCCGCGCCGGGGGCCCTCACGCCGCCGTGCGGATCAGAACTCGTCGGCGCCGTTGCGGAGCTCGTACGTCCAGTAGCCCGTCTTCGCGGCGGCCTCGTCGACGGCCAGGCCGCCGGCGGGGGCCTTGACGACGATGCTGCCCTCGGCCGGGCCCTCGGCGGCGAAGAGGTTGACGTTGAACTCCTTCACGACCTTGTTGTCCTCGTGGACGCCGCCGAGCGCGATCCGCACGTTCGCGTACGCGGGCGCGCCGGCCTTCAGGACGATCGGCGTGCCCGGCTTGCTCTTCGCGACGGACGGGATGTCCTTGGCGGTCTGGATCGGGCCGAAGGCGATGAGCGGGTACTCGAGCAGGGTGCACGAGCGGCCGGAGGTGTTGGTGGCGGTGAGGACGATGTGCTCGGTCGGGACCTCGTCCGCCTTCGCCGCCGTGACCTTGATGTCGCCGTAGGCGCAGGCGGGGGCCTTGGCGGAGCTCCCGCCCGTGGAGCCCGTGGAGCCGGCGCCGGAGCCGCTCTTGGAGCCGGAGCCGGAGCCGGAGCCGGTGGAGCCACCGGCCTTCGAGCCGCCGGTGGACCCGCCCGTGGACCCGCCCGTGGAGCCCGAGCCGCTCTGCGCGGCCGTCTGGTCCGCCGTACCGCCGCCGGCCGTGCCGCTGCCGGCCTCACCGGTGGTCGACGGGGCGGAGCTCGCGCTGCCCGCGTCCTTCGCACCCGCGGCGGCGTCCCCGCCGCCACAGGCGGTGAGGCCCAGCGAGAGGGCGGCGATGGCGGCGGCGGCCAGGACGGTGTGCTTGCGGTGGTTGCGCATGGTGGTTCTCCCCCGTTGACGCGGTTCGGCCGAGGTACGCGCCCGGTGCGCGTGCCTCGCGGCACCGTCGTGCTCTCCTCGGTGCCGTGTTCAGCTTCCCGGCCCGCGCTGCCGTCCCGCTTGCGTACCGCTAACGATCCGCTGACAGCCGCGAGAGATGCGCCGCCGCCCGCGCCGAACCCTCGGTGAAACCGGCCGCGTCGGCCGCGACGATCGCACGTTTCAGCTGGTCGGCGGCCTCATCGAGACGCCCGATACCGGCCAGGGCCTCACCCAGGGTGATCTGCAGCGAGGCCCGGATGACCACCGCGTCGGGCGCGACCAGTTCCCCGGCGCGAAGGGTGTGGGCGAGCGCCGCCTCGTACTCCTCCGCCTTCAGGCAGTGGCCCGCGAGGTGCTGGAGGGTCAGCACCTGGGTGGAGGGGTGGCCGGTGCGGTCGGCGAGCGACACCGCGTGCAGCATGAGCAGCCCCGCCCGCTCGTGCTCCCCGGTCGCGTCCAGGACGGCGGCGTGGTTGACGTAGGCGATCGCCTCGCTGATCGCGTCACCGGCGCGGGCCGCGAGACCGGGCGCCCTCTCCAGGTGGACCAGCGCCTCCTCGTCGCGCCCCTCCTCGTGCAGGATCCAGCCGAGCAGGGCACACGTACGCGACTGCGCGTCGAGGTCGCCGACGGCCTCGGCCGAGGCGAGACCGGCCTCCAGGAGCGGTGTCCAGCCGTCCCCGATCCGCCTGAGCATCAGCGGCCACTGCACGAGCGCGAGCCGCCAGGCCCGGTCGTGCATGCCGAGGGCGGCCGCGGCGGCGACCGCGCCCTCCAGGGCGGGCCGCTCGGCCACGTACCAGTCGAGCGCCGCCGTACGGTCCTCGAACTCCCGCGTCGAGGCGGGCCGCCGGGCGTCGGCGGGCAGCCCGTAGCAGGGCTGCGAGCCGGGCTCAGCGGCGGCGTCGGCCGCCAGGCCCGTGTACAGGTAGTGGTCGAGGAGCCGCGGCAGGCCCTCGGGGTCGGCCAGCGGGGCGAGGTGGCGGGCGTAGAGGCGCACCAGGTCGTGCGGCGTCCAGCGGCCGGGGACGGCCTCGGTCAGCAGGTGCGCGGCGGCGAGCCGGTCCAGGTCGGCGGAGGCCTGTCCGGGCGTCGTCCCGGCGAGCGCCGCCGCGGCGAACCGGTCCAGGTCCGAGCCGGTGTGCAGGCCGAGCGCGCGGAACATCCGGGCGGCCGACTCCGGCAGCTGCTGCACGGTGAGGCGCAGCGCGGCCGAGACGCCCCGGTCCTCGACGTCGAGCAGCGCCAGCCGGCCCTGCTCGTCGGCGAGTTCGCCGACCATCGCGTCGAGCGTCCACTGCGGCCGCTCGGCCAGGCGGGCCGCCGTGACGCGCAGGGCGAGCGGCAGGCCGTCGCAGAGCCGGGCCAGACGGGTGGCGGCGGCCGGTTCGGCGGCGACCCGGTCCTGGCCGAGGACAGTGGTGAGCAGAGCGGCCGAGGCGGCCGGCTGGAGGTGTCCGAGCGGTACGGGGCGGGCCGCGTCGGAGGCGATGAGGCCCCCGAGCCGGTCCCGGCTGGTGACGAGGGTGGTGCAGGGGTCCCCGCCGGGCAGCAGCGGGCGGACCTGCTCGGAGGAGCGGGCGTTGTCGAGGACGACGAGCAGCCGGCGCCCGCCGGTGAGGGACCGGAACAGCGCCCCGCGCGCCTCGACGGTCTCCGGGATCCGCTGCGGCGGGACACCCAGGGCGAGCAGGAACTCCCGCAGGACGGCGGCGGTCTCGGGCTCCGCGGTGTCGCTGAAGCCGCGCAGGTCGGCGAAGAGCCGCCCGTCGGGGAAGTCGGCCCGCCGCTCGTAGGCCCAGTGGACGGCGAACGCGGTCTTGCCGACGCCTGCGGGCCCGGTCACGAGGCAGACCGGCCCGTCCCCGGCCCGGACGGCGCGGTCGAGTTCGGCCAGCTCGGCCGCGCGCCCGGTGAAGCCGCGCGGCGCCCGGGGCAGTCCCTCGGGTGCCGGGGCCTTGACCTCGACGGCGGGCCGGGGCACGGGGACGGGCTCGGCGGCGCGCAGCAGCGTCGCGTACGCCTCGCTGAGGGCCTCGCCGGGGTCGACGCCCAGCTCCTCGGCGAGCAGCCGCCGCGTGCGGTGGTACCAGTCCATGGCGTCGGACTGGCGTCCGGAGCGGGCGAGCGCCAGCATCAGCGCGGCGGCAAGGGACTCGCGCAGCGGGTGGGCGACGGCCTCGGTGCGCAGGACGGCGGCGGCCCTGCCGTGCTCCCCGAGCTGCCCGTACGCCTCCGCCAGCGCCTCCACCGACGCGAGGCGCATCTCCTCCAGGCCTCCGGCGGCGGCCTCCAGGGGCCTGCTGTGCACGGTCCCGGTGAGCGCGGGCCCCTGCCAGTACGACAGCGCCTCCCGGAGCATCCGCACCGCGTCGGCGGGCCTGCGCTGCACCCCGGCGAGCCCGACGAGCTCCTCGAAGCGGTGGGCGTCCACCAACGACTCGGGCATCCGCAGCACATAGGCGGACCCCTGCGTGGCGAGCTCGACCCCGTACGCCTCCGCCCCGTGCTCGGCGAGCAGCGCCCGCAGCCGCGAGACGTGCCCCTGGAGCACGGTCTTGGCGTGCGTGGGCGGCTCCTCCTCCCACAGGGCGTCGATCAACTGCCCGGTGTTCACCGCACTGTTGGGCCGCAGCAGGAGCATGGCGAGCAGACTGGACCGCTTGGCGGGCCCCAAGGCTACGTCCCTGTCCTCCGTCACGAGCGCAACGGAGCCGAGCAGCCGGAACTCCACCTGTTGTACCTCCGCGATCCGTCTCCCCCATTCCGAGGAACCGAGGATACGTGGCAGTAAGGGGTCACCCGCCGAGCCGTCCCACGACCCGGAACGAACAGGGCCGGACCCCGAGGCCCGACCCTGCCCACCACTCCCGGACGTCAGACGTTGAAGCGGAACGCCTGAAGTCAGATCCTGACCTGCGGCGGAGCCCTCTCCAGGGCTCTGACCTGTGATTTCCGTGTCGGCGTGCATTGGCTTTCGACGGTCGTTTACGAGTGTCCTGCGGACTGGCTGCGGACCGGCGGGCCCTCTATCGGTAACCATGTCGTCGAGAGCCAGAGCCACCACCCGCTCGTCGTCGGCCAGGAGCTTCGAGAACCCCTCGCTGTAAGGGGCCGGCATTCCCTCGCGAATCAGTTTGCGGCGGGGCACGCGGGCCTCCTCGGCGAAGACCTGCTGCGCCCGCTCGAAAACCGGCCCCTCGCAGTTCTCGTAGTCGTCCAGGCACTCCCCCGATTCCTGGCGGCGTAGCTCACGCCCTACCACCGCGGCGACGACCGCAGAGAACTACCGCTTGCCCACCCGCGCACGGATCGCCTCCGCGGCCCCTCCCTGCGACGACCCGAGGAGTCCGGCCGGGGTCACGAGGGTCGTCTGGCACCCGACGGACGGTCGGCCGGAGATCCATGCGTGGCAAAGCTCCAACCCCAAGGACCCACTATGGGTAACCTTTTACCGCCAGGGGGACACGCGGCGACAACTCGAAAAGATCATCGACGTCAGCACGCCGGCTGGAGCCACGGCTCCGAGGTCCATCCCGAAATGCCTCCCTCCCCGAAAGGGTGACTACTGATGATCGAGCTCGCCGATCCTGGGTTAACGACGTACGACATTGTCCTGAGCGCCGACGACCCCGCGCGAGGGCCGGAACAAGGGCCCGCGGAGGTCAGCGAACCCGCCGCCTTGGCCGGCCGGCTCCGGCTCGGCGGACCGCACGCCGTCCGACTGACCCCCGAGGAACTCGCCGCGGACCCGGAACTCGCCAGGTACGCCGAGGAACAGGCCGCCCTGTACGAACACCACCTGGTACGACTGTCCCTCACCTTCGTCCCCCACACGAGCGGCCCCCGGCTCAAGTTCGCCAATGTGGCCCTCCACCTCACCTCCGGCTGGGGACCGAAGCCCGTCGCCCACTCCATGGACCCGATCCGGTTGACGGACCCGGTGCAGATCGAACACGTACGTCGCCTCGGACCGCAGCTCTCCCTGCTCGGTGCTGACGCCTCTCTCGGCGAGATGACACGGACGGTCGGCTACACGACCAATCAGCCCATCGTCCAGGCGCTCGACCTGGGCGGCTCTACCCCGGCCTGGGACTTCAGGCCAACCGCTGCGACCGAACTGAGCGGCACCTATCCGCTCAGCCTCGTCGTACGTTGCGGAGCGGGCACCGAGACAGAGTTGAGATGCACGGTGACAGCCGGGGTAGAGAAGCCACTGTTGCGCCGGTTCAGCCGGGAGCTGCCCAATCCGCTGCGGCTGAAGGCGTTCCTATGACGCCCGCGGACAAAGACAGTGTCCCTCTGCGCAGGCAGGAGGTGCGTGCACTGGCGGAGGTCTACCACTCGGCGGGGCGGGCCCGGCTGATGCTGCGCTCCGCCGGATTCCCTGCGTGGGCGATCCCGGCCGGAGCGAACACCATGGGCGAGTTCTGGGGACAGGTCTCCTCCGAGCTGGAGGGCGGGGTGATGGCGGCGGGACGGACCCGCATCCTGGCCAAAGCGCACGACGAGCATCCCTTCCATCCCGTGTTCGCCACGGCCGACCAAGGCGATCCGGAAACGGCGGGGGCTCCGACTGCGGGGAGAACGACGGACGAGCGCCTGCGCGTGATGCTGATGGGCGCCGAGCCCGCCCGCTACGGCACCACCAGGGCGAGCGCCGAACTGGGGGCGGCTGCCAGGGAGGACCGCGGGCGCCTGGACATGCGGCTCTTCCCGGCCGCCGGCGGTGCCGATCTGAGTGAGATCCGCTCGATCCTGCCCCATGTGCTGCACCTCGCCTGTCACGGTACGCGCGACGAACTGATCCTCGAGGATGCCGCGGGCGACGCACACCATTTGGCGGCGGACGATCTCGTCAACACCCTGAAACTCGTCGCCGAGCACCGCGGTCACCGCCTGCGGGCACTGCTCCTCCGCTCCTGCGAGGGTCAGGAGGTGGCGGAGCGCTTCATGCCCTACGCGGATGTCGTCATCGCCCACCAAGGCAGGCTGGACGCCGAGTGCTCCGTCCTCTTCGCCACCGCCTTCTACCGCGAACTCGCGGCCTCCCCCCACTCGCCCGACGCGCAGGCCATCGGGTCAGCCGCCCGCTTCGCGGCCCAGGACACCGTCAACCAGGCCGCCCCGTGCCGCAGCGTCCAGACCCAGCTCATCGTTCTGCCCCGCACGACGTGAACCGCCCGCAGCACTGATCCACGTCTCGCACAGGAGCCGTCATGCCATTCAACGACTCGCCCGAGTTCCAGACGTCGGACGATGTATCCGACGAGGAAGTGACGGGCCCGGCCCCCTTATGGGACATCTCGCAGGAGGATTGGGAGGAACTGCGCGCGGGACTGAGCGACGCGTATCAGGACTCCACAGCCAGGGCGAGGTTCATGCGCGACCTGAAATTCCCGGCCAACGAACTCCCTCCGTCCGCATCGAGCCAGGCAGACTTCTGGGAGCACGTCCGGGAACGGTGCGAGTCGGGAGCTGTGTCGCTGGGCTGGCGAGACTTCGCCGACCGCGCGAACCGTGACCAGACGGCCGCCCACCAGCCCGTCTTCACCCGGCTGGGCGGTGCCGTCGATCCCTTCCCCGACGCGGCACCGTTCGTCGAGCCCCCGGAGGAGCGGGCTGAGTCGAGGATCGGCGCCATGGCGCCCACCATCCGTGGCTACGGCGAACTACTCCCCGCCGGAGACCGCCCGGAGCTGCGGAACGCGCTGCTGGAGAGCTGGGAGGATCGGCTCGGCTCCTGGTCCGAACTGTCCGACTTCCAGAAGCATTTGCTCATCCTGTGCCGGGAGATCATCGACCAGCGCGGGTTGGGCCTCGTCTACGCCGTCACCAACAGCGGCAAAACCACCCTCGCTCGTCTTGGTATGACCATGGCGGTCAATTCGGGGAAGACGTCGATGATGCTGCTGCCGATCAAGGCTCTGGTGACCCAGGAGCACTCCGAGTGGCAGGTGCTCCAGGACAGCAGCCCGGACATGAAGGGCCTGCGCGTCTACCCGGCCTCGCGGGACTATCCGGAGAACGACCGGCCGGTTGGGGCAGGCTCGTACGACGTCGCACTCGCCATCTACGAGAAGCTCGGGGTCTACCTGGTGCACCGGCTGTCGCCGCTGCGCCGCAGTGCCCTCGTCGTGGTGGACGAACTCCAGATGCTGGCGGAGCGGAGCGAGCGGGCCGCCAAACTGGAGGCCCTGCTCACACTGGTGAAGATGCTCCCCCGGGACCAGCAGCCCGCCCTCCTCGGCCTGTCGGCCGCTCTCTCGCCTGCGGCGGGAGAGACGCTGGAACGCTGGCTCGGGCACGACCGCCTCCTCCGGAAGCACTTCACCAACGTGCGACCGGTGCCGCTCGACACCTATGTGGTGGGTCCACGGCGCTGGCTTGTGCAGGAGAAGGCGCACCTGCTGAGCATGCCTGGAGAGCACCAGCCGCCCCCACCTCCCTACGAGCAGGATCACGGGCTCGGCGACATCCGCGACAAGCATGCGAAGGCCCTGTCCCTCCGTTTCGAGGGACTCCCGGGAAGCAGGCTCTCCACCGCGCCACTCGCGGCCGCCTTGGTCGTCCAGACCCTGATCAAGGATCGGGACAAGCGGATCATCGTCTTCGTCCCCGGGCGCACCATCGCGCAGAGCCTCGCGCTGGCCATTCAGGACCTGCTGCAGGCAACCAGCGGTCAGAAGCCGGTAGGCAGGCGTGGTTCTCCCTGGCGCGTCGGCCGTTACCACGGGCCCGAGTCGCAGGCCAGGGACGAGGCGGGCCATCTCTACGAGAAGCTCAGGAACTCGGATCTGCCCCTGTACGACCTGGTCATGCGAGGTCTGCGGCACGGCGTCGCCTTCCACACGGCGGCCCTGGCACCCACCCTGCGGCGCCAAGTGGAGGACGAGTTCAGGGAGCCCGACGGGCTGCTGCGGGTCATCGTGGCCACGGACACCCTGGCCGTGGGCCTCAATCTGCCCGCCGACGTCGTCATCTCGACGAGCGTGTCTGGCTGGGGCGGTGGGGGGGCCAACCGGATCCGGCGCCTCCTGCCGGCGGCCGATCTGGACAACAAGGGCGGACGGGCCGGGCGGCGACTCGGCAAAACCGTGACGGACCAGCTCGGGAAGTTCTTCATCCTCGTCCCGTCCCCGAAGGATCTCCAGGAGATCGACGGACTGGCCCCGGAGCAGGTCAAGGCACTCTCGACCGAGGAGGGCGTGTACCGGACCTTCGTCGCGAGCTCCGAACGCTCGCTCAGAATCCAGTCACAATTCCGCGACACGCTCCAGATCAGCGGTCTGGTCCTCCAGGTGCTCTGCCAGGGACGCAGCGGTCTCACCCGGCGGCAGTGGCTCGCTCGGGTGTCGGAGATCATCGCCGGACTCCTCATCTCCTACGAACCCGACGCCCCGGACATTCCCGACGCCGAGGACGTGCTGCGGGAACTCGAGGCCCGGAACCTGATCGTGTTCAGCGAGGGCGAGGGGTACCGGGGCGGTGAGGAGGTGCTGTCGCTGACCCCTCTCGGCCAGGCGCTCGGTCAGTCGGGGCTGGAACTGGACGACGCGGCGGAACTACAGCACCTCGCGCGCCTCGCGATCGAGAACAAGGGCCACCTCGACCTGCTGTGGCATGCGTTCAAGGCCCGGTCCGTGCAGCGGATCACCGCTTGGGTCGCGTTGCCGGGACAGCCCACGAGCAACCACATGCCCTCACTCAAAGGAGCCGTACTCACCCTCCTGTGCGCACATTGTCTGCCGGACGACTCGGCCGAGGCGCCGACGAAACGCCACTTCTCCCTTCGCTACATCGCCGCCAAGGGGCCGGCCGTACCGGACCGACTGCTCAACGCAAACAACCAGCAGATCTCCGACGAGTTGCGCCAGCTCCTGACCATCGACGAGGACGCGCTGACGATGGAGGACGCCAATGCGCTCCTGCGAGCGGTCGTCGCGTGGGAGTGGCTGAACGGGACTCCGTACGACGAGATGGCCAGGCGAATCGGTGGCGTGGTCCAGTCGTCCGAGGAGCCCGACCGCGGGAAACGGAGGGCACCGTCGGTCAAGCTGTACTACGCGGACGTCGAGCAGCTCTGCGAACAGGTCGCGGGGTACCTACGCGCCGCAGCCGAACTCTGCGTGGGCGACGACGGGTCCGACCACTCCTTCCGCATCCACGCGCTCGCGCAGCGCGTGGAATCGGGGCTACCGACCTGGCTCGCGCGTGTCTCGAAAATGCGGATCCCCTCGCTGCACCGCGAGCGCCTCGCAAAGCTGGCCGACGGAGAGGAGCTGACCCCTCTGTCCGACCTCGTGAACGCCGACGTCATCAAGGCGGTGCTCGACGAGCAGGAGCGCGAGCTCGTCCGAAAGACCATCGAGAGCCGGATGGAGGACGAACGGAAACAGCTCGAGCGGGTCGGCGGCGAGGTGGCAGGAGAGACGATTCCGGGCACCGAGGGCGAGACGTTCACGGAACTCTCGGACGACCTCGACAACGCGGAGACGGCCAAGGAGTATCTGGACCGGCTCTGCGAGACCGTGCGGGACATGGGCGTAGACGCCACGGAGACGGAGACGGAAGGCGCGTTCGCCATGTCCGTCTGGACCGCGCCCGGCACCGGGGCCACCGTCGAGATCATGGTGCCCAAGCAGTTCTCGCTCACGGCCGACGGAGCGAAGGCCGTGGCACAGCGGCCCGCCCGGGTCATCGTGCGGAGCGCTGACGCCGGCGCGCGGAGGGTACTGGAGGAGCAGGGCACCCAGGCTCGGTTCGTGACCATGGAATACGTGCTCCAGAGCCTGGCGCATCTGGTGCAGGATCTCCAGCACGCTTTCTCGCCGGACCATGTGGTCGAGGAGCTGCGCAAGATCCGGGTGTCGTCAATCGGAAGAGACTGGTGACCACCCGTGCACCCCCGCGGGGGTGCACGGGTGGCGGGGTGGGGGCAGCTGGGATCGCGAGAGAGCGATACCAGTCGCCCGCCAGAGCGCCCAGCACGGTCCAGAGAGGCCGCCCAACCCGCTCCGTCGCAGGTCAGACGGCCTTTCGCCGAACGTATTACACGTTGAAGCGGAACTCCACGACGTCGCCGTCCTGCATGACGTACTCCTTGCCCTCCATGCGGGCCTTGCCGGCCGCGCGGGCGTCGGCGACCGAGCCGGTCTCGACGAGGTCGGCGAAGGAGATGACCTCGGCCTTGATGAAGCCCTTCTGGAAGTCGGTGTGGATGACACCGGCCGCCTCGGGGGCCGTCGCGCCCTGCTTGATCGTCCAGGCGCGGGATTCCTTCGGGCCGGCCGTCAGGTAGGTCTGGAGGCCGAGGGTCGCGAAGCCGACGCGGGCGAGGGTGGCGAGGCCGGGCTCCTCGGCGCCGACGGACTGGAGGAGCTCCATGGCGTCCTCCTCGTCGAGCTCGGCGAGGTCCTGCTCCAGCTTGGCGTTGAGGAAGATCGCCTCGGCCGGGGCCACCAGGGCGCTCTGCTCGGCCTTGAAGGCGTCGTCCGTCAGCTCGTCCTCGTCCACGTTGAAGACGTACAGGAACGGCTTGGTGGTGAGGAGGTGGAGGTCGTGCAGGAGCTCCGCCTTCTCCGAGCCCTGGACGATGCCCTGCGAGAAGAGGGTGTCGCCCTTCTCCAGGATCGCCTGGGCGGCCTCGACGGCGGCGACCTTCGGCGCCGTGTCCTTCTTGATCCGCATCTCCTTCTGGAGGCGCGGCAGGACCTTCTCGATCGTCTGGAGGTCCGCGAGGATCAGCTCCGTGTTGATCGTCTCGATGTCGTCCTTCGGCGAGACCTTGCCGTCGACGTGGACGACGTTCTCGTCCTTGAAGGCGCGGATGACCTGGCAGATCGCGTCCGACTCGCGGATGTTCGCGAGGAACTTGTTGCCCAGGCCCTCGCCCTCGCTCGCGCCGCGCACGATGCCCGCGATGTCGACGAAGTCGACGGTCGCCGGGAGGATGCGCTGGGAGCTGAAGATCTCCGCGAGCTTGGTCAGGCGGGCGTCCGGGACGCCGACGACGCCGACGTTGGGCTCGATCGTGGCGAACGGGTAGTTGGCCGCCAGCACGTCGTTCTTGGTCAGGGCGTTGAACAGGGTCGACTTGCCGACATTCGGCAGACCGACGATTCCGATCGTGAGCGACACGGTGGCGACTTCCTGAAGTGTGGATGGTGGGCCGATCCCCCAGTTTACGGGCGGGCCGAACCGGCCAGTGACGCCGACCTTCGGTCGTTCTCGGGGGCAAGGTCACCCAAAGGGCGTGTCCCGGACCCGGTTCCCGCCCCCTTCCGACCTACGTTGGTCAGGTGGAGCAGCACAGGACAAGTCAGCCGCAAGGCCGCCGAAGCGCGCAGAACCCCGCCACGCCGCCGGTCGCACCGCCGGGCGCGCTCGTGGAGGGCGCGGCCGTCTACCGGGTGACCGGCAGGGCCGGGCGCCCGCCGGGGCGCGGCCGTGTGGAGCGGGCCGCGGCGGCCGAGGCGGGCGCGGGACCGGCCGGGCGCGGTTCCGGGCGCCCCTCCGGGCGCCGGCCCGCGCCGCCGGTGGTCGTCGCCCTGCGCCGGCTCCCGTCGCCGCGTCTCACCGGGCTCGGCAGCGGGCTGTTCGCCTCGGCCGTCATGCTCACCCTCGGGCTCCTCGACCAGCTGCTCCTCGACGGCTCCCCCGTGGTCTACGGCCTGCTGTTCCTGCCGGTCAGCGCCCTGACCGCGCTCTGGGTCCGGACCGCCGACCTGGTCACCGCGCCGATCGCCGTCCCCATCGCCTTCGCCGTCGGCGTCGTCCCCATCGCGGGCGGCACGGGCGGCTTCGGCGGCCAGGCCATGGCCGTGGTGACCGCCCTCGCCGTGCACGCCGGGTGGCTCTACGGCGGGACCCTGGTCGCCGGTGTCATCGCGAGCGTCCGCAAGGTGCGCGACATGGGGCGCCGCCCCCACCGGCCCGTCGCCCGGACGGCCTCCGGGGCCGGCGAGGGGCCCGGCGGGCGGCCGCGGACGGCGGGACGCCGGCCCGTCGCGTAGACGACCCGGCAGGGGCGGCTCGGTCCGCCCCTCAGGCCGTGCTCGCCGCCATCCCCGCCCCCACGATCCCCGCGTTGTTCTGGAGCTCCGCCGGGACGATCTCCGCGCGGATGCCCTCGATCAGGGGCAGGAACCTGTCCGCCTTGCGGCTCACGCCGCCGCCGATGATGAACAGCTCCGGCGAGAAGAGCATCTCCACGTGCGCGAGGTACTTGCGCAGCCGCCGCGTCGCCCAGTGCTCCCAGCTGAGGTCCTCGTCCTCCTTGGCCTTCGTCGAGGCCCGGGTCTCCGCGTCGTGCCCCTTGAGCTCCAGGTGGCCGAGCTCGGTGTTGGGGACGAGCCGCCCGTCGACGAAGAGGGCCGAGCCGATGCCCGTGCCCAGCGTCAGCAGGATCACCGTGCCCTTGCGGCCCCGGCCCGCGCCGAAGGCCATCTCCGCGATCCCGGCCGCGTCCGCGTCGTTCAGGACGGTCACCGGGAGTCCGCCGAGCCGCTCGCTCAGCAGGGTGCCGGCGTCGACGCCGATCCAGGACTTGTCGACGTTGGCGGCCGTACGGATCGTGGAGCCCGCCACGACGCCCGGGAAGGTCACCCCCACCGGTCCCGTCCAGCCGAAGTTCTCCACGACCTCCACGACGCAGCCCGCCACACCGTCGGGTGTGGCGGGCTGCGGGGTCAGTACCTTGTGGCGCTCCTCGGCGAGCGTGCCGCGCTCCAGGTCCACGGGGGCGCCCTTGATGCCCGAGCCGCCGATGTCCACTCCGAAGACGTTCATGGACCCACGGTAAGGGCTGGCGCGCCTCGCTACTTGTCGACGGAGGAGACGGCCGCGGCCGCCGCGAGCCTGTCCGCCTCGGCGCGCAGGTCCTTGTTGCGGAGCTCCTTGGGCAGCGAGAAGGTGAGGGACTCGTCGGCCGTCTTGACGATCTCCACGTCCGCGTAGCCGCGCTCGGCGAGCCACTCCAGGACCTCCTGCACCAGGACGTCCGGGACGGAGGCGCCGGAGGAGAGGCCGACGCTGGTCACGCCGTCCAGCCAGGCCTCGTCGATCTCGCTGGCGAAGTCGACCAGGTACGCGGCGGGGACGCCGGCCTGCTTGGCGACCTCGACCATGCGGATCGAGTTGGAGGAGTTCTTCGAACCGACGACGATCACCAGCTCGGCCTGACCGGCCAGCTCCTTGATCGCGGTCTGGCGGTTCTGGGTGGCGTAGCAGATGTCGTCCGACGGCGGGGAGATCAGCTGCGGGAACTTCTCCTTCAGCGCGTCGACCGTCTCCATGGTCTCGTCGACCGAGAGCGTGGTCTGGGAGAGCCAGACGACCCGGGAGGGGTCGCGGACCTCGACCTTGGCCACGTCCTCGGGGCCGTCGACCAGCTGGATGTGGTCGGGGGCCTCGCCGGAGGTGCCGATGACCTCCTCGTGGCCCTCGTGGCCGATGAGGAGGATGTCGAAGTCGTCGTTGGCGAAGCGGACGGCTTCCTTGTGGACCTTGGTGACCAGCGGGCAGGTGGCGTCGATGGTCGCGAGCCGGCCCACGCGGGCCTCCTCGTGGACGGCCGGGGCGACGCCGTGCGCGGAGAACATCACGATGTTGCCGGGCGGGACCTCGGTCGCCTGGTCGACGAAGATCGCGCCCTTCCGCTCCAGGGTCTGGACGACGTACTTGTTGTGGACGATCTCGTGCCGGACGTAGATCGGGGCCCCGTACTGCTCCAGGGCCTTCTCCACGGCGATCACGGCACGGTCCACGCCCGCGCAGTAGCCGCGGGGGGCGGCGAGCAGGACACGCTTCGGGCGGTTCGTCGCGGAGGCGGAATCGGGCGTCGGCGCGGGCGTTGCAGTCATGCGTCCCATCGTAAGGCCGCGTCGGTGAGCGTCTGGAGCGGCGCCGTGGCCGAAACTGGCGCCATGGCTGAGGAGACGCAGGTCACGGACCACGAGAAGCTGCGGCGGAATCTCGGGTTCCGCGATCTTGTCGTGTACGGACTGCTGTTCATCGCCCCCATGGCGCCGGTCGGCGTCTTCGGCACGCTCGACGCGAAGTCGCACGGCGCGGTGGCACTGGTGTACGTCGTGGCCACCGTCGCCATGGCCTTCACGGCGTTCAGCTACGCCCAGATGGTCCGGGTCGCTCCGCAGGCCGGCTCCGTGTTCACGTACGCGCGCAAGGGCATCGGCGAGGGGCCGGGATTCATCGCCGGGTGGATGGCGATGCTCGACTACCTGCTGATCCCGGCCGTCGCCTACCTGTTCGCGGGCATCGCGATGGAGGCGCTGGTCCCGGAGGTGGACCGGTGGGTGTGGACCGGCATCGCCGTGGTGGTCACCACCCTCCTGAACCTGTGGGGCGTGCGGGCGGCGGCCCGGGTCGGCTTCGCCGTGCTCGCCCTGGAGATCGTGGTCCTCCTGGTCTTCGTCGTCTCCGCGGTGGTCGTGCTCGCACGGGACGGGGCGCTGCGCGACTGGTGGTCGCCGCTCACCGGCGACGTCTCGTTCTCCCTCGCCGCGGTGGTCGGCGCGGTCTCGGTGGCCGTCCTGTCGTACCTGGGCTTCGACGCGATCGCCTCCTTCGCGGAGGAGGTCACGGGAGGCTCGGCGAAGGTGGCGCGGGCGGTGCTGTTCTGCCTGGCGCTCGCGGGCGCCCTCTTCGTGGCCCAGACCTGGCTGGTCGCGCTCCTCGAACCGCTCTCCTCGGCCGACCTCGCCGCCGACCCCGCCAAGCAGGGCTCGGCCTTCTACGACGCCGTGGACGCCTCGGTGGGGGACTGGCTGCACGACCTGGTGGCCGCCTCGAAGGCGATCGGCGCGGCCTTCGCGGCGCTCGCGGGGCAGGCGGCGGGCGGGCGGCTGCTGTTCGCGATGGGCCGTGAGGGGCGCCTTCCGCACGTGCTGGGCCGCACCGACGGGGGCGTCCCGCGCGTGGCGCTGCTCGTGGCGGCGACGGTGACGATGATCGCGGCGCTGTGGGCGGCGAGCCGGGACGACGGCCTCGACCACCTGGTCTCGGTCGTCGACGTCGGCGCGCTGACCGCGTTCGTCCTGCTGCACGCGAGCGTGGTGGGCTGGTTCGCCGTACGCCGGGCCGAGGGGCCCCCGCACTGGCTGAAGCACATCGTGCTGCCGGTGACCGGCGCGGCGATCCTGATCGCGGTGATCGTCGAGGCGTCGCCCGCCGCGCAGGTGGTGGGCGTGGTGTGGCTGGGCGTGGGCCTGGTGGTCCTCGCGGTCCAGGGCGCGACCCGGACGTCCACGGGCGGGTGAGGCGCGGGGCGATGTTCCCGCGCGCGTGAAGCGCGGTACGAGGTACGAGGCGGTGTCCCCGCGCGCGTGAGGCGCGGTGCGCCACGGGGCGGTGTCCCCGCGCGCGGGGAGCCGCCCGGCCGCCGCGCACCCCTGACGTTGTCGTACCGCGCGGTTACGCTCGGTCCATGGCTCTGACTACGTCCGCCGAAGCGCCGCTTCCCGTCGGTGAGGTCTCCCGGATGATCGGGGGGTGGATCGACCGGCTCGGGGCGATCTGGGTCGAGGGGCAGATCACGCAGCTGTCGCGGCGCCCCGGCGCCGGGGTCGTCTTCCTGACCCTGCGGGACCCCTCGCACGACATCTCCATCGGCGTCACCTGCTACCGCCAGGTCTTCGACGCGGTCGCCGACGTCGTCTCGGAGGGCGCCCGGGTCGTCGTGCACGCGAAGCCCGAGTGGTACGCGCCGCGCGGCCAGCTGTCGCTGCGCGCGGTGGAGATCAAGCCCGTCGGGATCGGCGAGCTGCTCGCGCGGCTGGAGCAGCTGAAGCGGAGTCTGGCCTCGGAGGGCCTCTTCGCGCTCGACCGGAAGAAGCCGCTGCCGTTCCTGCCGCACCTCGTCGGCCTGGTCTGCGGCCGCGCCTCGGCGGCCGAGCGGGACGTCCTGGAGAACGCGCGCCGGCGCTGGCCCGCCGTCCGCTTCGAGGTGCGGAACGTCGCGGTGCAGGGCGTGAAGGCGGTCCCGCAGGTCGCCCAGGCGGTGAAGGAGCTCGACGCGCACGGGGACGTGGACGTGATCATCGTGGCCCGGGGCGGCGGCAGCGTCGAGGACCTGCTGCCGTTCTCGGACGAGCAGCTGGTCCGGGCGGTGGCCGAGTGCCGCACGCCGGTGGTGTCCGCGATCGGGCACGAGCCGGACTCGCCGCTGCTCGACCTGGTGGCCGATCTGCGCGCCTCGACGCCGACGGACGCGGCCAAGAAGGTCGTCCCGGACGTGGGCGAGGAGCTGGACCGGGTCCGCGGCCTGCGGGACCGGGCCCTGCGGACCGTGCGCGGCCTCCTGGAGCGGGAGGAGCGCGGTCTGGCGCACGCGCTCGCACGGCCCGTCATGGAGCATCCGCAGCGCATGGTCGAGGTCCGCGAGGACGAGCTGGCGGCGCTGCTCGCCCGGAGCCGGCGGGTCCTCGGGCACCTGCTGGACCGGGCGGACTCGGAGCTCTCGCACACGCGGGCGCGGGTCCGGGCGCTGTCGCCCGCGGCGACGATGGAGCGGGGGTACGCGGTGCTCCAGCGGGTGGACGGGGCGGTGGTCCGCTCCCCCGAGGAGGTCGCGGAGGGCGAGGAGCTGCGGGCCAGGGTCGCCGAGGGCGAGTTCACGGTGCGCCGCACGGCCGATCCCGCCTGAGCGGAGCCTGAGCGAAGAGAACGGAAAACCAGGGATGGAGCGACGGATGGCAGCGGGTACGGAGACGAGCGCGGAAGAGGCGGCTCTCGGCTACGAGCAGGCGCGGGACGAGCTGATCGAGGTGGTCCGGCGGCTGGAGGCGGGCGGGACCTCGCTGGAGGAGTCCCTCGCGCTCTGGGAGCGCGGCGAGGAGCTGGCGAAGGTGTGCCGGCTGCGCCTGGAGGGCGCGCGGGCCCGGCTCGACGCCTCGCTGGCCGCGGAGCGCGCGGCCGGGGCGGAGGCGGCGGAGGGGGACGAGTAGCCCCCGGCGCGGGCCGGGGCCGGCATGTAGACTCCGAGTGAAGCGGATCACTATCCGGATGGATTAGTTGAAGTTTCACCAATCCTCCGCGTACTGTCGAGACGTCGCCCGAGCCCATGTTCGAGCGGTTCCCCTTTGCAGTCCGGAAGGTACGCAGCATGTCTCTCGCCCTTGACGCCGTCGCCCAGGACCTCCTCTTCCGTGAGGCCCGCACCGCCAACACGTTCACCGACGAGCCGGTGACCGACGAGCAGGTCCAGGCGATCTACGACCTGGTGAAGTACGGCCCGACCGCCTTCAACCAGTCCCCGCTGCGCATCACCCTGGTCCGCTCCCCCGAGGCCCGCGAGCGCCTGGTGAAGCACATGGCCGAGGGCAACCAGGCCAAGACCTCCGCCGCCCCGCTGGTCGCGATCCTGTCCGCCGACAACGAGTTCCACGAGGAGCTCCCGGCCCTGCTCCCGCACTTCCCGCAGGCCAAGGACATGTTCTTCGCCGAGCGGCCGGTCCGCGAGGGCTCCGCCCTGCTGAACGCCGCCCTCCAGGCCGCGTACTTCATCGTGGGCGTCCGCGCCGCCGGCCTGGCCGCCGGCCCGATGACCGGCCTGGACTTCGCCGGCGTCCAGAAGGAGTTCCTGGACGACGACCACACCCCGCTGATGGTCGTCAACATCGGCAAGCCGGGCGAGGACGCCTGGTTCCCGCGCTCCCCGCGCCTCTCCTACGACGAGGTCATCACCACCGTCTGACCCGTACGCGAGAAGGGCCCCGCACTCCACGAGTGCGGGGCCCTTCTCCGTCGCGTCTCAGGCCTTCTTCGACTGGAGCGAGCCGGCCATCTCCGCCAGCGTCTCGAAGGAGGCGGTGCCGGTCACCACGGTCGTCGCGCCGTTCTCCGTGCGGACGAGCGCGTCGTACCTCGGGCCCTCCCAGCGCTGCCAGACCTGGCCGGCGACCGTCTGGGTCTTCCCGGTGTTCTTCGCCTTCTGCGTCACCTCGGGCACGAACTTCCCCGGCTCCGCCGTCGACTGGTTCACGGCCACGTACTGGGTGTCCGGGGAGAGGAAGCCCAGCTGCCAGGCGTCGGACTTCTCGCGCTTGTACGAGACCACCGTCGCCTTCCAGCCCTCCCCCAGGCCCTCGGGGGCCAGCACCGGATAGGGCGCCGCCCGCTGGGCCGTGAGGAGCTCGACCCGGTAGTCCTTCGCCTTGACCGGTTCCGCGTTCTCGTCGTGCGGGATGAAGAGATACATCACGCCCGCGGCGACCATGATCACCCCGAGGGACTGGAACATCCCGCGTACCGTCTGCCTGCCTCGCATACCTGCCACGCCCACCATGGTCGCATCATGGTGCCGTGCTCATACGTGGGCCCCTCTGCTCATTTTGTCGACGTACCGATAGAGTCGCAGCACCCTCTTTTTTCCGGCCGTCGCCGTACAGAAAGGTGCGTTCCGATGACCGAGCACCACCACCTTCCGCCCGAGCTTGTCGTTTCCCCCGAGGCCCCCGACCGCAACCTCGCCCTTGAGCTGGTCCGCGTCACCGAGGCCGCCGCCATGGCCGCCGGCCGCTGGGTCGGCCGCGGCGACAAGATCGGCGCGGACGGGGCGGCGGTCAACGCCATGCGGACCCTGATCTCCACCGTCTCGATGAACGGCGTCGTCGTCATCGGCGAGGGCGAGAAGGACGAAGCCCCCATGCTCTTCAACGGCGAGCGGGTCGGCGACGGCACCGGCGCCGAGGTCGACATCGCCGTCGACCCGATCGACGGCACCACGCTCAACGCCAAGGGCATGCCGAACGCGATCGCCGTCCTGGCCGCCGCCGACCGCGGCACCATGTTCGACCCGTCCGCGGTCTTCTACATGGACAAGCTGGTCACCGGCCCCGAGGCCGCCGACTTCGTCGACATCAACGCCCCCGTCTCGGTCAACATCCGCCGGGTCGCCAAGGCGAAGAACTCCTCGCCCGAGGACATCACGGTCGTCATCCTGGACCGCCCGCGCCACGAGGGCATCGTCAAGGAGATCCGCGAGACCGGCGCCCGGATCAAGTTCATCTCGGACGGCGACGTCGCCGGTTCGATCATGGCCGTCCGCGAGGGCACCGGCGTCGACATGCTCATGGGCGTCGGCGGCACCCCCGAGGGCATCATCTCCGCCTGCGCCATCAAGTGCCTCGGCGGCGTGATCCAGGGCAAGCTGTGGCCGAAGGACGACGCCGAGCGCCAGAAGGCGCTGGACGCTGGCCACGACCTGGACCGCGTGCTCTCCACGAACGACCTGGTCTCCGGCGACAACGTCTTCTTCGTCGCCACCGGCATCACCGACGGCGAGATCCTGCGCGGCGTGCGCTACCGCGCCGAGACGGCGACCACGCAGTCGCTGGTCATGCGCTCGAAGTCGGGCACGATCCGCCAGATCGACTCGACGCACCGGCTCTCGAAGCTGCGCGCGTACAGCAAGATCGACTTCGACCGCGCGAAGTAACGCTCCTGCGCGGTGACGGTACGAAGAGGGGCGCCCCCATGTGCGGTGGGGGCGCCCCTTCTCGTACGGACCGGGGGAAGGTCTCCGCGATCCCGTCGGCCCGCTCGTACGGACCCGGGGGAAAGGTCTCCGCGATCCCGTCGGCCCGCTCGTACGGACCCGGGGGGAAGGTCTCCGCGATCCCGTCAGCCCGCCTGGGCGATCCGCTCGGTCGCGGCGGCCTTCCGCAGCTCCACCTCGCGCCGCCGCCGCCGGGCGAGGACCACGCGGCGCTCCGCCGCCGTGAGCCCGCCCCACACGCCGTACGGCTCGGGCTGGAGCAGCGCGTGCTCCCGGCACTCGACCATCACCGGACAGCGCGCGCAGACCCGCTTCGCCGCCTCCTCGCGCGCGAGCCTCGCGGCGGTCGGCTCCTTGGACGGGGCGAAGAAGAGCCCGGCCTCGTCCCGGCGGCACACCGCCTCCGCGTGCCATGGCCCGGCCTCGTCCTCCCGGGCAGGGGCGCGCTGAGAGGGTACGGCGGCGACCTGGAGGGGCTGATGCGGCAGTTGCAGCACGGTCTACTCCTGACGACGGCTTCGCGAGCGAGCGGCGATGCACCAGCCCTACCCGCTGTGCGCGCGCCTATGCACTGCGTGCCTCGCCGTTCCGCACTGCGGATACCCGAAGACGGATTCCGGTCACTCCCGGAACGGTCACTTGAGGTGCTTGCGGAGCTTGTCCTGGAGGTCGGTGATCCACTTGCCGCGCTTGGGCCGTGCCTCGACGTTCCCGAAGACCGAGTAGCCGTTGATGACGACCACCGGCGCCTGCGGGTCGACCCCTTCCAGGGTCACGACCTCGAAGTTCCCGAAGATGCCGCTGCCGTTGCCGCGCAGGCTGATGTTCTCCGGGACGCGCACCTCGACGTTGCCGAAGATGGAGGTGGCGTTGATGGTGGTCAGCCGCTGGGCGAAGATCGCCTCGGTCAGGTCGACCTCGATGTTCCCGAAGAGGGCGAAGGCGTTCGTCCGGCGGCTCACCCGCCAACGGCCCTTGCGGGTCGTGCTGGAGAAGATCGCGACGAGGTTGTCCGCGGGACCCTCGGAGTCGTCGGAGCCCCAGGCGAAGGCCGGTTCGGACTCGCGCGGGGTCCGGGCGCCCGGCAGGTCGCGGACGATCGGCTCCAGCTCCCCGACGGTCTTGGCCCGGTAGACCGCGTCGATCCGGTCCGAGTGCTCCTCGGGGTCGATCCGCCCTTCGGCCAGAGCGTCCCTGAGGATGTCCGCGATCCGGTCCCGGTCCGCGTCCGAGGCCCGCAGCGAGCCCTCCGGATCGGCGAAGGCGGGCTCCGCGAGGGCGGGCTCGGCGGGGGCGGCCGACCGCTGCGGCTGCGGCTGCTTCTCGGGTTCGGGCTGCTTTTCGAGGTCCACGGAGCCAGCCTAGCGAAACGCGATAGATCGCAACCAGAGGGAGTCACCCGGGTCCATCCCCTAGGGGATGGACCCGGGGCCGGAACGGCGACGACCGCGCCCCCGGGCCGAATTCCGCACCGGGGCACGGAAACACGCCATTCCGGTGCGGTCCCGGCACCTACTGAGCCTTACCTCACAGGATCGGCGCCGCCCCCGCGTCTTACGCTGGAGGGCGCGCGCGCCAACGGAGGCGGCGCAGCTGTCTGCCGAGTGAGGAATGGCCGCCGTCATGCCTGAGTTTGCGTACTCCGATCTGCTCCCCCTGGGAGAGGACACCACGCCCTACCGCCTGGTGACCTCCGAAGGCGTCTCCACCTTCGAGGCCGACGGGCGTACCTTCCTCAAGGTCGAGCCGGAGGCGCTGCGCACGCTCGCCGCCGAGGCCATCCACGACATCCAGCACTTCCTGCGCCCGGCCCACCTGGCCCAGCTGCGCCGGATCATCGACGACCCGGAGGCCTCGGGCAACGACAAGTTCGTCGCGCTCGACCTCCTCAAGAACGCGAACATCGCCGCCGCCGGCGTGCTCCCCATGTGCCAGGACACCGGCACCGCGATCGTCATGGGCAAGCGCGGCCAGAACGTGCTGACCTCCGGCCGCGACGAGGAGGCCCTGTCCAAGGGCATCTACGACGCGTACACCAAGCTGAACCTGCGCTACTCGCAGATGGCCCCGGTCACCATGTGGGAGGAGAAGAACACCGGCTCGAACCTGCCCGCGCAGATCGAGCTGTACGCGACGGACGGCGGCGCGTACAAGTTCCTCTTCATGGCCAAGGGCGGCGGCTCGGCCAACAAGTCCTTCCTCTACCAGGAGACCAAGGCGGTCCTGAACGAGGCCTCCATGATGAAGTTCCTGGAGGAGAAGATCCGCTCGCTCGGCACGGCCGCCTGCCCGCCGTACCACCTGGCGATCGTCGTCGGCGGCACGAGCGCCGAGTTCGCGCTGAAGACCGCGAAGTACGCCTCCGCGCACTACCTGGACGAGCTGCCCACCGAGGGCTCCGCCGAGACCGGCCACGGCTTCCGCGACAAGGAGCTGGAGGAGAAGGTCTTCGAGCTGACGCAGAAGATCGGCATCGGCGCGCAGTTCGGCGGCAAGTACTTCTGCCACGACGTCCGCGTCGTCCGCCTCCCCCGTCACGGCGCCTCGCTGCCCGTCGCGATCGCCGTGTCCTGCTCGGCCGACCGCCAGGCCGTCGCGAAGATCACCGCCGAGGGCGTCTTCCTGGAGCAGCTGGAGACCGACCCGGCCCGCTTCCTGCCGGAGACGACCGAGGAGCAGCTCGCCGGCGACGAGGACGTCGTCCGGATCGACCTCAACCAGCCGATGGACGAGATCCTCGCCGAGCTGACCAAGTACCCGGTGAAGACCCGCCTCTCCCTGAGCGGCCCGCTGGTCGTGGCGCGCGACATCGCGCACGCCAAGATCAAGGAGCGCCTGGACGCGGGCGAGGAGATGCCGCAGTACCTGAAGGACCACCCGGTGTACTACGCGGGCCCCGCGAAGACTCCCGAGGGCTACGCCTCCGGCTCCTTCGGCCCGACGACGGCCGGCCGCATGGACTCGTACGTGGAGCAGTTCCAGGCGGCGGGCGGCTCGAAGGTCATGCTGGCCAAGGGCAACCGCTCGCAGCAGGTCACGAACGCGTGCGGCGCGCACGGCGGCTTCTACCTGGGCTCGATCGGCGGCCCGGCGGCCCGTCTCGCGCAGGACTGCATCAAGAAGGTCGAGGTCGTCGAGTACGAGGAGCTCGGCATGGAGGCGGTCTGGAAGATCGAGGTCGAGGACTTCCCGGCGTTCGTCGTGGTCGACGACAAGGGCAACGACTTCTTCACTTCGCAGGAACCCGCTCAGCCGACCTTCACCAGCATCCCGGTTCGGGGTCCCGGTCTCGCCTGAGACGCCCCCTGATCCCTTCAGAGCCCCCGGCCAGCGCCGGGGGCTCTCCCCTTGCCACCGAGGGCGGGGGCTGCCCGCCAGGCACCACGCGCGGCACCGCCAACGGTGGGGCGACCACCCGCGAGCACCGGTCTACCCGACTACGCAAATATTCGCGTGCCCGCGTAGACCCACAGCGCGCACGTCCGTACCGTCATCCCCGAGGGCCTCAACAGGGGCCAGAAACAAGGGGGTTTTAGCATGGCGCGCGAGGAACTGACCCGGCTCACCGGCAACGGAAACGGAAACTGCGGAAAGGACGACTGCCCCAACGTCTACCGGACCGCCTCCGGGTCGCTCGTGGTCCAGGGCGACGTGTCCAACGCGTTCACGCCGCCGGACGGCGAAGGGCTCGTTGAGATCCCCGAGCACATCCTGAGGGAGGCCATTCGTGCTCTTGGCTGGTGAGTCGTGGGCGGCTCGATTCGAGGGGTTCCAGCGGGAAGCATGGCGTCTCGAAACCCTTCCTCAATACCTCATGCCGCAAGAGGTCGAGGAAATCGAGGCATGGCGCAATGGCGCCCGTGTAAACCCTAACGATGTGTCGAACGAATACACCGACCGGCTTCGCCGACAGGTCACCGAGGGGCGCTCACAGGGGCGCGTACACGTCGTCACGCGACCGCTCTCCGAGTATCTGCGATTCGAGTTCCACCAGTACTACGCGGCTCACTCTCTAGCAGGGGAGGAAATCAGAATCCTTGACGTGACCGGGCGGACGAACCCGCTGGAAGGCGTTCAGGACTTCTGGATGTTCGACCGTACCGAAGTAGTGCTCATGAACTACCACCCGGACGGAAGGCAGATCAGCCGCGAGGTACACGACGGGGACGTCTCCCCGTTCATCGAGTACCAGCGAATCGCAGTAGCGGAATCGGTACCCTTCGAGGAGTACGTGAAGGGCCTTGACGTTTGAGCCTGAGAGGCTAGGCCAGTCCAGATCAGACCTAGCGGAAGCACTTCGTAGCGCGCGGAAGCGAGCGGGGAAAACTCAGACCTGGCTCGCCCGCCGCTGCAACATGTCTCAAACCAAGATCAGCAACATCGAGAGCGGGAAGCTCACACCCGCCATGGTCGACATAGAGCTGATCCTAGAAGCACTCGAAGCCACAGGCCCCGAAGCTGAGAAGCTCCTCGCCTTGGCCCGTACGGCAAACACCGAGTGGCAAGACCACTGGTCCTCTCGCCGCAGAGGCTTGGACAAGAAGCAGAATGAGCTAGCGAGACTCGAAGTCGTCTCCACAGAGTTCCGCTTCTTCCTGCTCTCGATGATTACCGGCCTGCTGGCCACACCCGACTATGTGCGCGCCAGCATCGCCGATGTTCCCGGGGACCAGACGAAGACGATCGCGAAGAAGCTAGAGCGGCAACAAGTGCTCTACGACTCAGCAAAGTCGTTCACGTTCATTCTCACCGAGCAGGCGGCGAGATGGCCGCTACTCCCTCCCATGGCGATGGCCATGCAGCTTGACCGGCTTGTATCCATCTCCCGCCTCCCGAATGTCCGGCTAGGCGTCATCCCGTTGAGTGGGCATGTACCGGAGAGGCCGCTCAACACATTCACGGTCTACGACAGGCGGCTAGCCACTGTCGAAACCGGCACGGGTGCGTTGATCCTTCGAGACCATCGCGACGTCAACGCGTATCGAGAAGACTTCAGTCGATACGAGGAATACGCACTCTTCGGTGACGACTGCCGAACGCTCCTCGCCGAGTGGTCGGCCGCATTTACCCGACCACGCCAATAATCCTCGCGTCTCACCACAGCCCTTCGGCACCCTGACACGACAGTCTTGGAGCCGAGGGGCGATCGATGCTTGAACACAAGCCGCACGCTGAATCAGGAAACGGACTGACCACTCTCAACGCGTTGGAGCCGGTCGCCGTCGAGGGGTGCATGACATGCGCCGCTCTCGCTCACTCGCGCGACATGGCCCGAGAGGCGGGCGAAGCCCAGGCCGTGGCGGGCGCGAATCGGGAGATCGGCAACCACCCCCACTACTTCGCGGACAAGGGCCGCAGACTCCCAGCGACGGCCGTGTGGGGGGTGGTGGTGTGACCACCCAGCAGCGCTACCCGGAACCGCCCATCGATCTGCCCATAGACGCATGGCTGTACGAGGCGAATCCTGTTCCGGGCTGTCGCCAATGTGCCGCCGCCATGCGGGAGTTGAGGCGAGCGAAGAAGGCCGGCGACGCCACGAAGCGCTTCGAGGCGTCCCGCAAGGTTCGTGCTCACCCGCACCGGGCGAGCGAATGACCACGGCTCCGGAGCGCCCGAAGAAGCGGGCGGGGCGGACCGGGTACACCGGCTTCGGGTGCCCGGGGTTGGTCGAGTGGCTGATCGATCTTTCTACGGTCTGTGGCGTCTGCTTCGCTCACCGCTCCGTTTGGTGCGCCAAGTGTCTCGGCTTCAAGGGGTGTGACGCCTGCAAGCACACGCGCAAGGTGTCGTGTCCGCAGTGCGTTACCGGAAAGGCAAGGCGCGTCGGATGGTGAAGTCTCCTCGGCGGAAGCTTGTCGGCGCCTGCTGGCTGGTCGGCACAGGCGCCGTGTGGGCCCTGTGCGGGTGGCTCATCGCGGCCAGGGCCACGGGGGTATTCCGGTGACCTACCGCTGTACCGAGTCGACCGCGCCGGAACGCCGCATCCTCGTCCTGGCCCACGCCGTCCCCAACTTTCGCGGGGACACGGAATGGGCGCCCGACGACGGCTTTCAGTGCCTGGTCGAGAACGTCGAGCACACGTTCCACGCGGCGTGGCTGCGAACCGGTTCCGGCGAGAACACCGACGTGTTCCTGTGCTGGTCGCCGGAGGGACAGTGGCTCATGGACGTCGAGTGCTGCATGAAGACGCGCACCCCTGCGGGGTCCTCCTGCACGATCTACGCGGGCCACCCCGGGCGGTGCGAGTGGGCCTACGTGGACCCGCGCCAGGTCGCGGAACAGGCGATGGCGGACCAGTACTTGCGCGACCTTTACGGCCGCCACGGAACCCCTGGCGCCCGTGGCTCTTGAGACTCCCGTCCCCTGCCTGAACTCTCATCGCGCCGATGGGGAGTTCGTCGGCGAGGCAGGGGGCGGGGCATGACCGGCGCGGGGACCGAATCCCCGATCTTCGCGGGAAGGGAAGTGCACTGTGAGCAAGCGCCCCGAATTCGAGTTCGTCAAGACGGCCGCGTGCCGTGACGCCCGCGTGAACAACTGCCCGGCGGTGGCCGTGAACGTGCCGGGCGTGGTCGCCTTGTGCAACACCGAGGACCCCGACACCATCGTCGTCATGACCGCCGCCGAGTGGGCCGACCTGTCGGCCGCCGTGAAGGGCGGAGAGTACGACCTGAACGCCTGAGAGAAGGTCCCGTGCCCGAATGCCCCAGGTGCGCCGCCCAGTGCCTTACAGACCCGGAGAGCGGGTTGCCCTGGTGTCCGTCCTGCGGGGCTCATTCGGGGCTCACCGAACCTCGCTGCCGGGGCCTATGGTGGTGGCGTGACGCGGCCACCCGCACACCGAACAGGCCGCGCCAGCACTGAGCGCGGGACCTCCCTCGATCGGCCCCGTCCGTCTGCTGTTCCCCCGTGGCAGATGGGCGGGGCTTTTCCCTGCCCCCCGGAAATACGAAAGGCCCCCGCATCCCTTTCGGGAGCGGGGGCATAAGCGCAGCCGGCCTAGCTGGCAGCGGCCTTAATGACCTGGACCGAGGAAGCCTCGGCGACAGAAACACCAGCCATACGCATGGTCAGCTTGAAGCCGACCTGATCCTTATCGAATCGAGCGTCCTCACTGATTCGGACCGTGGCGTTACGACGGACACCGACAACGATTCGGGAAGCATCCGCGACGATCACGGTCTTAGACATCGTTTCTTATGGCTGCGGTGCGGGGTGGACGGCTTCAGGGAAGCCCAACTCGTCCAGCAGCGCGTCGAACAGCTCCTCCACGAAGGTCTCCTGCGCGCGTAGCAGTTCCTCGATCCGAGACCGCTGCGCCGCGGCCTGGACACCAGCCGCTGAAGCCCACACGAGAGCGCCTTCGGCGTCGGCCGGCACCTCCGCATCGAGCTCTGCACGCTTGTGTCCGATGGCTTCTTCGAACTCCGGGGTGGCCATCCACAGGCTCACGTCGTCTACGTCCTCCGGTTCCTCGACGAGGAGAGCGGCGGCGTTGTCCAGGTTGAGCCATGCTTGCCAGCGGTGCCCGTCGGCGTCCAGGCCAGTCACGAGGGCGATGCTGCTGTCAGAGACATCGGCGACGCAGGCTGGCGCTCCGGTCCATTCGACCAAGGTGGACAGGTACTCGTCCTCCCAGATGCCTTGTTCCAGCTGCAGGGTCTGCCAGCCGCCCGGTCGCGGCTGCCACTCGTGCACGTCGTCCCTCAGCCCTGGACCGGTGCTGTTGAACATGGGTGCTTCCAGCAGTGGGCGCTGGCTGCGTGCAAAGACCAGATGACCGGAAAAGCCCATCGAACCTCCTCGTCGAATCCCAGCGCACCCTACGAGCTGTCACTGACATCACCGGTGCCGGCCGACTGCTGCTACCGACCGACTCACCGGATCAGTCGGCGGTAGCCGATGAGGACTGCGGCTATGCCGACGAACGCGAGGAAGTGTTCAGCTTTGCGTTCATAGCGGCGGTGGAGCCTCCGACAGCCGGCCAGCCAGGACACGGTTCTCTCGACCACCCACCGGTGCCGGCCCAGCCGCTGCGAGGACTCGACGCCCCTACGGGCGATGCGGTGGCGGATACCGCGCTCGCGGAGCCATCGGCGCAGGTGGTCGTAGTCATACCCCTTGTCCGCATGCAGCTTCGCCGGCCTCCGGCGCCGGGGCCCGCGGCGGGACCGGATCGGCGGGATGCCGCGCACGAGCGGCTCCAGGCCCAGACTGTCGTGCATGTTCGCGCCGGAGATGCCCAGCGACAGCGGCAGACCGTTCCGGTCGGTGATCAGGTGGATCTTCGATCCCAACTTGCCGCGGTCGGTCGGATTCGGTCCCGTCAGCGGCCCCCTTTTGCGGCCCGCAGGCTGACGGAGTCGATCGCGCACCGCGACCAGTCCAGCTCGCCCCGCGCTCCGAGCTCGTCAAGGACCACGCGGTAGAGCCTCGCCCAGACCCGGTCCCGGCTCCACTGGGCGAACCGACGGTAGACCGTGGGCCAGGCCGGGCCGAACACCGGCGGCAGTTGTCGCCAGGTGCAGCCCGACGTCGCCACGAAGATGATCGCTGCCAGGGCCTCACGGTCACCTGTCCGGCGTCGGCCACCGCCCTGCGGACGTATCACCTCCGTCGGTGGCACCACCCGCCTGAACAGCACCCACAATTCGTCCGGCACCAGTCGCTCAACGAGATCCGTCATGCACGGATCAACGAACGATCACGCCATAAGAAACGACGTCTTAGCGGGGAGGAACGCACTCGGCAGGATCGGGAGACCCCAAGCCGTCGACGCCGGGGCGTCGGTCGGGGAACCGCCCTGGTAGACGCCGGAACCGGCAGCCTTCTCCTTCCGGAGAGCCGCAGCCATATCCACGGACGCCCACACCACCGAAGGGGTGCCGTTCGTCGCCTCGATACGGGCAACGGCGTCGGCCAGGTCGTCATAGGTGACCGTGACCTTTCCGGCGCCGAGAGTCGTAGAGACACCCTGAGACAGGACACCCCGAATCGGGGTCCCAGCGGCCCCGGTGAACGCGTCGGCGTCGAACTTCAGGGAAGCGTCACGAAGAAGGTTGTCGGCGATCACTCGCCGCTGATCAACGGCACTGTCTTCGAGCACTTCAGACGAAGCCCACTGGACTTCGCCAATCTTCTTGGCGGTGAACTTGACCTCTCCCCAAACCATCTGACCTTCGGGGATGGTCTGCCCCTCGGCGACATAGTCGGCGCCCGTGGAAGAGATGAGCTGAGGAACCGAGAACGTGGCCGACGTGAAGGGGATAACGCTGCCTTCCGGCAGGCCACGCAGGAACGTGGACTTCGCCTTCAGCGCGTCGATGTACTTCCCGGAAATCTCCGAAGGGACCGTGTACCCGCCCTCGGAGGCCACCCCGCCGGAAATAGCGCGGTACTCACTCAGAGACGGGACCAGGGAACGCCACTCTTCAGTGCTGGGGCTTTCAGCACTGCCCGGGGTCAGGATCGCCGAATGTGCAGCTACGAGGTTGCGAACCTCGGCCTCCCGATCGGCCCGCGCTCGATCCTCACGGGCTTCATTGGCTCGATACTCCATGTACTTCAGAGTCTCGGCAATCGCCCTACGGGTCTCCGGAGAATCGGAGCCGTCCGAGCCATTAACGGCCGCCAGGATCTCAGTGCGCGCCATGCGTTCCTCGGCTGGAATGGAGTTGATAACGGCAGCAATCTCGCGGGCCGAAAGGCCGCGATCCTCGGACTCGGCAGAATCAAAAATCTTGCGAAGCTCAGTCTTCAAGAATTGTTCCTTCGATGTTCGGGCCGGAAGCGGCCATGAAAAACCGCCCAGACACCCTGACGGGTGGGGCGGATAAAAGTTGGGCGGTATTACTCAGATTCAGTCATGAGCGACTGAAGGTCTCGAATGTGCCTTAGCCATTCAGCCTTGGCCGTTGCATGCATTGCGGCATCGGCCTTGTGCTGGCACTCGATGATGCGTTCCGAAAGGACAGTCGCGAGATCTCGACCATCGGCGTTGATGTACAAGTGGAACGAGTAGCCGATTTCCTGGCTTCCCGGACGCTCAGTTCGTAGCGACATACGTCCTACGAAGCCGTTCCCTGTTCGCCTGTAGCGGAGCTTGCGCGCTGCCATGCGCGCCACGGACTTGCACTGCGAATCGCAGTAGCGCCGAGGACGCCAGGGCCGTACCTCACGCTGAATTCCTTATAGCAAGCCCAGCATCGAAGCGTGACGTCGTCATTCATGATTCCTCGTTCCCTACTCGGCCCAAAGCCATGTCGCCGGGAAGCGAGGTGGGCAGGCCACATGACCTCTGGAGGCAAACCATGGACCTACCCACCTCAGCAACACCGCCCGTGCCGCTCTCCGGTCCCGACCTGAAAGGAACCGAAGGTTTCTTACTTCACTCCCTATAGACCCGTTACTTGCGCGATTCTTGCGTCGCAATCGCGTGATGCCCGTCACAATTCGATCTTGACCTAGGCGGAATTCGGTCCCACGACTTTGGGCTAACCCCCGCGCGTTCGCGTAGAGGGAAGACGGCGGGTGCGGAGAAGGGCGCCCGGATCCTTTTGGATCCCCCTCCCCCTCTGGAAGCAACCAAAAATCCCTTGACTAGCCCGGTACCGTAGAGCTCATGGGATGGTCACTTGGGTACTTGCAGCCGCGTGAACCGCAGTTGCTAGATGCACTCTTCTTCTCAGCTGGCCGGGCACTTCACTTGGCCAATTCGTTCGAATCAAAATGCCAATACGTGTTGTGCATGAAGCACTTCGTCGAGGCAACACAAGCTGATCCAATCTTGGAGCTTCAAGAGATCATCTCCAGCCTGCCTTCGAAAAAGATGCTTGGAAACACGCTGAAAGATCTAGCGAGCTCTTCGCTAGGATCGCATACTTCTGACTTTGACCTGCTCGATCGAGCAAGAAAGGCGCGCAATTTCATTGCGCATGAAGGCGCCTCAACCGGTTCCGTGATGGAAGCAAGGATGAACGGCATCCTGGCGCAGGCCGTTCGTCTACGCTCAGCCGTGGCCGAACTTGCCGGTGGTGACAATGTCGTATCTCAATGGTGCTTTCATATTGACGAGCCGAATCAGCCGGTGCCGAGGGCACTGGTAGACGCCTACCCAGCCATGCTTGACGACTGGGCATTCGGCCACTTCGGTGGACTACTTGACTCCCATGAGACGTCCGCTGAAGACACGTCTACGCCGGAAGCAAACTGAAATGCGCTTCACTGCCTAGGCAGGTTGAAGCCTTGGCGGGTTGAAATCCCATGGTCGGCCGTCGCCGGCCTCAGATATCAGATAGAGAGAAGAAGGCCGCCGAACGCGGCCTAGGCTTCAGTACTTATTCAAGGCACCCTCGCTCGGGTGCCTTCTATCAGTCGTTCTCTCCTCGGCCTTCAGCCTCGGCCAAGGAGACTAAGAACGCTCCGGCCGTAAGAGCCGGAGCGGGCAAGGTTCTACTACTGATCTCAATAGCCCTGGCTCGATCGCCAGGGCGTTGTGTTGCTACCTCTCTGCCTGGTCTCCCGTTGTTCGGTCAGGGGATGACTAAAAGAGATAGAGAGGAAGCGAACGTATCCGCAGGTCAGAGAAAGATTGGTAATCCCGCTAGGGATACGCGGTGCCCCGGGCAGGGTTACGTGGAGGTCCGAAGGGCGTGCACCCGACAGGACGCGGCGCCCTTGCCGCCGTTCTGGAAGTGGTGTTGCGGCAGAACCAGGCAACGGGCCCCGGAGTCGTCCGCGACCAGCCCAAGGGCCTTGGCGGCCGTGATGCCCTTCTGTACGGCCTGCTTGGTCAGCGGGGCACCCTCGGCGCCCAGGATGGACGCTAGGGCGCCCTCGGCGAACTCAGCGTGCCCCAGACGGTTTCCCCAGCCGAGGGCAGCGAAGTAGACCCGGAACGCCAGCGGGCGTATACGAGGGTCGCGGGCTTTCGCCCGACAGTCGAGTTGAGAGACCGCCCCCCACGGGGCGTTACCGCCAAAGCTGATCAATCAATGTCCTTCGGTCGTTGTCGGCGAACCCTGTATAAGCCTGAGTACCTGGCGGTTTCAAGGAGACCGTTTAAACGCTGCCCCGAACGGCACGCTCGGAAGAAACAAAAGAGCCCCACCGTGTGGACACACGGTGGGGCTCGCATTCGTACACCCGGCGCTACTTTCGCACAGAGGCAACCCGAGCAGGGAAGGAGTACTCAGAAATTGGTTCCTTCCAGAGATACCCTTCCGGGATCTGAAGTCCGGTTTCCTCGGCGATCTCTGCAAGCTCAGGCATCTTGCAGGTTACGCGACGACTTTCGTCTTCGGCGATTCCCACCGTCACGGTGATGCCGTGCCGTTGCAGGAATACGCGCTTCTGCTCATCATCCTTGACGGCCCATTCTTCGGTATAGGTTCGCCCCGTCTCCCTCCACGTAGGGGCAGCCTCGGCGCTCTTGATCTCATTCCTCAAGCGCTCCACCTTGACGGACTGGGATTCATGCTGAGTCCAATACCGTTCGATCTGAACGTCGCTCTTGTATCGTCCGGCACGGTAATCCGTTTCCAGCCTGTCCAACGTAGCCTCGGATTCGGAAAGCTCGATCTTGGCTTGACTGATGGAATTCTTCACCCGCTCCATTACCGGCAGCGGGCCGAGAGTCACATTGACGAACTGGTCAACGGCCTGGTCGAGATGTTCGCGACGGATACGGCTGGGATAGGGGCAGGTCCCCATGTTCACGTTGTTGCAGCTGTAGTAATGGTGCACTCGACCACTGGACTTGATCTTCTTGTTCGAGGACATACGGCCACCGCAGTTCTTGCAGACAGCCACGCCCCCCAGCATCGACCGGGACGGCGTAGCTCGTCGTACCTGACGGTCACTCTTCAAGGTGGCCACAAGCTCGGACCATTCCGTGAAGTCCATCAGGGGGTGATCGGTGATCCGCACGTTCTCGCCGTTCTCGTCGACGACGTTTTCACCCTTGTGCGTGTAGATGCCGGCGACCGTGGGATTCATAATGATGGCCCGAATGGCATTCGCCGTCCAAGAGATTCCCCTCGGCTCTTCTCCCTTCGTGATCCGAAGATGATCCCGCCACGTCGGAACTCCCCGATTGTTCAGATCATGCGCGATCTTGTAGGCCGTCCAGTCCCCCCGCAGCCGCGTAGTGATTTCCCGGAACAACTCCGCATAGGTTTCGTCCTGGACGAGCTTCTTGCCGCCGTCCTCCTGCCGCTCGAAGTGGTAGCCGTACGGCTCCACGCCGCCGATCCACACACCCTTCGCCTTCCGCGCGGCCGACCCGGAGAGGGCACGGGCGCGGATGGTGTCCAACTCGCCTTCGGCGAAGGCCGCGATGATCTGGGCGAACATCTTCCCCATCGGGGTGGACATGTCGATGCCCTCGGTCACGGACACGATTGCCTTGCCGTGCTTCTGGCACCACTCGAAGACCTCGGCGAAGTGCCCCGCCTTCCTGCTGAGGCGGTCGAGCTTCCACACCGCCAACACGTCCCACTCGTCTGCGCGCTCTTCGAACCAGGGGCCGAGCCCGGGGCGCTTGAAGGGGTGCATCGCTCCGGACACATCCAGGTCCTCGGCCCACCCCACCACCCGCCCGTCGACGGCGGGGCCGGTCGCCCAGTGCTCGACGGCGTGACGCTGCTTCTCAGGGCTGGTCGTGTCGTCCTTCAGGATCGACAGTCGCACGGCGCCCAGGACCCTCGGATTAGAGATCATGCGCAGGATCGCATGAGGGTTCACGTTGGATGAACAAGCCAAACGACTTCTTCCAGAACCCGGCGCCGGAGCCGACGTTCACGCACATCCCGGTGCGCGGCCCCGGTCTCGCCTGATCCCGGGGTCCGGCTGATCCCGGAGTCCGGCCGAACCCGGAGTCCGGCTGAACCCGGGGTCCGGCTGATTCCGTAGCCCGGTCGAGCCCTGCGTACGGCTCGACCCCGCCGTACGCAGCATCGAGCCCGTCGTACGACCGGCCCCACCGCGCACGCAGGGTCGAGCCCGTTCGTACGGCCGGCCCCGCCGTACGCAGGTCCCCCGCGAAGCCCCTGGTCCGTCCGCCGGACCGGGGGCTTCGTCGATCTCCGCTCAGAAAGTCGCTACCGACCGGTAGCCTTCCCGTCGCCTACTGGCCAGTATGGGGCGCGAGCATGTCAACCACTGAGCCGGTCGACCACTCGGGAGCCCCCCATGCCCTCCGCCAAGGCCACCGCCACGGCCACCACCGCCCTCGGCCTGACGGCCCTCCTCGTCGTCGGTCCCGCGCCCGCGGCCTCCGCCGCCGACCCCGACACGCACATCACCTCGGCCGCGGCCCTCGCGCACGTCGACTACGCGACCTGGCGCCGCGACGTCGCCGCCGTCGTCGCCGAGGCCCGCCCGTACATCGAGGCGCGCGCCGAGAACGCCGGCGGCGAGAAGCAGGCCATCGTCCTCGACATCGACAACAGCTCCCTGGAGACGGACTTCCACCCCTTCTGGGAGCTGCCGACCCCGGCCATCGCGGACGTGGGGGGGGGGGGGGGGGGCGCCCCCGCCCCCCGCGCGGGGGGGGGGGGGGGGGGGGGCCCCCCCCCCCCCCGACCCCCGCCGCGAGCAGCGCGCGGCGCGAGACTCACGCCCC
>NZ_JBHWFF010000029.1:0-8090 GCF_042733785.1 Streptomyces sp. NPDC059695 | reverse complement strand
CCAAACAAACACACACACCTACCACCTTCAATCTCACTCAACCCTCATCTCTTAGCCCCCCACCCCCTAAATCGCGCCGGTCTGGGCGCCCCCCCCCCACGCCCACGCGCGCGGGGTGGCCGTCTTCTTCGTGACCGCCCGCCCCGGGATCATCCAGTCCCTGACCGACTGGAACCTGAAGAAGGCCGGCTACCCGGTCGACGGTCTCTACGTGCGCTCGCTGCCCGACCTGTTCTCCGAGGTCAGCGCGTACAAGACCGAGAAGCGCGCCGAGATCGAGGCCAAGGGCTACACGATCATCGCGAACATCGGCAACAACACGACCGACCTCGTCGGCGGCCACGCCGAGCGCACCTTCAAGCTCCCGGACTACGGCGGCAAGCTGTCGTAGCGGCCCCTGGTTCCCGGGGTGGTCAGCGCGTGGTGATGTGGAACTGCATCTGCTGGTAGTCCCCGTCGGGGGTGGCGCGGACGTATCCGCGTGCCTGCTTGAAGTCTCCGGTGCCGCCGGTCACCGCGATGTCGTACGCGGCCGGCGCCTGGTTGGAGACGTCGAAGGTGACGAGGGCCTGGGCGGCGAGCTGCCCGCCCGGCCCGCCGTTCAGGACGAAGGTGCCGACGCAGTTCGCGTCGGCCTGGTCCCCGGACACGCGCACCACGGCGCAGGTGACCCCGTCGCGGCCGACCTTGTCGCCGCCCTTGGTCCTGTAGAGGTCGTCGGCGGAGGTGAAGACGTCACCGACCTTGGGCGTCTGCCCGCTCGGGCTCGCCCCGCCGCCGGGGACCTCCTTGGCGTAGAGCGTGAACTCGAACCCGTCGGCGGCCTGCGCCGGGGACGCCGCCTGAGCCGGCGCGACGGCCGTGAAGGAGACGGCCGCGGCCGTGCAGGCGCCGAGCACGCCGATCCTCCGGAGACCGGTCCTCCTGAAGCTGCGGGTCATGTCCTGCCTCCTGGGCTGGGGTCCCCCTCGGCACGCTTCATTGTCCGACGGCCGCCCGGGATTCGCCCGTCCGGAGCAGTGCCGGGCCTCCGGGTCGGGGATCATGGCGCCATGCCACTGAGAGCACGTCCGATCCGCACGGCCGCCCTCCCCGCCGCCCTGGTGGCGGCCGGGCTGCTGACCGCCTGCGGGACGCCCGCGACGACCCCGGAGCCCGACGCGCCGGTGCGGGCCGGCGCACCGCGGGAACCCGCCGTCCCGGCCGCGGCCGGGACCCTCGGCGGTCCGGGTTCCGCCTGCGCGCTGCCCGTCTCGTTCGCCCTCGCGGAGGGCTGGGAGCCGGAGGCGATCGAGGACCCGGAGGACCCGGAGTTCGCGGTGCTCACCCGGCAGGGGCCCGCCACCGTCCGCTGCGAGGTCGACGCGAAGCCGTCGGGGCACGTCGGCTACCTGCGGGTCTGGACGGCCCCGAAGGGCCCTGCCCGGGCGGCCCTCGAAGGCTTCGTGAAGGCGGAGAAGGGGAGTGCGGCGGTCTCCTACCGGGAGACGACGGCGGGCGCGCTGCCCGCGACCGAGGTGACCTACACCGTCCGCGACGGGCTCACGGAGGAGTCGAAGGAGGAGCGGGCCTTCGCCGTCTCCACTCCGGAGGCGACGGTCATCGTCCACCTCGGCGGCCTCGACACCGGCGAGCACCGGGCGATGCTCCCGGCGTACGAGCTGGCGAGGACCACGGCGAAGGCGCTCTGACGAACCCGCTCCGGGGAGGGCGCTCCGAGGAACTGGCAGCGGCTAAGGCCCTCCCGGAAGGACCGTGACCCCCCGTCCCGCACCGGACGAGGGGCCACGGCGTGCGTGGGGCTCCTAGACGAAGTTCTGCTTCGTGGAGCCGTCGCAGTTCTGGAGCCGGACCGGCTCCTTCGCGGCGCCCTGGGTGAGGCAGAGCCCGGTCGCGGCGGCGGGCCGGACGGTCGCGCCGTCACGGACGAACTTCTGGTTGGCCGCACCGCCGCAGTTCCAGACGATGAGGGCCTTGCCCGCCTGGTAGACCGCTCCCGGCACGTCCAGGCAGCGGTCCTGGGTGAGCTGGGTGTGGACGGTCTGCCGTGCGGAGTCGTACCACCAGCCCTGGTTGCGGCCGCCGTGGCAGTCCCAGCCGAGGACGGCGGTGCCGTTGGCCGACTCGGAGGCGTTGACGTCCAGGCAGTCTCCGGTGGCCTGGTTCTTCAGCGGCTTGTACGCGTCGTCCCAGGCGACCGGGAAGAGCGCCGGGGTGCCGGAGGAGTTGACGTCGGCGCAGCTCGCCTCGCGCAGACCCGAGTTGTAGATCTGGGTCAGGCAGGAGGCGAAGGCGCCGTGGCCGCTCCTGTTCGGGTGGAAGGACTGGCGGACGGAGTTCTCGTCGAGGCCGCCGGGCTTGGAGAGGTCGATGTAGAGGCCCCGGGCCCAGGTGTCCTCCATGCAGACCTCGTGGCCGTGGAAGAGGCGCGAGTTGTCGAGGAAGGTGGCCCCGGTGTCGGCGGCGATCCTGCGCATGCCGCGCTCGAAGGCGGGCACGGCGGTGTTGCGGCCCCACTTGGTGTCGGAGTCGTATCCCATGCCGCCGCAGGAGAGCTTGCCGGGGAAGTTCGGGTTGTCGTGGAAGTCGGGGCCGATCGGGCTGGGGTAGCCCATGACGACGAGCTTGTAGTCGCCGTCGGCGTATCCGGCGTCGCGCATGACGGTCTTGAGGTCGCGGACCGTCTGCTCGACCTTGGGGACGAGCGCGTCGACGCGGGCCTGCCAGCCGGGGGCGTACTTGGGCTCACAGGTGCCCTGGCTGAGCACGAACCGCTGGACGCAGTCGGTCATGACGGGCCCGAACTGCAGGTCGTCGTTGGCTCCGGCGACGAGCAGCACCATCTTGATGCGGGTGTTGCGGGCCTTGACCGCGAGGTTGTCGCTCTGGACGAGCTCGTCGGCGTACTGCTTGGAGCCGCCGATCCGGATGTTCCCGGTGTAGGCGCCGGAGCAGGCGACGTTGAAGGTGAGGTCCGCGGGGATCCCGGTGCGGTGGATGGCGGCGTCCGGGGAGCGGTGGCACCAGTTGGTGGGCCCGTTGGTGGGCGACTCGTACGTGCCGACGCCCTCGCCGGAGATCTCGCTGTCGCCGAGGGAGATCAGGCCGGTCCTGCGCTGGGCGAGCGGGCGCTCCTCGGGGCTGCCGTAGATCCTGGTGGCCTCGGCCGCCCGGATCGCCTCCAGCTCGGGGGAGAGCGGTACGGAGGTGATTCCGGCCGTTGTGCTCGTGTCGGCCGCGCCGGCGGGGGCGGCGGCGGTCATGCTGCCGAGGGCCGCCGCGGCGGCGGCGACGGCCGCGACGGCCGCGACGGGCCAGCGGAGTCTGTACCTGGTGCGCTTCACTGCGCCTCCTGGAAATGGGGTTACCCACGGTTTCTACTGGCCGGTACGCGCCTTGGGAATACATCGAACAAGAGAAGTGCTCATCTTTTTCAGGAGGTTGACCGACCATGAGCAACGACGACGGATACCGGATCGAGCACGACTCCATGGGTGAGGTGCGGGTCCCCGCACACGCCAAGTGGCGGGCCCAGACCCAGCGGGCCGTGGAGAACTTCCCGGTCTCCGGACAGCGCCTGGAGCGCGCCCACATCGAGGCCCTGGCCCGGATCAAGGCCGCAGCCGCCAAGGTCAACGCCGAGCTCGGGGTGATCGGGAAGGACCGCGCGGAGGCGATCGTCTCGGCGGCGGAGGAGGTCGCCGAGGGGCGCTGGGACGAGCACTTCCCCGTGGACGTCTTCCAGACCGGCTCGGGCACCTCGTCCAACATGAACACCAACGAGGTGATCGCCACCCTCGCCACCGAGCGGCTCCCCGGGGGAGTCGAGGTCCACCCCAACGACCACGTCAACGCCTCGCAGTCGTCGAACGACGTCTTCCCCTCCTCCATCCACATCGCGGCCACCGGCGCCGTCACCCGCGACCTGATCCCGGCCCTCGATCACCTGGCCGCCTCCCTGGAGCGAAAATCGGCCGAATTCGCGTCGGTGGTGAAGTCCGGCCGTACGCACCTGATGGACGCCACCCCGGTCACCCTGGGCCAGGAGTTCGGCGGCTACGCGGCGCAGGTCAGGTACGGCGCGGAGCGGCTGCGCGCGGCCCTCCCCCGGCTCGCCGAACTCCCCCTCGGCGGTACGGCGGTGGGCACCGGCATCAACACCCCGGCCGGGTTCTCGGCGGCCGTCATCGCCGAGGTCGCCCGCGCCACCGGGCTGCCGCTGACGGAGGCCCGCGACCACTTCGAGGCCCAGGGAGCCCGCGACGCCCTGGTGGAGACGTCCGGGCAGCTCCGGACCATCGCCGTCTCCCTCACCAAGATCTCCAACGACCTGCGCTGGATGGCCAGCGGCCCGCGCACCGGCCTCGCCGAGATCAACCTCCCCGACCTCCAGCCCGGCTCCTCGATCATGCCCGGCAAGGTGAACCCGGTGATCCCCGAGGCGGTCCTGATGGTCGCCGCGCAGGTGACCGGAAACGACACCACGGTGGCGGTGGCCGGCGCGGCCGGGAACTTCGAGCTCAACGTGATGCTGCCGGTGATGGCCAAGAACCTCCTGGAGTCCGTACGGCTGCTCGCCAACGCCTCCCGGCTGCTCGCCGACCGCACGGTGGACGGGATCACGGCGAACGTGGAGCGGGCCCGCGAGTACGCCGAGTCCTCGCCGTCCGTGGTCACCCCGCTGAACAAGTACATCGGCTACGAGGAGGCCGCCAAGGTCGCCAAGAAGTCGCTCGCCGAGCGCAGGACCATCCGCGAGGTGGTGCTGGAGTCCGGCTACGTCGAGCGGGGCGACCTCACCGTCGAGCAGCTGGACGAGGCGCTGGACGTGCTGCGGATGACGCACCCGTAGGACGGCCGGGCGAGCCGCGGACGGCCCGCGTCCAGGGCCGGTGACCGGCCGGTAGCGTCCGGCCGGTAGCCGACTCCTCCGTGATCTGTGCCGCAGCGGTCGTGGGAGCGCGCCCCTAAGATCTGCGCATGACAGGATCGGACGGCTCACAGCACTGGGCGCCGGGGGAGCACATCCTCTGGCGCTACCGCGGCAACGGCACCGGAGACGTGCACATCTGCCGGCCGGTGACGGTCGTCCAGGACACGCCGGAGCTGCTCGCGGTCTGGATGGCGCCCGGCACCGAGTGCGTCCGTCCCGTGCTCACCGACGGCACCGCCGTCCACGAGGAGCCGCTCGCCACCCGCTACACCTCCCCGCGCACCACCGAGCGCACGCGCTGGGCGGGCAGCGGGGTGCTGAAGCTGGCCCGGCCCGGCGAGCCGTGGTCGGTCTGGCTGTTCTGGGAGCGCGGCTGGCGCTTCCGCAGCTGGTACGTGAACCTCGAGGAGCCGCGGGTCCGCTGGTCCGGCGGCGTCGACTCCGAGGACCACTTCCTCGACATCTCCGTCTACCCCGACCACAGCTGGCTGTGGCGGGACGAGGACGAGTTCGCGCAGGCCCAGCGGTCCGGCCTCATGAGCCCGCCGCAGGCCGCCCGGGTGCGCGCGGCCGGGGAGCGGGCGGTGGAGCGGATCAAGCGGTGGGGGACGCCGTTCGCGGACGGCTGGGAGGACTGGCGGCCCGATCCGGCGTGGCGGGTTCCGGAGCTGCCGGCGGACTGGGATCGCACTCCGGCGCACACGGCGCCGTGAGACCCTTGATGCGCCCCCGGGGTTCAAACGTAGGATCGTCCTCCGCACGGCAGAGACGGACCGAACACCACGTCAGACCGACCGGACAACACGTCAAAGACTCAGCACAGCACAGGACCTGATCAGAAGTCATCCACGAGGGGGAGAGCAGTGCCGGACGTGCGCCCGGGTGTTCCGACCCCTGCCGTTGCCGCGGCTCGCAGAACGTCCACATCCGCTGCATACGAGGGGTTTATCCCCGCCGAAGGCGCGGCATCGGCGAGAAGAGCGAGTGCATCGCACCACCGGCCCGGACGGACGGAATCCCACGCGTGACGGAGCATCCCACCTCCCACGAAGGCCGGCAGCCCCTGGCTGCCCGGTCGCAGGAACGCGCGCGCCCTCGCCAGGAGGCGGCCGGCCTGCCCTCCGACGTGCCCGCCCAGCCGGGCGGCCCCACGGCCCCTGCCCAGGACGCGCCCGCGCAGGACGCCCCCGGCGGCACCGGCCACCCGGGCACCCCGGGCGGTGCGCAGCGCCCGGCCGCCCCCGGCGGAGCGGACCGCCCCGGCGGCCCCGGCTCCCCCGGCGCCGTGGCCGTCGCCGTCTCCCCGCAGCCACCCGGCGGCGGAGCCCGCGCCGGGGACGGCGTCGCACGCCGGGAGGGCGACCGGCTGCGGTTCGTCGGGGCCGCGACCCGGCGCATCGCGCGCGGCATCGACCTGGACGAGATCGTCCTCGGTCTGTGCCGCGCCACCGTGCCGACGTTCTCCGACGAGATCCTGGTCTACCTCCGCGACCCGCTCCCGGTGGGCGACGAGCGGCCGGTGGCGCCGTTCGTGCTGCGGCTGCGCCGTACCGACCGGCTCCGGTTAAGCGATGCGGAGGGCGAGGAGCTCGTCCTCGTACCCGATCCGGATCCGACCCCCGCGGCCGAACTCTGCGAGGTGCGGGGCGGCGGGGCGCTGGCCGAGGTGCTGCGCGGGGTGCGGCCGGTCTTCGGCGACTCCGCGGCCGCGAAGGCGGCGCTGACCGAGCTGCTCGGCCCCGAGCACCCGCTGCCCGGCGGGCTGCGCGCGGTCCTCGCGCCGCTGCGCGGCCGGCGCCGGGTGATCGGCGCCGCGGTGTTCCTGCGCCGCCCCGAGCGGGCCGGCTTCGAGCCGAACGACCTGCTCGTGGCGGCCCAGTTGGCGACCCACACGGCGCTCGGCATCGACAAGGCCGTGCTGTACGGTCGCGAGGCGTACATCGCGGACGAGCTCCAGCGGACGATGCTGCCGGACTCGCTGCCGCAGCCGACCGGTGTCCGGCTCGCCTCGCGCTATCTGCCGGCGGCGGAGACGGCCCGGGTCGGCGGCGACTGGTACGACGCGATCCCGCTGCCCGGCAGCAGGGTCGCCCTCGTCGTCGGCGACGTCATGGGCCACTCCATGACCTCGGCGGCGATCATGGGCCAGCTGCGCACCACGGCGCAGACCCTGGCCGGTCTCGACCTGCCCCCGCAGGAGGTCCTGCACCACCTGGACGAGCAGGCGCAGCGGCTCGGCGAGAACCGGATGGCGACCTGCATGTACGCGGTGTACGACCCGGTCTCGCACCGGATCACCGTCGCCAACGCGGGTCATCCGCCGCCGATACTGCTTCACCTGGGCGGCCGCGCCGAGGTGCTGCGGGTGCCGCCCGGCGCCCCGATCGGGGTCGGCGGGGTGGACTTCGAGGCGGTGGAGCTGGACGCCCCGGCGGGCGCCACGCTGCTCCTCTATACGGACGGTCTCGTCGAGTCCCGGCTGCGGGACGTGTGGACCGGGATCGAGCAGCTGCGGGAGCGCCTCGCGGCGACCGCGCAGCTGACGGGTCCGGACCACTCGCCTCCCCTGGAGGCGCTCTGCGACGACGTCCTCGACATGCTGGGTCCGGGCGACCGGGACGACGACATCGCTCTGCTCGCGGCCCGGTTCGACGGGATCGCGCCGAGCGACGTGGCGTACTGGTTCCTGGAACCGGAGGACGCGGCCCCGGGCCGGGCCCGGCGGCTCGCCCGGCGGGCGCTGGCCCGCTGGGACCTGGAGGAGCTGACGGACTCGGTCGAGCTGCTGATCAGCGAGGTCGTGACGAACGCCGTGCGGTACGCGGAGCGGCCGGTGACGCTGCGGCTGCTCCGGACGGACGTGCTGCGCTGCGAGGTCGGCGACGACTCCCCGCAGCTGCCGAGGCAGCGGCGGGCGCGCGACACGGACGAGGGCGGGCGCGGGCTCTTCCTGGTGAACCGGCTCGCCCGGCGGTGGGGTGCGACCCGCCTCTCGGGCGGCAAGGTGGTCTGGTTCGAGCTGGCGACCCGTACCTGAGGCGGCGCCCGGGCGTTCCCGTACGAGAAGGAGGCCGGGGGGCCGCCCCGGGGGGGGGCCGCGAGGGTACACCCAACGGGGGGGGGCACCGGGGGTGGGGGGGGGCGGCCGCCCCCGCGG
>NZ_JBHWFF010000028.1:78457-87951 GCF_042733785.1 Streptomyces sp. NPDC059695 | reverse complement strand
CCTGTCGGTGCGGGTTCAGGCGCGGGAGCCTAGGCCCGGCGCGGGGCGCCGTCCGTTGTGCCCACCCGTTCCGCCCTGCGGAACGATTGCCCACAACGGGGCGGGCGCGGGCCCACAACGCCGGGGCGGCGCCGGGCGGCGGAGGAGAGCGTCATCTGCCGGAAACACGGTGGTGTGAAGCTCTCCCCATGACTGCCGCACACATCGAGGAGAACCGCTCCCACCCCCGCCTCCCCGCCCTGCTCGGCGCCTACCACCTGGTCAACCAGGCCGGGAAGGGGGCGGTCGTGGCGACCGTCGCCGAGCTCCCGGCCGTATACCGGGCCGAGGCCGAGGACCCGGCCGCCGCCTTCGCCGCGGACACCGTCCTGCTCGCCACTCCGCCCGGCGCGGACGCGCCGGCCGGCTGCGTCGTCCTCAAGGCGCCCCGCGAGGGCCGCGCGCCCGAGATCAAGCGGCTCTGGGTGGAGCCCGGGGCCCGCCGGAAGGGGATCGCGAGGGCGCTGATGGCCGAGGCGCTGCGCCGCGCCGAGGCGTCCGGCGTCCGCTCGGTGCGCCTCACCGTCTGGGACGGGCGGGAGGAGCCGCTCGCCCTCTACCGGAGCCTCGGCTTCGAGACCGTCGACTCCTGGGACGACCGCCCCGACCTGCTCTGCCTGGAGCGGCGGCTCGACGTCGTGGAGCGGCTCGCGCCGGAGGCCGTACACGCCCAGGCCCCCGCCGGACTCGCCGCGCTCCTCGTGGACGCCGTGGACGGCGGGGCCTCCGTCGGCTTCCTGGCGCCCCTGGACCCCGCCGACGCGGCCTCCTGGTGGAGAGGCGTCGCCGAGGAGGCGGCGCGGGGCGTACGGGACGTCTGGGCCGCCCACGGGCCCGACGGCCGCGTCACCGGAGTCGTCACCCTCGTCCGTGTCGGCGCGGCCAACGGCCGGCACCGCGGCGAGATCGCCCGGCTCCTCGTCCACCGCTCCGCCCGCGGCCGGGGTCTCGGGCGCCGTCTGCTCGCCGCGGCCGAGGCCCACGCGGCGGCCACCGGCCTGCGCCTGCTCGTCCTGGACACCCAGACCGGCAGCCCGGCCGAGCGCCTCTACCGGGGAGCGGGCTGGACCCCCGCCGGGACCATCCCGGACTTCGCCGCCGACCCTGGCGGCACCCTGTGCGCCACGACGCTCTACTACAAGCGCGTCTAGGGGGTGTCCTGGGGACGCGAAGGGGCCCGGGAGGCGATTCGCCTCCCGGGCCCCTTGCGTACACCGTCCGCTACGGCAGCTGCGCCGCCCGCGCCTCCCGGCTCTCACGCCGGTTGCCGCGGAAGGTGTTCACCCGGCGGGCCGTCGCGAAGAGGGGGATCACGGCGCCCAGCACGACCTGGAGCGCGCAGCCGGTCTGGAGCAGGAACGCCCCGCCCGGTGCGTCGAACGCCCAGGCGGCCAGCATGGCCATCGCGCCGACGATCCAGCTGAGCATCGCCACCGCGAGGACGCCCCGCGGCTTCGGGTACTCGACCCGGCTGACCATCAGCCACGCCACTCCGATGATCGCGAGCAGCGTCGGGATGAAGGGCAGCTCCAGAAGCACGATCGAGACGACCGTCAGCGCGCCGAACGGGCTCGGCATGCCCTGGAACATGCCGTCCTTCATCGTTACGCACGAGAATCTGGCGAGCCTCAGCACCACGGCCAGCAGGACCACGATCGCGGCCACCGCCGAGACCTTCTGCTGCGCGTCGTCCGCGACCATGCCGTACACGAGCACGAAGTAGGCCGGGGCCAGACCGAAGCTGATCAGGTCCGACAGGTTGTCGAGCTCGGCGCCCATCGGCGAGCTGCGGAGCTTGCGCGCCACGATGCCGTCGAAGAGGTCGAAGATCGCCGCGGCGAGCATCAGGATCACGGCGGTGGCGGCGCTGTTGCGCGCCATGCCGGACTCGCTGCTGCCCGTCAGGTGCGGGATGAGGATGCCGGTGGTGGTGAAGTACACCGCCATGAAGCCGCACGTGGCGTTACCGAGCGTGAGGGCGTCCGCTATGGACAGCCTCAACGACAGCGGCATCTCCTCGGCGTCCTCGGCGGTCTCCGACTCGCTGTCGGCGACCCACTCGGCGGCCCGTGTGTCGGGATCAATCACGGTCAATGCGAGTCACCCCCGCTGTGGTGGCCTGGCCGACCTCGACCGCGACCTCGACACCCTCGGGGAGGTAGATGTCGACGCGCGAACCGAAGCGGATCAGACCGATACGGTCACCCTGCTCGACCTTCGTCCCCTGCGGGATGTACGGGACGATCCGCCGGGCGACGGCGCCCGCGATCTGGACCATCTCGATGTCGCCGAGCTCGGTGTCGAAGTGCCAGACAACGCGCTCGTTGTTCTCGCTCTCCTTGTTGAACGCCGGAACGAACCCACCGGGGATGTGCTCCACCGACGTCACCGTGCCGGCCAGCGGCGCGCGGTTGACGTGGACGTTCAGCGGGCTCATGAAGATGGCGACCCGGGTGCGTCCGTCCTTCCACGGCATGATGCTCTGCACCACACCGTCGGCGGGGGAGATGACCCGGCCCTGAGCGATCTCGCGCTCGGGGTCGCGGAAGAACCACAGCATGCCGGCCGCGAGCGCGGTGGTCGGCACGGCGATGGCCGCGGCACGCCTCGACTTGCGCGCGCGCACGAGGCTGAGCGCCGCGGTGGCGACGGTCGGGAGGAGCCACGGCGATGCTCCGCGCGCGAGGCGTACGCCGGAGAGGCTGTCGCGGTGTGCAGAGGTTTGGCTGTGGGGCATGGATGACCTTCGTAGCGGATGATGCCGCACTGGCAACGGGGGACGGCGGCTTTCCGGCGATGCTATCGGTTGCGGGGCGCAACTGGGCAAGCCAGGAACCGAGTCGACGGCCGGAAGACGAACACAGGGTGTGATCTTCTTCGCGGCCGAACCGACTCAAAAGCGACAATCAACCCTGGAATCGGTACTCCTCGAGCAGCCGACGACCAATGATCATTTTCTGGATCTCGGCGGTACCTTCACCGATGAGCAGCATCGGGGCCTCCCTGTAGAGGCGCTCGATCTCGTACTCCTTCGAGAACCCGTATCCACCGTGGATGCGGAAGGCATCCTCGACGACCTCCTTGCAGTACTCGGAGGCGAGGTACTTCGCCATCCCTGCTTCGAGGTCGTTTCGTTCCCCGGAGTCCTTTTTGCGTGCTGCATTCACCATCATGGCATGCGCGGCCTCGACCTTGGTAGCCATCTCGGCCAGCTTGAACTGGATCGCCTGGTGCTGGGCGATCGGCTTGCCGAAAGTGTGACGTTGCTGGGCATAAGAGACACCGAGTTCGAAAGCACGCTGCGCGACGCCGCAGCCACGGGCCGCCACGTTGACGCGGCCGACCTCGACGCCGTCCATCATTTGGTAAAACCCTCGGCCGGTGGCCCCGCCGAGGACACGATTGGCCGGAATGCGCAGTCCGTCCATGATGAGTTCGGTCGTGTCGACGCCCTTGTAACCCATCTTGTCGATCTTCCCGGGGATCGTGAGGCCCGGACGGACCTCTCCGAAGCCGGGCTCCTTCTCGACGAGGAAGGTCGTCATCGACTTGTGGGGGGCCGTGCCCTCCGGGTGTCCTTCGTCACTTCGGACGAGAACGGCCACCAGCGTGGACGTGCCGCCGTTCGTCAGCCACATCTTCTGGCCGTTGAGGACGTACTCGTCGCCGTCCCTGACCGCCTTCGACGTGATCGCGGACACGTCCGAGCCGAGGCCCGGCTCCGACATCGAGAAGGCGCCGCGCGTCTCGCCGGCCGCCATCCGCGGGAGGAAGTACTCCTTCTGCTCCTGCGTGCCGTGCTGCTTGAGCATGTACGCCACGATGAAGTGCGTGTTGATGATGCCGGAGACCGACATCCAGCCACGCGCGATCTCCTCCACGCACAGCGCGTAGGTCAGCAGCGACTCGCCCAGGCCCCCGTACTCCTCGGGGATCATCAGGCCGAAGACGCCGAGCTCCTTGAGCCCGTCGACGATCTGCTGCGGGTACTCGTCGCGGTGCTCCAGCTCCGTCGCGACCGGGATGATCTCCTTGTCGACGAAGTCCCGGACGGTGGCGAGGATCTCCTGCTGGACATCGGTCAGACCGTGGGTCTGGGCGAGTCGCGCCATGACTACTTCCCCTGTTCCTTGAGCTCCGGGCGGCCGGGCTGCTCGCCGCCGCGCTCCTTGATGTACGTCTCGGTGGGGACCATCACCTTGCGGCGGAAGACGCACACGAGCGTGCCGTCCTGCTTGTAGCCCTTGGTCTCGACGTAGACGATCCCGCGGTCGTTCTTCGACTTCGACGGGGTCTTGTCGAGCACCGTGGTCTCGCCGTAGATCGTGTCGCCGTGGAAGGTCGGCGCCACGTGCCGCAGCGACTCGATCTCCAGGTTGGCGATGGCCTTGCCCGAGACGTCCGGCACGGACATGCCCAGCAGCAGCGAGTAGATGTAATTGCCGACGACGACGTTCCTGCCGAAGTCCGTCGTGTTCTCGGCGTAATTCACATCCATGTGCAGCGGATGGTGGTTCATCGTGAGCAGACAGAAAAGGTGGTCGTCGTACTCGGTGACCGTCTTTCCCGGCCAGTGCTTGTAAACGGCACCGACTTCGAACTCTTCGTAGGTACGGCCGAACTGCATGGTTCTCAGGCCTCCGGGATGTCGAACTTGGTGGTGCGCTGCATACCGGCGGCGCGGCCCTTGCCGGAGATGACCAGGGCCATCTTGCGGGAGGCCTCGTCGATCATCTCGTCGCCGAGCATCGCGGAGCCCTTCTTCCCGCCGGCCTCGGACGTGTAGTAGTCGTACGCGTCGAGGATCAGCTCGGCGTGGTCGTAGTCCTCCTGCGAGGGCGAGAAGATCTCGTTCGCGGCGGCGACCTGGTCCGGGTGCAGCACCCACTTGCCGTCGAAGCCCAGGGCCGCGGCGCGCCGCGCGACCGCCTTGTAGCCCTCCTGGTTGCGGATCTGCAGGTAGGGGCCGTCGATCGCCTGGAGGTTGTTGGCGCGGGCCGCCATCAGGATGCTCATCAGGATGTGGTGGTACGCGTCGGCCGGGTAGCCGGGCGGCTGCTCGCCCACGACGAGGGACTTCATGTTGATGGAGGCCATGAAGTCGGCCGGGCCGAAGATGATCGTCTCGACGCGCTGGGAGGCCTGCGCGATCGCGTTGACGTTGGTCAGGCCCTGGGCGTTCTCGATCTGCGCCTCGATGCCGATCTTGCCGACCTCGAAGCCCATGGTCTTCTCGATCTGCGTGAGCAGCAGGTCGAGGGCGACGATCTGCTGCGCGTCCTGGACCTTCGGCAGCATGATGCAGTCGAGGTTCTGGCCGGCGCCCTCGACGACCGTGACGACGTCACGGTAGGTCCAGTGGGTCGTCCAGTCGTTGACGCGGACCACGCGGGTCTTGCCGGTCCAGTCGCCCTCGTTCAGGAACTTCACGATGGTGTGCCGGGCCTCGGGCTTGGCCAGCGGGGCGCACGCGTCCTCCAGGTCCAGGAAGACCTGGTCGGCCGCGAGGCCCTGGGCCTTCTCCAGGAAGCGCGGGTTGGAGCCGGGGACCGCGAGGCAGGAGCGGCGCGGGCGGAGCCGGTTCACAGGGCTGGTCATGCGAGGACCTCCGTACTTTCAAGGGGGCTGAGCTTGTGAGCGGTGCGGATCTCGTCGACGATACGGCCGATGATCTCCGTGATGCCGAAGTCCTTCGGCGTGAAGACGGCGGCGACACCCGCGCGCTTCAGTTCCGCGGCGTCGGCGTTGGGGATGATCCCGCCCACGATGACCGGGATGTCCAGCGCGCCCGCCTCGCGGAGGCGGTCGAGGACGTCCGGGACCAGCGCGGAGTGCGAGCCGGAGAGGATCGACAGGCCCACGCAGTGCACGTCCTCCGCGAGAGCCGCGTCGACGATCTGCTCGGGGGTCAGCCGGATGCCCTGGTAGACCACCTCGAAACCGGCGTCACGTGCGCGTACGGCGATCTGCTCGGCCCCGTTCGAGTGCCCGTCCAGGCCCGGCTTGCCGACCAGGAGGCGCAGCCGTCCGACGTTCAGTTCCTCGGCGGTGCGGGCCACCTTGTCGCGGACCGCGGCGAGCGGCGTGCCCGCCTCGGCCGTCACGGCGACCGGGGCGGAGGAGACGCCCGTCGGGGCGCGGAACTCGCCGAACACCTCGCGCAGGGCCCCGGCCCACTCGCCGGTGGTGACCCCGGCGCGCGCGCACTCCAGGGTGGCCTCCATGAGGTTGTCCGTGCCCTTGGCGGCCTCCTTGAGGCGCTCCAGGGCCTTGCAGGGCCGCGGGTGGTTGAAGGGCGGCTGGTAGCGGTTGTCGCGCCAGGTCTTCATCGCGCCGGTGACCCGGGCCTCGACCGCCGGGTCGACCGTCATGATCGCGGTGTCCAGGTCGGCGGTGAGGGGGTTCTCCTCGGTCGACTGGAAGATGTTGACGCCGACGATCTTGTCGTCGCCGGCCTCGATCCGGGCGCGCCGGTCGGCGTGCGAGGAGACCAGCTGCGACTTGAGGTAGCCGGACTCGACGGCGGCCATCGCGCCGCCCATCTCCTGGATCCGGTCGATCTCGGCCAGGCACTCCTCGACGAGGGCCTCCACCTTGGCCTCGATCACGTGCGAGCCGGCGAAGATGTCCTCGTACTCCAGCAGGTCGGACTCGTGGGCGAGCACCTGCTGGATGCGGAGCGACCACTGCTGGTCCCAGGGCCGGGGGAGGCCGAGGGCCTCGTTCCAGGCCGGGAGCTGCACGGCACGCGCGCGGGCGTCCTTGGAGAGGGTGACGGCCAGCATCTCCAGGACGATCCGCTGGACGTTGTTCTCCGGCTGCGCCTCGGTCAGACCGAGCGAGTTGACCTGGACGCCGTAGCGGAACCGGCGCTGCTTGGCGTTCTCGATGCCGTACCGCTCCAGCGTGATCTTGTCCCAGATGCGGCCGAAGGCCCGCATCTTGCACATCTCCTCGATGAACCGGACGCCCGCGTTCACGAAGAAGGAGATGCGGGCGACGACCTCGCCGAAGCGCTCCTCGGGGACCTGCCCGGAGTCGCGGACCGAGTCGAGGACCGCGATCGCGGTGGCCATCGCGTACGAGATCTCCTGGACCGGCGTGGCCCCGGCCTCCTGCAGGTGGTAGCTGCAGATGTTGATCGGGTTCCACTTCGGGATGTGGCTGACCGTGTACGCGATCATGTCCGTCGTGAGGCGGAGCGAGGGGCCGGGGGGGAAGACGTGCGTCCCGCGCGACAGGTACTCCTTCACGATGTCGTTCTGGGTGGTGCCCTGGAGCTTGGTGATGTCCGCGCCCTGCTCCTCGGCGGCCACCTGGTAGAGCGCCAGAAGCCACATGGCGGTGGCGTTGATGGTCATCGAGGTGTTCATCTGCTCCAGGGGGATGTCCTGGAACAGCCGGCGCATGTCACCGAGGTGCGAGACGGGGACGCCGACCCGGCCGACCTCGCCGCGGGCGAGGATGTGGTCGGGGTCGTACCCGGTCTGCGTCGGCAGGTCGAACGCGACCGAGAGGCCGGTCTGACCCTTGGCGAGGTTGCGCCGGTACAGCTCGTTGGACGCCTCGGCGGTCGAGTGACCGGCGTACGTCCGCATGAGCCACGGCCGGTCCTTCTGGCGCTCAGTCATCTTCGGGACCTCAGATGTTCCGGAAGCGGTTGATGGCGTCGATGTGCTGGGCGCGGAGCTCGGGGTTGCTGACGCCCAGGCCCTCCTGCGGCGCGAGGGCGAGGACGCCGACCTTGCCCTGGTGCAGGTTGCGGTGGACGTCGTAGGCGGCCTGGCCGGTCTCCTCCAGGGAGTAGACCTTCGACAGGGTGGGGTGGATCTTGCCCTTGGCGATCAGGCGGTTGGCCTCCCACGCCTCGCGGTAGTTGGCGAAGTGCGAGCCGATGATCCGCTTCAGCGACATCCACAGGTAGCGGTTGTCGTACTGGTGCATGTAGCCCGAGGTCGAGGCGCAGGTGGTGATGGTGCCGCCCTTGCGGGTGACGTAGACGGAGGCGCCGAAGGTCTCGCGGCCTGGGTGCTCGAAGACGATGTCGATGTCCTCGCCGCCGGTCAGCTCGCGGATCTTGGAGCCGAAGCGCTTCCACTCGCGCGGGTCCTGGGTGTTCTCGTCCTTCCAGAACCTGTAGCCCTCGGCGTTGCGGTCGATGACCGCGTCGGCGCCCATGGACCGGCAGATGTCGGCCTTCTCGGGGGAGGAGACGACACAGATCGGGTTGGCGCCGCCGGCCAGGGCGAACTGCGTGGCGTACGAGCCGAGTCCGCCGCTCGCGCCCCAGATGAGGACGTTGTCGCCCTGCTTCATGCCGGCGCCGTTGTTGGAGACCAGCTGGCGGTAGGCGGTGGAGTTGACGAGGCCGGGGGCCGCCGCCTCCTCCCAGCTCAGGTGGCCGGGCTTCGGCATGAGCTGGTTGGACTTGACGAGGGCGATCTCGGCGAGGCCGCCGAAGTTGGTCTCGAAGCCCCAGATGCGCTGCTCCGGGTCGAGCATCGTGTCGTTGTGGCCGTCCGAGGACTCCAGCTCGACCGAGAGGCAGTGCGCGACGACCTCGTCGCCGGGCCGCCAGGCGTTGACGCCGGGGCCGGTGCGCAGGACGACGCCCGCGAGGTCGGAGCCGATGACGTGGTACGGCAGGTCGTGGCGCTTGGTCAGCTCGGAGAGGCGGCCGTAGCGCTCCAGGAAGCCGAAGGTCGAGACGGGCTCGAAGATCGAGGTCCAGACCGAGTTGTAGTTGACGGAGCTCGCCATGACGGCCACGAGCGCCTCGCCCGGGCCGAGCTCGGGGAGCGCCACGTCGTCGAGGTGGAGCGACTTGCGCGGGTCCTTGTCGCGGCTCTCGACGCCGGCGAACATCTCCGCCTCGTCCTTGTGGACGGTGACGGCCCGGTACGACTCGGGGAGCTTGATGTTCGCGAAGTCGGCGGACGTGGAGTCCGGGGACTGGATCGCGTCCAGGATTTCCTTCACGGGTTGCCTCCGGCGGTGAGCGTCCTGAGGGAGGGACGCCTGGGGGTTACGGCGGAATCTGCTGCTGTGGAGGTGTGCCGTCGGTTCGGCTGGGTGGAGCGGTGGCGGCGCTGTGTGGTGGAGCGCGAGGGTGCCTGTGACGCAGGCGTCCGGGCACACCGGCCGTCGGTCGGTGGGGACAGCCGGCGCGCGAGGTGTGTTCTCCGCGTGCCGGCCGCCCGGACAACATCAACGTATGGCACGCCGTGTCACCTGACAAGGCACTGCGTGCCAACAATTTCACTCAGATGCAATCTGCCCCTCACGGATGAGCGATGATCGATCGAAAACACCCGTGAGCTGCGGGAACGGGGGGGTGGGGGGGGCCGCCCCGCGGGATGCGGGGGGGGTCCTGCCCCCGGGCGCGCCCGCGGGCGTCCGGGTCGTGTTCCGTTGGCCGGGTCACCGTGCCGCCTCCCTGCCGTTCTGACCTGGGT
>NZ_JBHWFF010000028.1:51104-78447 GCF_042733785.1 Streptomyces sp. NPDC059695 | reverse complement strand
TTGCCCCCTCGACAGTCCCCTCCACACCACGCGGGGGGGGCGGGCCCCCGGGCCCCCCCGCGGCGGGCGGGGGGGGCCCCCCCTCCGCGCGGAGGGGCTCAGGCCTCCTTGAGCGCCTGCTGGATCGTCCGCATGACCTCGTCGAGCGGGGCGTCCGTGCGGGCCACGGCGACCACCACGTCACCCGCGGTGGAGACCCGAGCGGCCGGCGCCTCGGCGGAGGCGTCCGCAGCCGCCGCCTGCGCCCCCTGGCCGCCCTGCGCGGAGGTGGGGGCCGGCCGGCCGCCTATCCCCGTGCCGAAGGTCTCCCGGACGATCGCGAAGGCGTGGTCGAGCTGGGCCTCCACGTCGCCCTGGCCGCCCGCCCGCAGCCAGCGGCGCAGGACGTGGTTGTGCGCGGTGACGACCGCCGAGGCGGCCACCTCGGCGAGCAGCGGGTCGTCGTTGCCGTCGTGGTGGTCCCGCTCGTCGAAGTGCCCGAGCAGATAGCGGGTGAAGAGCCGCTCGTAACGGGCCACCGAGGCGATCTCCCGCTCCCGCAGGGTCGGCACCTCACGGGTGAGCCGGTAGCGCTCCACGGAGACCGCGGGGGACGCCGCGTACATCTTCATGACTTCCTTGATGCCCCGGCACACCGTGTCGAGCGGGTGCTCGTGCGGCGGGGCCGCGTTCAGCACCGCCTCCGCCCGCACGAGGGTGTCGTCGTGGTCGGGGAAGATCGCCTCTTCCTTGGACCGGAAGTGCCGGAAGAACGTCCGCCGCGCGACCCCGGCCGTGGCCGCGATCTCGTCCACGGTCGTCGCCTCGTACCCCTTGGTCGCGAAGAGCTCCATCGCCGCGGCGGCGAGCTCCCGGCGCATCTTGAGCCGCTGCGCGGCGGCACGAGTGCCCGCCGTGCTCTCCGGAGCGTCGGACGGGGACGTGGCACGGGGTGTCTTCGCGGCCTTGGGCATGGTCCGAACGTACTGCATCGGAGTGGGAGTGTGCCCAGGTGGGGGCGGGGAGACCCCCGGGGCACCGGCGGCGCCCGGGGGACTCAGAAGACCGCCCCAGCCGGCGGTGCGGGGCTCAGCGTCGGGCATATTCGCGGAAGCCGCGACCCGTCTTGCGGCCCAGGCAGCCGGCCGCCACCAGGTGCTCCAGGAGCGGGGCCGGAGCGAGGCCCGGGTCGCGGAACTCTCGGTGCAGCACCTGCTCGATCGCGAGCGACACGTCCAGGCCGACCACGTCGAGCAGCTCGAACGGACCCATCGGGTAGCCGCCGCCCAGCTTCATGGCGGCGTCGATGTCGTCCAGGGTGGCGTAGTGCTCCTGGACCATCTTGATCGCGTTGTTCAGGTACGGGAAGAGCAGCGCGTTCACGATGAAGCCGGCGCGGTCGCCGCAGTCCACCGGGTGCTTCCTGATCTTCGCGGTGACCTCGCGGACGGTGGCGTGGACGTCGTCGCCGGTCAGGACCGTACGGACGATCTCGACCAGCTTCATGGCCGGCGCCGGGTTGAAGAAGTGCATCCCGATGACGTCCTGCGGGCGGGTCGTGGCCCGGGCGCAGGCGATGACCGGCAGCGAGGAGGTCGTGGTGGCGAGCACCGCGCCCGGCTTGCAGATCTTGTCGAGCCGCGCGAACAGCTCCTGCTTGACCGTCAGGTCCTCGGCGACCGCCTCGACGGCCAGGTCGACCTCGGCGAAGGCGTCGAGCGAGCCGGCCGGGGTGATCAGGGCCAGCGTCGTGTCGCGGGCCTCGGCCGTCATCCGGCCCTTGTCGACCGAACGGGCCAGCGACTTGGCGATCCGGGCCTTGGCGGTGTCCGCCTTCTCCTGGGAGCGGGCGGCGAGCACGACCGCGTACCCGGCCTTGGCGAAGACCTCGGCGATGCCGGAGGCCATGGTCCCCGAGCCGGCGACGCCGACGGAGGAGACCTCGCGGCCGGTGCCGGTCCCCGCGGAGGTCAGCGGGGTCAGGGCGTCGCGCACGACCTCGCCCGAGCCCGGCGCCGCGTACGTGTAGAAGCCGCGGCCCGCCTTGCGGCCGGTCAGACCGGCCTCGCTGAGCTGCTTGAGGATCGGGGCGGGCGCGTGCAGCCGGTCGTGCGAGGCCGCGTACATGGCCTCCAGGACGGTGCGCGCCGTGTCGACGCCGACCAGGTCGAGCAGCGCCAGCGGGCCCATCGGCAGGCCGCAGCCCAGCTTCATCGCCGCGTCGATGTCCTCGCGGGAGGCGTACTTGGCCTCGTACATGGCGGCGGCCTGGTTCAGGTAGCCGAAGAGCAGGCCGTCCGCGATGAAACCGGCCCGGTCGCCGACCGCCACCGGCTCCTTTCCGAGGTCCTGGGCGAGCCGGGTGACGGCGTCGACGGCCCGCGGGTCGGTCAGCACGGACGAGACCACCTCGACCAGCTTCATGGCCTGGACCGGGGCGAAGAAGTGCAGACCGAGGACCCGCTGGGGGTGCGCCGAGTCGGCGGCGAGCCGGGTCACGGAGAGGGCGTTGGTGCCGGTGGCCAGGATCGCGTCGGGGCGCACGATGCCGTCGAGGGCCCGGAGGACCTCCTGCTTCGCCTCGTACGACTCGGGCACGACCTCGATCACGAGGTCGGCCTCGGCCGCCGCGTGGAGGTCGGAGAAGGTACGGAAGCGGGCCAGGACGTCCTGCCGCTCCTCCTCGGTGATCCGCTCGCGGGCCACCGCCCGGGCGGTGGAGGCCTCCAGTGCGGCGACGGCCTGGGCGGCGGCGGTGTCGCTGATGTCGATGCCGATGACCTCGCGGCCGGCCCGGGCGAGGACGTCGGCGATGCCCGCGCCCATGGTGCCGAGACCGACGACGGCGATGGTGGAGAGAGGGGTGTCCATCAGGGGACTCCAGAGGAAGAGTGACGACTGAGGGCAGTGCGCGCACGAAAGGCGCGGAAAGTGCGAGGGCGATGCCCGGAAAGCAGGGCGGTGCCCTGGAGAAAGGGGCGACGGACTCTGTCCCGGAGTCACGTCGAAACTGCCGAACCGACGAACGAACACGACGGCTGCGTCACCAGGCCGTCGTGCGAAGTGCGGGTGGTGCCCGCTCACCTGAGACTAACCGGCCGGTAACGAGCGCGCCAGTCCCGGGAAGTTGGGAAAGTGTGATCTGGATCGCGGATAGGGTCGGATTCATGGAAATGTCCGAGGACCCGGAATTCTGCTCGATGATCGATCGATTGCGGGAAGAGATCGAGAATGACACCGGAGAAGTCCCGGCGGCATTCGGCGAACTCGCCGCGACGGACGATCCCGAGGAACTGCACCGCCTCCTCACCGCCCCCGGACAGCCGCTCTGGGCCCGCGAGATCGCGGCCTACGTCCTCGGCGTCGCCGGTGACCCGCGCGCCTTCGAGGCCCTCGTCCTCCTCCTCAACCACCGCGACCCGGAGCGGTGCGTCACCGCCGCCCACGCCCTGACCCGGCTCGGGGGGGCGCCCCCCCCCCCCCCCCCCCCCCCCCCCCCCCCCCCCCCCCCACCCCGCCCCCCCCCCCCGCGCGGCGCCCCGGGCTGCTGGCGCCCCCCCCACCCCCCCACCCACCCCCCCTGCCGGGGTGGGGCGCCCCCCCCCCCCCCCGCCCCCCCCCGCGCCGGCCCCCCCCCCCCCCGGGGGCCCCGCCGCCGCCCTCGCCACCAACGAACTCCGCGTCGCCTACGCCCTGCTGCCCGTGCGGCTGCTCGCCGAGCTCCGGGCACCGGAATCCGCGCCGGCCCTGATCACCGTCCTGGAGCGACGCCTCCGGACCGGCGACCCCCACTGGCGGGTCGGCCTCGCCTGCGTCGAGGGCCTGGGCACCCTCGGCGACCCCCTGGCCCGCCCCGCCCTGGAGGCCGCGCTCCCGCACCCCCGGCTCGGCGCCGCCGCCCGGCGGTCACTGACCCGCCTCGACGGGGCCGGCTGACGCGGCCCGCGGCCGCGCCACGGCCGGGAGCAGGGTCACGACCGCCGTGACCACCGCCGGGAGAGCGGCCACCGCGAAGCACAGCCCCATCGGCAGCCGCCCCACCAGGAGCCCCGCCCCGGCCGTCGCCACCGTCGTGCCCGCGTTGAACCCGGTGCTGACCCAGGCACCGGCCCGGGTGCGCCGCCCCTCCCCGACGGACTCGTCGGCGAGGAGGTAGGCGCTCGTGATCGCCGGGGCCAGGAAGAGGCCGCCGAGCGCCACCCAGCCGACCATCGCGTACGGGTGCGGCGAGAGCCCCGCGGACGCCAGGACCGCGCCGAGACCCAGGGCCAGCAGCGACAGGCGCACCCCGGTGGGGACCCGCCACGGCACGGCGCCGTACACCAGACCGCCGACCGCGCTGCCCGCGGACAGGGCCGCCATCGCCCACGGCACCGCCCCGGGCCGGTGGTGCCCGTCGGCGAAGGCGATCACCAGCAGCTCGACGGCGCCCAGGCACATGCCGACCGCCGCCGCCACGGCCACCGCCCGGACCAGCCCGGGACCGGGCACGTCCCGGCCGCCCGCCGCCCGCCCCGGAGCGGCGGACCCGCGCTCCCCGGCGGCGCGCCGCACCGCCGGCGAGGCGACGAGGGCGAGGGTTCCGGTCAGCACGAGCGCGGCGCTCACGGCGAGGCCGGCCGGCGCCGAGGCGAACCGTACGAGCAGCCCCACCAGCAACGGACCCGTGACGAAGAGGAGTTCCTCCGCCACCGTGTCCAGGCTGTACGCGCGCCGCAGCAGGTCCCGGTCGGTGAGCGTCGCGCTCAGCATCGCGCGCGTCACCGGCCCGAGCGGCGGGGGCAGTGCTCCCGCGGCGGCGGCCAGGACCATCAGGACGGCCGCGGGGGTCGCGGGCCGGGCCGTCGCCACCGCCAGTACGACGAGCAGCAGGGCGTAGCCGGCGGCCAGGGGCACCAGGGCGCGGCGCGGACCGAAGCGGTCGACCAGGGCCGCCCGCGCGGGCGAGAGCAGGACGCCGGTCAGCCCGAACACGGCCATGACGGTGCCGGCCACGGCGTACGAACCGGTGCCGTCCTTGACGGAGAGGATCAGGGAGAGCGGGGCGGTGCCGTTGCACAGGCGCCCCAGGAGTCCCGCGCCGAAGGTACGGCGTGCGTGCGGAGCGCGCAGCACCGCCGCGTAGGTGGGTGCGGGGGAGTGGGCAGGGGAGATCACGGACATGACGGGGTTCCTCGGGGGAGGGCGCCGGGCCAGGGCCTGCGGCGCCGGGGCGTGCGGGGTCGGCGGGACACCGCGCCGGGTGGGCACGGTCGTCGGATCGCCGACTCCTACGCACGGAAGAGGAACATGCGCGTCAACGTAGCAAACGGAGCTCCGCCACGGTCTCACCGGGCGCCGCCCCCGCCCGCTCCGGCACCAGCGCGAACGCCTCGATCTCCAGCAGCAGTTCCGGGCGGACCAGCGCCGAGACCTGCACCGCCGAGCTCGCCGGCAGCGGCGCTCCCGCGAAATGGGCGTCCCGGGCGTCCCGGACCGCCGGGAGGTGGGCCACGTCCGTGACGAAGTACGTCAGCTTCACCACGTCCCCGAAGCCCGCGCCGGCCGCCGCGAGGCAGCGCTCCAGGTTCGTGAAGACCTGACGGGCCTGGGCGGCGGCGTCGCCCTCCCCGACCACCGCCCCGGAGGCGTCGAGGGCGCACTGCCCCGATATCGCGACGAACCGGCCCGTGCCCCACACGACGTGGCTGTACTGGGGGCTGGGCGCGAGGCCGTCGGGGGCGGGCACGTGGGTGAGGTGGCTCGTCATGCCCCACATCCTCGCGCACGCCACTGACAGTGCCCGCGACCCCTTGCGGGGCGCGGGCACCGTCGGGTCGCGGGGCCGTCAGCGGACGTGGCCCAGGAGGCCGTGGAGGGCGACGCCCGCCGGCTCCGCGCGCAGGGCACCGGCCCGCTTGCCGGACGCGTCCGGGGTCGTCGGGGCCGCCGCGGTCACCGGCTCCGGCTCGGGCTCGGGGAGCGCGGCGCACACCGCGTCCACCTCGGCGTCGCCCTCGCCGCGCGGGACCACGCCCGTGGCGAGGTAGGCGGCGAGGTGCCCGTCGAGGCAGTCGTTCCCGCCGAGGGTCACCCCGTGGTTCCCGCCGCCCTCCTCGACGACGAGGCTGGAGCCGCGCGTCAGCCGGTGCAGGGCGACCCCGCCCTCGTACGGGGTGGCCGCGTCGTCCGTGGCCTGGAGGATGAGGACGGGCGGCAGCTGGTCGTTGCTGAGGTCCGGCGGGGTGAGGGAGTCCACCGGCCAGAAGGCGCAGGGCGCGTTGTACCAGGCGTTGTTCCAGGTCGAGAACGGCGCCTTCGCGTGCACGTCCCAGCTGTCCTTGCGCCACACGTTCCAGTCGCGGGGCCAGCCCGCGTCCCGGCACTGCACGCTCGTGTAGACCGAGTAGCCGTTGTCGGCCGCGGCGTCGGCCTCCCCGTACCGCTCGTACGCCTCCGTCAGCGGCTTCGGGTCCGCGTCGTTGACGTACGCCGCGAAGGCGCTCGCGAGGCGCGGCCAGTAGCCGTTGTAGTACCCGCCCGGCAGGAAGGTGTCCTCCAGCTCGCCGGGGCCGACCTTCCCGCCGGCCGGGGCCGTGCGCAGCGCGTCGCGCATCCGGTACCAGGCGGCCTCGACCGCCGCGGGGTCGGTGCCCAGCTTGTACACGGCGTTCTGCCGGGCGACCCAGGCCATGAAGTCCTTGTGGCGGGCGTCGAAGGCGTAGTCCTGCGCGATGTTGTCCTCGTACCAGACGCCGTGCGGGTTCACGACGGAGTCGAGCGCCATGCGCCGCACCCGGTCCGGGTACAGGCGCGCGTACACGGCGCCCAGGTAGGTGCCGTACGAGTAGCCGAGGTAGTTGATCTTCGGTGCGCCGATCGCGTGGCGGATCGCGTCCAGGTCCCGGGCGGTGCTCACGGTGTCGATGTACGGCAGCACGTCCGCGTACTTCTTGCCGCAGGCGCGGGCGAAGGTCTGCGCCCGCTCGACGGCCGCGCGCTCGGCCGCGGCCGAGCCCGGCACCGAGTCGGCCCGCACGGGCGCGAAGTGGCCGGGCTCGCAGTCCAGCGCGGGCTCGCTCCTGCCGACCCCGCGCGGGTCGAAGCCGATCACGTCGTACTCGGCGGCCACCTTCGGGGGCAGCGAGGCCGCGACGTACCCGGCCATCCCGCGCCCGCTGCCGCCGGGTCCGCCCGGGTTCACGAGCAGCGGGCCCTGGGAGGTCTTCGCGGTGTGCGGGACCCGGGTGAGGGCGAGCGTGATCTTCCGCCCGGCCGGGTCGTCGTGGTTGAGCGGCACCTTCAGGGTGGCGCACTGGAGCCGGGGGTACGCCTTCGTGGCGCAGTCGGCCCAGGCGAGCGGGGCGAGCGGTCGGGGGGCCGGTTCACCGGCGTCCGCGGGGGCGGCGGGCAGGACGGTGACCGTCCCGGCGACCAGCGCTCCAGCGGCGATCAGCATTCCTGCGCGTGGGGTCATAGGGCGTTTGTGTCCCGAACCGGCGCGGAGAGGTCCTGTTTCGCCGAGAGTTGACCCGAACGGATGCGGATCCGACGGCGTGTCAGGTGTCCGGTCCGATGATCGGAGGAGAGCTCGGGGGGTGCCTCACAGCAGCGTCAGCTGCTCCGGGCCGGCCGTGGGGGAGGGCTCCTCCGGCACGGGGATCCGGCGCCCCGGGCCCCGGTGCGCGGGCCCGATGCCGAACTCGGCCGCCAGCTCGTGCACCTGACGGGTGATCCGGCGCTGGTACCAGGTCGGCGCGTAGGCCCCGCCCGCGTACATCCGCTCGTACCGCGGCACCAGGCCCGGGTGGTGCGCGCGCAGCCAGGTCATGAACCACTCGCGGGCGCCCGGCCGCAGGTGCAGCACGAGCGGGGTGACCGAACTCGCGCCGGCCTCGGCGATCGCGCGGACCGTCGCGCGCAGCTGCTCGGGACGGTCGCCGAGGAAGGGCACCACGGGCGCCATCAGGACCCCGCAGTCGATGCCGTGCTCGTCGAGCGTGCGGACGACGTCGAGGCGGCGCCGGGGCGACGGGGTGCCGGGCTCGACCGTCCGCCAGAGCTCCTGGTCGGTGAAGCCGACGGAGACGGAGATGCCGACCTCGGTGACCCGGGCGGCCTGGGTCAGGAGCTCCAGGTCGCGCAGGATCAGGGTGCCCTTGGTGAGGATCGAGAACGGGTTGGCCCGGTCCCGCAGCGCGGTGAGGATGCCGGGCATCAGCCGGTAGCGTCCCTCGGCGCGCTGGTAGCAGTCGACGTTGGTCCCCATGGCGACGTGCGCGCCCTGCCAGCGGGGGGAGGCGAGCTGCCGGGCGAGCAGCTCCGGGGCGTTGATCTTGACGACGATCTGGGAGTCGAAGCCGAGGCCGGTGTCGAGGTCGAGGTAGCTGTGGGTCTTGCGGGCGAAGCAGTACACGCACGCGTGCGTGCAGCCCCGGTACGGGTTGACCGTCCACTCGAACGGCATGCGGGAGGCGCCGGGCACCCGGTTCAGGATCGAGCGGGCCCGGACCTCGTGGAACGTGATGCCCCGGAACTCGGGGGTGTCGAAGGTCCGCGTCGTGACCGCGTCCGTGCCGAAGAGGGAGATGTCGGCGGGGGCGGCGGGGGTGTCGCCCAGATGGTCCCAGCGCATGGACGCCTCCTCGGTGGCTCGGACTCGACCGTTCACTCAGAATAGAACACCTGTTCCCTTGATCGTCGCAACCCGGATTTCGCCCCCCGGAGCCCACGTGGTTCGCTTGGGCCACACCCCCGAGGAATCACGAGCTGGAGGAAGTCAATGGCGCAGGTCGAGGCCACCACGGAACGGATCATCGCCGCGGACGCGGAGACGGTGTTCGACGCGCTGGCCGACTACAGCGGTACCCGCGCGAAGGTGCTCCCCGAGCACTTCAGCGAGTACGAGGTGCGCGAGGGCGGCGACGGCGAGGGCACCCTCGTCCACTGGAAGCTCCAGGCCACCAGCAAGCGCGTCCGCGACTGCCTCCTGGAGGTCACGGAGCCCACCGACGGGCAGCTCGTCGAGAAGGACCGCAACTCCTCCATGGTCACCACCTGGACCGTGACCCCCGCCGGCGAGGGCAGGTCCCGCGCCGTCGTGACCACTGTCTGGAACGGCGCCGGCGGCATCGGCGGCTTCTTCGAGAAGACCTTCGCCCCCAAGGGCCTCGGCCGCATCTACGACGCCGTCCTCGCCAAGCTGGCCGCCGAGGTCGAGAAGTAACGCCCGGAGCGTTCACCGATTCGAGTGGATCGCCCGCGCCCCCCGTACCGGCACTCCCGCGCGCCGGGGGCGCGGGCCTTCCCGTAAACGCGCTGATGAGCGACCCAAGTGCGCCGTAGTGCAGGGACGTTCACCCCCCGGAGCGCCACCGCCCTCCCGTACCGCCCGACTTGCTCCCCCTTCGCGTGCAATGCGAAGAATGGCGCGGCGCAGACGCCGCGACGTTGGGAGCAGGTACGTGGGTGCGATCACGATGGTGAAAGGCGTCCCGGACGCCGCGGGCGAAGCGGACCCCCTGGACGCTCCGCCCGCCGATCCGGCCCCGCCGGCGGACCCGGGACCCGCCGCTCTCGACCCCCGCCGCGTACGGCTCGTCTTCTGCGGCCTCATGCTCGCGCTGCTCCTCGCCGCGCTGGAGCAGATGATCGTCGCCACCGCCCTGCCGAAGATCGTCGGCGAACTCCAGGGCCTGGACCGGATGTCCTGGGCGATCACCGCCTACCTGCTGACCTCCACCATCGGCCTGCCGGTCTACGGAAAGCTCGGCGACCTCCTCGGCCGCAAGGGCGTCTTCCTCTTCGCGATCGTCGTCTTCGTCATCGGCTCCGCCCTCGCCGGCTGGTCCCGGACCATGGACGAACTCATCGCCTTCCGCGCGGTCCAGGGCGCCGGAGCCGGCGGCCTCATGATCGGCGTCCAGGCGATCATCGCCGACATCGTGCCGCCCCGGGAACGCGGCCGCTACATGGGACTCATCGGCGCCGCCTTCGGCCTCGCGTCCGTCGCGGGGCCCCTGCTCGGCGGCTTCTTCACCGACCACGTCTCCTGGCGCTGGTGCTTCTACTTCAACGTGCCCTTCGGGCTCGTCACCCTCGCCGTCGTCGCCGCCGTCCTCAAGCTCCCCAAGCCCACGGCACGCGCGCGCTTCGACGTCCTCGGCGCCCTCCTCCTCGCCGCCGCCTCCACCTGCCTCGTCCTGCTCACCAGCTGGGGCGGCACCGAGTACGCCTGGGACTCCCGGGTCATCCTCGCCCTGGCCTGCGGAGCCGCCGGAACGACCCTGCTCTTCCTGGTCGTCGAACACTTCGCGCCCGAACCGCTCATCCCGCTGCGCCTGTTCCGCGACTCCGTCTTCACCGTCACCGCCCTCGTCGGCGCCGTCGTCGGCATCGCGCTCTTCGGCGCCGCCAGCTACCTCCCCAGCTTCCTGCAGATGGTCGAGGGTGCCAGCGCCACCGAGTCCGGCCTCCTGATGCTGCCCCTCATGGGCGGCATCGTCATCGCCTCCGTCGTCTCCGGCCAGCTCATCAGCCGCACCGGCCACTACAAGATCTACCCGGTGATCGGCGGGGCCGTCGCCGTCCTCGGCATGTGGCTGCTCTCGCGCATGGACACCGACACCCCGCGCCTCCAGCACAGCCTGTGGCAGGCCGTCCTCGGCACCGGCATCGGCCTGGTCATGCCGGTGCTCGTGCTCGCCGTACAGAACTCCGTCCGTCCCGCGGACCTCGGCACCGCCACCAGCGCCCACACCTACTTCCGTCAGATCGGCGGCAGCGTCGGCGCCGCCGTCTTCGGCACGCTCTTCGCCTCCCGCCTCGACGCCGCCCTCGGCGACCGCCTCGCCGGCGTCCTCGCCCAGGGCGGCCCGGTGACCCTGCCGCCGGCCGAGTCGATCACGCCGGGGACGGTGCACACCCTGCCGCCGGCCCTGCGCGACGCGTACATCCAGGCGTACGCGGACGCGATGCCGCGGATCTTCCTCTACCTCGTGCCGGTCCTCGTGCTCGGCCTCGTCCTCGCCTTCTTCCTCAAGGAGAAACCGCTGGTGTCCCACCACAGCCCCCTCACCGAGGCCACCGAGGCCATCGACCTGAGCACCGCGCAGGCGTTCCCGCACGCCCGCCACGCGGCCTCCGCCGCCGCCCCCGCCGGAGCCACCCCTCCGCACGCCGGGGTGCCGGTCTGCGGCACCGTCCAGCACCACGACGGAAGCCGCGTCCCCCGGGCCGCGCTCACCCTCATCGACGTCCAGGGCCGGCAGATCGGCCGCGGCGCGAGCGGCGAGGACGGCCGGTACGCCCTGAGCGTCCCCGGCGGCGGCGCCTACGTCCTGATCGCGGCCGCCGGCGGACACCAGCCGCAGGCCGTCTCCGTCACCGTCGGCGACCGGCCCGTCGAGCTCGACGTGGTCCTCGGCGGCGCCGGGCGGCTCGCGGGCAGCGTCGTCACCGCCGACGGCACGCCCGTGCGGGACGCGGCCGTGACCCTCACCGACGTGCGCGGCGAGGTCGTCGCCTCCACCCGCAGCGGACGCGAGGGCGGGTACGTCATCGGGGAGCTCGTCGCGGGCGAGTACACGCTGGCCGCCAGCGCCCCCGCCTTCCGGCCCGCGGCGCTCCCCGTCAGCGTCCAGTCCTCCCGCGAGACCCGCCAGGACATCGAACTGGCCGGCGGCGCGGTGCTGCGCGGCACCGTACGGGCCGGGGGAGGGCGCCCCGTGGAGGACGCCCGGGTCACCCTCCTCGACGCCGCGGGCAACGTCGTCGACACCCTCACCACCGGCGCCGACGGGAGCTTCCGCTTCATCGACCTGTCCTCCGGCGAGTACACGGTCATCGCCGCCGGGTACCCGCCCGTCGCCACCGTCCTCCAGGTGGCCGGCGGCGGCCGCACCGAGCGCGACCTCCAGCTCGGCCACCAGGACTGACCGGCCCGACTCAGGAGGTGGTCGTCGCCTTGCGCAGCGCGCTGATGCAGGTGCCGATCGCCTCCTGGAGGGCTTCGAGGCGCTGGAGCATGTCCGCCTCGTAGATGTCCTCCTCCATCACCTCGTCGAGGGTCAGCTCCTCGAAGACCTTCGTCGCCTTCTGCAGGCTGCTGTAGAACCTCGTCCGCCGCTCCAGGACGCGCAGCGCCGGATCCTCCTCGACCGCCTTGGCGACCAGGCCCTTCACCGTGTCGTAGGCCTCGCCGGCCCACTCGCCCGCCTCCTCCGAGTCGTCCAGCTCGTCGAGGAGCGACAGATGACGCTCGGCCTCGGCCCGCAGCTCGGCCGGCGCCTCCACGGTCTGCCCGGCGGGGGTCCTGATCTGGCCGTTCTCGACGATCTGCCGGACGTACCCGATGCGGTCGGCCGCCTTCGCCTCGCTCGCCACCGCCTTCTTCAGGTCGTCGGTCCGCGCGAAGGCCCGGGCCATCTCCGTCTGGAGCGCCGGGTCCTCCTTCATCCGGTCGAGCAGCGCCCCGCGCGCGGCCTCCGCCGTCCCGGGGTCGGCGAGGATCGCCGCCCGCAGCGCCGTCGGGTTCTCCGCGACCTCCAGGGCCTTCGTCGGCCGGATGCCCTCCGCCTCGGCCGCCGCGCTGATCGCCTGGCCGCGCACGGAGGACGCGCTGTTGCGGGAGGTGTAGTACGAGAGCCACACGTCCGCGTCCGGCAGCTCGATGTCCTCGCCGGGGACCAGCACCTCGAACTGCGGGACCAGACCGTCGTCGGCCGCCATGTCCCAGGCCCTGTAGTGGCGCATGACCCGCTCGGGCGAGCACCCGGCGAGCTCCGCGAAGGCCTTCGCGGAGACCTTCGTCCGGGCCGTCCCCTCGGCCGCCTGCCCGCCGGGCCGGACGCTCCGGGCCACCTTCAGGGCGAACGCCCAGCCGCCGGTCCGCGCGTACACCCCGAAGTCATGGGCGTCACGGACGACGACCGGGTCGTACGGCTGCTCCTCCCGGGGCTCCGTGTCCTCCTGGGGCTCCAGGTCCTCCGTCTGGGGCTCCAGGTCCTCCGTCTGGGGCTCCGGGGCCTCCTCCCGGGGCTCCTCCCGGGGCCCGGGGGCCGACGGCTCCCAGAACTCCGGCTCCTCCGCCATGACGGGCCCGGCGGGCTCGGGAACGACGGCGGACCCGGTGCCGACGGGCTCGGTCTCGGCGGGCGCGGATTCGGACGGGGTGAGGGCGATGGTCACCGAGAGCTCTCCGGAAGGTCGACAACGACGGCTGCGGCCGACAGCCTATACGCACCCCTTGGCGATGTTTCGCCCGTTTCGGGGGCCGCCGATCGGGTGGCGTACGGGCACGGCCCACGGCATCGTGCCCCACCCCCCGCCCGGAGCGCATCCGGAACCCGCCGGATGATCCGTACGGCCGTCCGGCCGATGCCAGTGGTCCACTCCAACGGCGGTTATCCACAGGGGTGGTAGGGCGGCCGGACGGCGCGTACGGTGCCAGGCATGAAGATCCTCATCAGCGCCGACATGGAGGGCGCGACCGGTGTGACCTGGCCCGCCGACGTGCTTCCCGGCACGCCCCAGTGGGAGCGGTGCCGCGCGATGTTCACCTCCGACGTGAACGCCGCCGTGCTCGGCTTCTTCGACGGCGGCGCGGACGAGGTCCTCATCAACGAGGCGCACTGGTCCATGCGGAATCTGCTCCTGGAGCGGCTCGACGAGCGGGCCGAGATGCTCACCGGCCGCCACAAGTCCCTCTCGATGGTCGAGGGCGTGCAGCACGGCGACGTCGACGGCATCGCCTTCGTCGGCTACCACACGGGCGCCGGTACCGAGGGCGTCCTCGCGCACACCTACCTCGCGAACTCCATCACCGGGGTCTGGCTCAACGGCGAGCGGGCGAGCGAGGGCCTGCTCAACGCCCATGTGGTCGCGGAGTACGGCGTGCCCGTCGTCCTCGTCACCGGGGACGACCTGACCTGCGAGGACGCCCTGGGATACGCGCCCGGGGCGCCGAAGGTCGCCGTCAAGGACCACGTCTCGCGGTACGCGGCGGTGTGCCGCCCGCCGGCCAGGACCGCCGCCGACATCCGCGCCGCGGCGAAGACCGGCGCCGCGCTCGCCGTCCGGCACGAGCCGGTCCGCGGCGGCCCCTTCACCGTGGAGCTGGAGTTCGACGCCGATCACCTGGGCGCCGCCGCAACGGTGGTTCCCGGCGTGGCGCGGGGCGGCGAGCGGCGCGTCGCGTACACCAGCGAGACGATGTACGAGGCAATTCGCACGTTCAAGGCGGTCACGACCATCGTCTCGGCCGCGGTGGAGGAGCAGTATGGCTGAGGAGGTCCGGGGCCCGGACACGACGGCGCTCGACGAGGTGGTCACCTTCACCTCCGAGCTCATCCGCATCGACACCACCAACCGCGGCGGCGGCGACTGCCGCGAGCGTCCGGCCGCCGAGTACGTCGCCGAGCGGCTCGCGGACGCCGGGATCGCGCCCACCCTCCTGGAGCGGACCCCCGGCCGCACCAACGTGGTGGCCCGGATCCCCGGCACCGACCCCTCGGCCGACGCCCTCCTGGTCCACGGCCACCTCGACGTGGTGCCCGCCGATCCCGCCGAATGGACCGTGCACCCCTTCTCCGGCGAGGTCCGCGACGGGATCGTGTGGGGGCGCGGAGCCGTCGACATGAAGAACATGGACGCGATGGTCCTGGCCGTCGTCCGCGCCTGGGCCCGCCAGGGCGTCCGGCCCCGCCGCGACATCGTCCTCGCCTACACCGCCGACGAGGAGGCCAGCGCCGAGGACGGCTCCGGCTTCCTCGCCGACCGGCACGCGGACCTCTTCGACGGCTGTACGGAGGGCATCAGCGAGTCCGGGGCGTTCAGCTTCCACCCGCACCCCGGTCTCACCCTCTACCCGATCGCGGCGGGCGAGCGGGGCACCGCCTGGCTCAAGCTCACCGCCCACGGCCGGGCCGGCCACGGCTCCAAGGTGAACACGGCCAACGCCGTCACCCGGCTCGCCTCGGCCGTCGCCCGGATCGGCGGCCACACCTGGCCGGTCCGTCTCACCACGACCGTCCGCGCCGCCCTCACCGAACTCGCCGCGCTGTACGGCATCGAGGTCGACACCGCGGCCCCCGAGCTCGACGTCGACCTCCTCCTCGACAAGCTCGGTCCGGCCGCCGCCCTCGTCGCACCGACCGTCCGCAACAGCGCCAACCCGACGATGCTCGACGCCGGCTACAAGGTCAACGTCATCCCCGGACAGGCCGTCGCCTACATCGACGGCCGGATGCTGCCGGGTACGGAGGAGGAGTTCGCCGCGACCATGGACCAGCTCACCGGGCCCGACGTGGCGTGGGAGTTCCACCACCGCGAGGTGCCCCTGGAGGCCCCGGTCGACTCGCCGACCTTCGCCGGGATGCGGGCCGCCGTGGAGCGCTTCGACCCCGCCGGGCACGTCGTGCCGTTCACCATGTCCGGCGGCACCGACGCCAAGCAGTTCTCCCGGCTCGGCATCACCGGCTACGGCTTCTCGCCGCTCCGGCTGCCCCCGGACCTCGACTACGGGGCACTGTTCCACGGCGTCGACGAGCGCGTCCCGGTGGACGCCCTGCACTTCGGCGTCCGGGTGCTCGACCACTATCTGAAGTCCGCGTAGGCCCGTGACAGGGGGAGATGGGATGGGCACGACCACGACCACGGCCGGGTACGGCAGCTGGCCCTCACCCGTGAGCGCCGGGCTCGCGGCCGCGCACGACGGGCGGCCCGAGTACCTCGGCACCGTCGGCGACGAGCTGTGGTGGACCGCGCCCCGCCCCGCCGAGGGCGGCCGGCGCGCCCTGGTCCGGCGGCGCGCCGACGGCACCGAGGAGAGCCTGCTGCCACCCCCGTGGAACGTCCGGAGCCGGGTGATCGAGTACGGCGGGCAGCCCTGGGCGGCCGTCGCACGGCCGGCCGGCGGACCGCTCGCCGTGTTCTGCCACTTCCCCGACCAGCGGCTCTACGCGTACGAACCGGACGCCGCCCCCGGCACCGCGCCGCGGCCGCTGACCCCCGTCTCCTCCGTCGGCGGCGGACTGCGCTGGGTGGACCCGGTGATCCACCCGGACCGGGGCGAGGTGTGGTGCGTCCTGGAGGAGTTCACCGGGCCCGCGCCGACCGACGTGCGCCGCGTCCTCGCCGCCGTTCCGCTCGACGGCTCGGCCGCGGAGGACCGCGGCGCGGTCCGTGAACTGAGCGACGGACGCCACCGGTTCGTCACCGGCCCCCGGCTCTCCCCGGACGGCCGCCGCGCGGCCTGGATCGCCTGGGACCACCCCCGGATGCCCTGGGACGGCACCGAGGTCCTGCTCGCCGAGGTCACCCCGGAGGGCGCCTTCGGCGAGGCCCGGACCGTCGCGGGCGGGACCGCCGAGTCGATCCCGCAGGCCGACTGGGACGCGGCCGGCCGACTGCTCTTCGTCAGCGACCGCACCGGCTGGTGGAACCTCTACCGCGCGGAGGCCGGCGCCGACGGGGCCCTCGCCGAACCGGAGGCGCTCTGCCCCCGCGCCGAGGAGTTCGGCGGCCCGCTCTGGAAGATCGGACTCCGCTGGTTCACCCCCCTGGAGAACGGGCTGATCGCCGTCGTCCACGGCAGGGGAACCACCACGCTCGGAATCCTCGACCCCGAGCGCCGCGCCCTCGTCGACGCCGCGGGACCCCGCACGGAGTGGGCCGCCACCCTCGCCGCGCACGGCACCCGGGTGGTCGGCGTCGCCGCCGGACCGCACCGCTCCTACGAGCTCGTCGAGCTCGACACCCGCACCGGACGCAGCCGCGTCGTCGGCGCCGCCCACACCGACGCCGTCGACCCCGCCCACCTCCCCGAACCCCGCGTCCGCACCTTCACCGGACCCGGCGGGCGGGAGATCCACGCACAGGTGTACCCGCCGCACCACCCCCGGTACAGCGGGCCCGAGGGCGAGCTGCCGCCCTATGTGATCTGGGCGCACGGCGGCCCCACCGGCCACGCCCCGCTCGTCCTCGACCTGGAGATCGCCTACTTCACCTCGCGCGGCATCGGCGTCGCCGAGGTCAACTACGGCGGCTCGACCGGCTACGGCCGGGAGTACCGGGACCGGCTGCGCGAGCGGTGGGGCGTCGTCGACGTGGAGGACTGCGCGGCCGTCGCGGCGGCGCTCGCCGCCGAGGGCACCGCCGACCCGGCCCGGCTCGCCGTGCGCGGCGGCAGCGCGGGCGGCTGGACGGCCGCCGCGTCCCTCGTCTCCACCGACGTGTACGCCTGCGGCACCATCATCTACCCCATCCTGGACCTGCGCGGCTGGGCCACCGACGAGACCCACGACTTCGAGTCCCAGTACCTCCACGGACTGATCGGACCCCTCGACGAGGTGCCCGCCCGCTACAAGGAACGCTCGCCGATCGAGCACGTCGACCGCGTCGCCGCCCCGTTCCTCCTGCTCCAGGGCCTCGACGACGTCATCTGCCCGCCCGCGCAGGCCGAGCGCTTCCTCGCCCGCACGGCCGGCCGGGGCGTCCCGCACGCCTACCTCGCCTTCGAGGGGGAGGGGCACGGCTTCCGCAGGGCCGACACCATGGTCCGCGCCCTGGAGGCCGAACTCGCCCTCTACACGGCGACCTTCGGGATCGATCGCACCGACGTCCCGGCCCTGGAGTACCGCACGTGAGCCCCGTCGAGGCCCTCACCCGCGCCGAGCGGCTCCGGCCGGGGGCGCGGGTCGCCGTCGTCGCCCCCAGCGGGCCCGTCCCCGAGGAACGGCTCGCGCCCGGGCTCGGCATCCTGCGCGGCTGGGGCCTGGAACCGGTGGTCGCCCCGCACGTCCTGGACACCCACCCCGCGCTCGGGTACCTGGCGGGCGACGACGCGGCGCGGGCCCGCGACCTGACCGAGGCCTGGTGCGACCCCTCGGTCTCCGCCGTGCTCTGCGCCCGCGGCGGCTTCGGCGCCCAGCGGATGGTGGACCTCGTGGACTGGGCGGCGATCCGCGCGGCCGGCCCCAAGGCCTTCGTCGGCTACAGCGACGTCACCGCCCTGCACGAGGCCCTCGCCGTCCGCGCGGGCTTCGCCACCCTGCACGGACCGATGGTCGCCGCCGCCACGTTCCTGTCGGAGCCGGCCACCCAGGAGTCCCTGCGCGCCACCCTCTTCGAGCCCGAGACCGTCCTGACGCTCGGCCGGAGCACGGGACGGACCCTGGTGCCGGGGCGCGCCCGGGGCGTGACGCTCGGCGGCTGCGTCAGCCTCCTCGCCGCCGACCTCGGCACCCCGCGGGGGCGGTCCTCGGCCCGCGGCGGGCTGCTGCTCCTGGAGGACGTGGGGGAGGAGCCGTACAGGCTCGACCGCATCCTCACCCAGCTCCTGCGCTCCGGGTGGTTCGACGGCGTCGCGGGCATCGGTCTCGGTTCCTGGGAGGAGTGCGGCCCCTACGAGCAGGTGCGGGCGGTCCTCGCCGACCGCCTCGGCGGGCTCGGGGTGCCCGTCGTGGAGGAGATGGGCTTCGGGCACGGCCCGACCGCGCTCACCCTGCCGCTCGGTCTGCCCGCCGCGCTCGACGCGGACGGATGCACGCTCACCCTGGAGGTGCCGGCCCTGCGCTGAGCGGAGGAGGCATCCCTACGACGCCCGCGCCGGAGAGCCGCGGGGCGGACCGGCGCCTCGCGGGGGCTCGGGCCGCTGCTCCGCGGCGCCTCCCGGGGCTCGGGCGGCTACTCCGGCGCCGTCCTGCGCTGATGCGCGGCGGCCTCGTCGCGGCTGGTCTCCAGGTGACGCAGGGCCAGCTCCTCGACGCGCTCCACGTCCCGCGCCTCGATCCCCCGGTACAGCTCCGCGTGCTCCTCCGCGACGACGGCGAAGTCGTCGTGCTGGCCGAGCATCCAGCGCATCCGGCTGCGCAGCGTCGCGTTGAGCTCGCTCAGCAGGGCGTTGTCCGCGAGCTCCGTGACGGTCTCGTGGAAGTCGGCCGCCGCCCGCCGGGCGGCCTGACCGTCGCCCTTGGCCGCGGCGGCCAGCTCGGCGTCGAGGTCGGTGCGGAGCTTCGTGAGCCCCGCCCTGGTGCGGCGCTGCGCCGCGAGCCGGAAGCCGAGGACCTCCAGGGCGGACCGGACCTCGCCGAGGTCCGAGATGTCGGACGCGCTGAACTCGCGCACCACCGCCCAGGTGCGCGGACGGGGTGTCACCAGACCCTCCGCGACCAGGTCCCGCAGGGCATCGCGGACGGGCAGCCGGCTCACGTCCAGCTCGGCCGCGATCTCCCGCTCGACCAGCCTGCTGCCGGGTGCCCGGGTCCCGTCGATGATCTGATCGCGCAGGGCGCGCGTCACCCGCTCCGATTCGGGCTTGAACTCCTCAGCGCCTGTCATGCCGCCATTCTCCCATCGGAGCGGGCGGGGACGGGTGGGCGGGAAGGGCGGGGCGGGCCGCGGGACCCGGCCGTCGGGGCGCGGCGCGCGGCCTTCACTGAATCTCCGTCAGCAACCCGTGCCCGACGCGTTGACGGGTCTATGACACGTGTCACAGCATGGGTGTCGCCCAGTACCTACCAGTCGGTAGGCAGTCGGTGGGTCTCTCGGCGTCGTCCTCAGCGTGGAGGTCTCTGTGTCCCGTGCCGTGCCCCGATCCCGTAAGGCCCTCGCGCTCGTGGCCGGTGCGGCCGCGCTCGCCGGGCCGCTCGCCCTCGCCGCACCCGCCACCGGCGCGGAGGGGTCCGCCGCCCCGTACACCGCCGCCCCGTACACGGCCACCCCGAACGCCCCCGCCCCGAACCCCGCCCCGTACACCGTCACCCCGCTCCGGTTCACCGTCGAGGCGGGCGGACGCAGGTGCGCGGTCGACGCCGACCTCTACCGGCCCGCCGGGGTGGACGCCGCGCACCCCGCACCCGCCGTCCTCGCCACCAACGGCTTCGGCGGCGGCAAGAGCGACGATTCCACCGCCGCCATCGGCAGGGCCTTCGCCGAGCGCGGCTACGTCGGTCTCGTCTACTCCGGCCTCGGCTTCGGGAAGTCCGGCTGCCTGATCTCCCTCGACGCCCCGGAGACCGACGGCCGGGCCGCCGCCCGTCTCGTCGACTTCCTCGCCGGCACCCGCCCGGCCGACGACGGCACCCGTGCCGACTTCGTGACCCGGGACGGCGAGGGAGACCCCCGCGTCGGCATGATCGGCGGTTCCTACGGGGGCGCCGTCCAGCTCGCGGCCGCCTCCGTCGATCCCCGTGTCGACGCCCTCGTCCCGCTCATCACCTGGAACGACCTCGCCTACTTGCTCGCCCCCAACGCCGCCGACCGCGCCACGCCCGGCGTCTTCAAATGGCAGTGGGCCAACGGCTTCTACCTCATCGGCGAGGGCCAGCCCCTGCTCTCCCCGTCGCTCGACCCCAGCCGGATCAACTCCCTCGGCTGTCTGCACTTCGTCACCGACGCCTGCGACACGATCAGGCTCCTCAACTCCGGGCGCTACCCGGCCGCCGCCACCGAGAGGATGCTCGCCTACGCCCGCAGCGTCTCCCCGGTCTCGTACCTGGACCGGATCACCGCCCCCACCCTCCTCGTACAGGGCCAGTCCGACAGCCTGTTCACCCTCAACGAGGCGCGCGCCACCTACGACCGGCTCCGTGAGCGGGGCGTCGACACCGGCATGATCTGGCAGTCCTGGGGCCACAGCGGAGGACAGAAGGCGGGCGAGCTCGACCTCGGCGACCCCGGGGCGAGCTACGTCGGACAGCGCGTCCTCGCCTGGTTCGACCGGTACCTCCGGAAGAACGCGGCCGCGGACACCGGCCCGGCCTTCGCCTGGTACCGCGAGGGCCGTGACTACGGCACCGCCGACCGCGTCCCGCCGCTCAGCCAGCAGATGTACCTCTCCGGCGACGGCAAGCTCGTCGACGACCGCGCGAAGGTCGCCCGCGGCTCCAGGAGCTACGCCAACTGGCTGGTCCCCACCAGCCATTCGGAGTCCTCGCTCGCCGGGATGACAGGCCTTCCCGACCCCCGGCCGTACGACACCCCCGGCACCTACCTCGGCTGGACCAGCGCCCCGCTCACCGGGCCCGTCGACCTCGTCGGCGCGCCGAGCGCGACCCTCCGCGTCGTGTCCCCCGCGACCGAGCGGGTCCAGGACTCCGGCGACGCCGCCGACCGGCTCGTCCTCTTCGCGAAGCTGTACGACGTCGCGCCCGACGGAACGAAGACGCTGGTCAACCGGCTGGTCGCGCCGGTGCGCGTCCCGGATGTCACCCGCCCCTTCACCGTCGAGCTGCCGGGCATCGTCCACCGGTACGAGACGGGTCACCGGCTGGAGTTCGTCGTCGCGGCGAGCGACACCGCGTACTCCGGCAACCGGGGCGTCAAGCCGGTGACCGTCGTCAGCGCCCCCGAGTCCACGGGGACGCTGTCCCTGCCCCTGGTGGAGGGCAGGGTCGGATAGCGGACCCTAGAGCGCCGCGTACCCCGGGCGGACGACCTCGTCGACCAGCCGCCGCCGCTCCGGCAGCGGCAGGAAGGCGGCCTCCAGGGCGGCGACCGTGAACTCCTCGAAGACCTCCGGGCCGTACCCGAAGGCGTCCACCATGTGCTGGAACTCCTCGCTCATGGTGGTGCCGGACACCAGCCGGTTGTCCGTGTTGAGCGTGATCCGGAAGCCGAGGCGGCGCAGCTCGTCGATCGGGTGCGAGGCGTAGTCCTTCGCGGCGCCCGTCTGGAGGTTGGACGTCGGGCAGACCTCCAGGGCGATGCGGTTGTCCCGGACGTACGAGGCGAGCCGGCCCAGCGTGCCGTCCTCGGCGATGTCGTCGGTGATCCGCACGCCGTGGCCGATCCGCTCGGTGCCGCAGACCTGTACGGCCTCGTGGATCGACTCCGCGCCGACGGCCTCGCCCGCGTGGATCGTGTAGTGGCAGTTCTCCCGCTTCAGGTGCTGGAAGGCCGCGAGGTGGCGGGCCGGCGGGTTGCCGATCTCGCCGCCCGCTATGTCGAAGCCCGCCACGCCGTTGTCCCGGTGCGCGACCGTGAGCTCCGCGATCTCCAGCGAGCGGTCGGTGTGCCGCATGCCCGTGAGCAGCGCGCGGACGGTGATCCGGCCGCCGGCGCGGCGCTCGCCCTGACGGAAGCCGTCGTTGACCGCCACGACGACCTCGTCGAGGGTGAGGCCGCCCTCCAGGTGCTGCTCCGGTGCGTAGCGGATCTCGGCGTAGACGACGCCGTCCGCCGCCAGGTCCTCGGCGCACTCGGCCGCGATGCGGGTGAGCGCCTCGCGGGTCTGCATGACCGCGCAGGTGTGCGCGAAGGTCTCCAGGTAGCGCTCCAGCGAACCGGAGTCGGCGGCGTCCCGGAACCAGACCGCGAGCTCGGCCGGGTCCTCGGTCGGCAGCGCGGTGTAGCCGCACGCCCGCGCCAGCTCGACGATGGTCGCGGGGCGGAGCCCGCCGTCGAGGTGGTCGTGGAGGACGGCCTTGGGGGCCCGGCGGATCCACTCGGAGACGGTGGCGGCGGCAGGCGTGGCAGGGTTGTCAGACAAGTGCATGGCCGGGAAGTGTACGCCACGGCGGTACGGGCCGCTGTGACACCCCTGACGGGCGGGCCGGCACGGGGCGGGGCGCGGGCCGCCGGCGGGGGCGCCGGTGCGGTCGGCCCCGGCCCCGGGGCCTCAGTGCGACTGCAGCACCGGCAGGGCGGGCGTGCCCGTCGGGAGCATGTGCTTGGCCGCCAGGACCGGGGCCTCGCCGACCCGCACCACCTGGGTGACCAGCACCGCGGGGGTGTCCGCCGGGCGCCCCAGCTGCTCCCCGCGCCGCCGTCCGAGCAGCGTCGCCGTGATCCCGCTGTGCGCGTGCAGCGACGTCTCACGGGAGGCCGCGACCAGGACCGCCAGCATCGAGACCGCCTCGGCGCCCGCGCCCTCCGCCTCCCGCAGGGCCCGCGCGAACTCCGGGTGCACCCGGTCGAGCAGCTCGTCGGGTGCCGCCCACTCGTGGCTCAGGGCCGCCGCCGCGCCCTCCCCGGTCAGGACCGACTCCCAGAACCGCAGCTCGGCGCGCGCGGGCGCGAGCAGGTGCTGGGTGGTGAAGTCGGTCGGCTCCTCGGCGGTCCGCACCAGGGCCCGCACCCGCAGCGGGGTGCCCGCGCCGATCAGCTCCTCCAGTGGCTGGACGTGCTCGAAACCGCGCCTGGGCGGACGGTCGTTGACGGTACGGCCGACCCCGCGCCGCACCGTCAGGACGCCGTCCTCCTGGAGCAGGAGCAGCGCCTCGCGCAGGGCCGGCCTGCTGACGCCCAGCTCGGCGGCGAGCTTGGGCTCGGAGGGGAGCGTGGAGCCCGGCGGGTAGGTGCCGTCGTGGACGGCGTCCGCGATCCGCTCGTAGAGCGCCACGACCGGTCGCCGCCGCTGTCCGCTGACCGCCACGGCCCCTCCTCGTCTCGTTCCCCGGCCCGTTCGCCGCGGGCCCGGCACCACGGTAGTCGGCCCACGTTGTCTGACAAGTCACCCGTACGGCCCTGCTCGCCGTCACGGTGACGCGCCACTCGTCCCATTCTGGTCCCACGGCTGCGGCCGGGTACGACCGACGGCACGACGGAGGAGAGGGCCGGGCATGAGTCCCAAGGAGACGCCACGGACATCGGGCGGTGGCACGTCCCGGCTCGCCGAAGCCTTCGCCCCGGGACGGGTCGCGATGATCGCGGTCGCCGACCACACGCCGGTTCCCGTCGTCGAGAACGCCCGCGAGGTCGAGATCCGCCTGCCGAGCCCCGAAGCCGGCCCGCCCCTCGACGCGGCCCTGCCGGCCACCGCCCTGCTCGGCGCGGCCGGTGGCTCCCCCCTCGCGGCCCGGAGGCGGAAGTGAGGCGGGCCGCCGTCGTGGTCGGCGGCGCGGTCCTCGCGCTGGCGGCCTTCGCCGCCTCCTCGGCGGAGGAGACCGCCGATCCCGACGATGCCGGGACCCGTCCGATGCCGGACTTCCTCGACGGGGCGCTGTGGCGGGTCTTCACCCACCTGGACCGCCGGACCCGGCTCGACGTCCACGACGTGAGCGGCCGCGACCGGCGCGTGCTGTGGCCGCCGCGCTGGCAGGTCTGCACCCAGTACCCGGCGGCGGGCACGGGCCTCGACCGCCGGACGACCGTCATGATCGGAGTCGTACGGAAGGGCGAGACCTGCCCGCCGCGCGTCCGCGACGCCCGCCGCTGACGGCCCCGGGGGCCGGGGCCCGCACCGTCGGAGGCCGCTGCCCCCGCCCCGCGGGCCTCCGGCCGCATACCCTGCTCCGTATGTCCGACGACCCCGGCACGTACCTCACCACCGGGCCCCGCGTGGGCCTCCGCCCCTTCTCGGCGGCCGACGCCGACGAGTTCACCGCCCGCGCCCGCGAGAGCCGGGAGCTCCACCGCCCCTGGCTCTTCCCGCCGTGCACGCACGACGCGTACGCCGTCTACGCGGGCGGGCTGCTCCAGGACCCGGCCCGCGCCGGCTTCCTCGTCTGCGAGCGCGCCGACGGCGCCATCGCCGGCTTCGTCAACATCAACAACATCGTCCGCGGCGCGTTCCGCAGCGGCGCCCTCGGCTACGGCGCCTTCGCGCACGCGGCCGGACGCGGCCTCCTGGCCGAGGCCCTCGGTCTGGTCCTGGAGCACGCCTTCGGGCCCCTGGGGCTGCACCGGCTGGAGGCGAACATCCAGCCCGGCAACACCGCCTCCCGCGCCCTCGTCCGCCGCGCCGGCTTCCGCCTGGAGGGCTTCTCGCCCGCGATGCTGCACATCGACGGGGCCTGGCGCGACCACGAACGCTGGGCGATCACGGCCCCCGTCGGCACCGCGCCCTAGCGCTTGTAGTTGATCTTCATCGTGTCGAGGTCCGTCACCGTCGAGCGCAGCGCCTTGTACCCGTGGCCCAGCTCCCGGAGCGCCGTCTCCACCCGGTCCTCCGCGATCGCCCCCGCCATCTCGTCGCCGTCCTCGGCGTCCGAGACGACGACCAGGCGGTACGAGAAGTGCTTCAGCGTCCGGTCGTAGGTCAGCGACCCCTCCTTCGTGAACTGCATCGCCGTCAGCCCGTGCGCGTCCACCTCGGCGAGCAGCCGGGTCCGGCTCTCCTCCGACAGACCGTCGAACGTGCCGCGCACGATGACCCGGTAGGTGTGCTGCGTACCCATTCCTCGAACTCCCTGTGCCCCTGGTCCCCGGCCGCCACGACGGCGGACCGGCCCTCCACACTACGGTGACGGCCCCGGCCGCCGCCCGGAATATCCGGGCCCGCGGCCCCCGGCGCCTTTGCCGAAGCCTGACACGGAGAACCGTGGAGAACCCCTGGTCAGGACCGGCTCCGGCGTGTTCCATGGATCAATGACGACCGTACGACGTGCCGTACTGACGCTGCCCGCGGCCCCGTTGGGCCCGGACAACCCTCTCCCCGCACTGCGGGCTCCCGCCGGCGCCGGAGCCCACGCGGTCGACGCGCGGACCCTCGCGGAGCTCCCGCGCGACATGGCCCGGGGCATCGGACGGGCGCCCCTGCGCAGCCTGCTCCCCGCCCCCGTGCGCGACGGCTACGGCCGCGAGCGCACCCCCGCGGACCTCGACGCGATCGTGATCGAGAACGACCGGCTCCGGGTGACCGTGCTGCCCGGTCTCGGCGGCCGCGTGCACTCCCTCCACCACAAGCCCACCGGGCGGGAGCTCCTCTACCGCAACCCCGTCCTTCAGCCCGCCGCCTTCGCCCTCAACGGCGCCTGGTTCTCCGGCGGCATCGAGTGGAACATCGGGGCCACCGGCCACACCGCCCTCTCCTGCTCGCCCCTCCACGCCGCGACCGTCCCGGCCCCCGACGGCGGCCCGATGCTCCGCCTGTGGGAGTGGGAGCGCCTGCGCGACCTGCCGTTCCAGGTCGACCTGTGGCTCCCGGAGGGCTCCGACTTCCTGTACGTCGGCGTCCGCGTCCGCAACCCCCACGAGCGGCCCGCCCCCGCCTACTGGTGGTCCAACATCGCCGTCCCCGAGGAGCGCAGGGTCCTCGCGCCCGCCGACGCGGCCTGGCACCACGGCTACGAACGGGGCCTGAGCCGCCTCCCCGTGCCCGTCACGGAGGACGGCACCGACCGCTCGTACCCGCTGAACGGCGTGCACGCCGCCGACTTCTTCTACGACCTGCCCGAAGGACGGCGACGCTGGATCGCCGCCCTCGACGCGGCCGGTCACGGGCTCGTCCAGACCTCCACCGACCCGCTGCGCGGCCGCAAGCTCTTCCTGTGGGGCTCCGGGCGCGGCGGCCGGCGCTGGCAGGAGTGGCTGACCGAACCCGGCACCCCCGGCTACGCCGAGATCCAGGCCGGCCTCGCCCGCACCCAGCTGGAACACCTGGAGCTCGCGGGCGAGGAGGAGTTCAGCTGGCTGGAGGCGTACGGACCGCTCGCCGCCGACCCCGCCACGGCGCTCGGAGACGACTGGGCGGCGGCCTGCGCGGACGTCGAGGAGAAGCTCCGGGCGGCGCTGCCCCGGGAGGCCGTCGACACGGCGTACACCGCCTGGCGGGAGGGCGCGGCCGACGCCGAGCCGGAGACCGTCCTCGCCACCGGATCCGGCTGGGGTGCGCTCGAAGTCCTGCGCGGGGGGTACGCGTTGCCGGGTACGCCCTTCCCCGAGTCGACGCTCGGACCGGAGCAGGAGCCCTGGCGGGAACTCCTGCGCACCGGTGTCCTGCCGCCCCCGGCGAAGGGCGCGGGACCCGGCGCGCCGCTGGTCGCCGCCCCCTGGCGGGACATGCTGGAGACCGCCCCGGCCGATCCGTCCACCGAGTACCACCTCGGGATCGCCCAGTGGCACGCGGGGGACCGCGCCCAGGCCGTACGGAGCTGGGAGCGCGGACTGCGCGGGGCCGAGGTGCGCTGGCCCCTGCTCGCCTGCCTGGCCGTCGCCGACACGGAGGACGGCCACCCGGCACGGGCCGCCGAGCGGTTCGCGGAGGCCTTCGCCGACCACGAGGGCCACGGGGGCGGTGCGGTCGTGGCGGCGGCCCTCGGGCGCGAGGCCGTGGCGGCGCTGCTCGCCGCGGGCCGGACCGGCCACGCGAGGGAGCTGTGGGCGCGGCTGCCGGACGAGGTCCGGGCGCGGGGCGCCTTCCGCTTCCTGGAGATCCGGATCCTGCTGGCCGAGGGCCGGCCGGACGACGCGCGCGCCGTCTTCGACGCGGGGTTCGAGGTCGCGGACCTGCGCGAGGGCGCGGAGATCCTCGGTGAGGTCTGGGCGGAGCTCACCGACGAACCGCTCCCGGACGCCTACGAGTTCCGGATGCGCCCGAGCTGAGACGCCGGCGCCCCCGGGGGGGGCCCCGGGGGGCGGGGGGGGCGGCGGGCGGGGGCGGCGCGGCGGGGGGCGCGCGCCGGGGGCGCGGGGGTGGGCGGCCGGCCGGCGGGGGGCCCCGCGG
>NZ_JBHWFF010000028.1:34648-51094 GCF_042733785.1 Streptomyces sp. NPDC059695 | reverse complement strand
GTGGGCGGAGCCAAACGACTCCCCGCTCCCGGACGCCCCCGCTGCCCGGCTGCCACCGTGTGGCGACCCCGGCTCCCCGTGCCCACAAGGGGGGGGGGGGCCCCCCGGGGGGCGGGACGGACCCGGGGGCCGCCGATCGGGCGGCGGAGGTTCAGGGCGCCCGGTGACCGGGGGCATCCGGCGCTCGGGACGACCCGGTCGCTCCGGCGATCAGGACACCCGGCACAGGATCTCGCCGTGCGGGACCATGAACCAGGCGTCGTCCTGCTCGCCCCACTCCCGCCAGGCCTCCGCGATCGACTCCAGTTCGGCGGTCGTCGCGTGCCCGCCGTCGACGGCCAGCTCCGCGTAGCCGGAGGAGGTCGTACGGTCCGCCCACAGGCCGCTCCACCACGTCCGCTCCTCGGGAGTGGCGAAGCACCAGGTCGCGGCGGTCGTCGTGATCTCGGTGAAGCCGGCCTGCCGGGCCCAGGAGAACAGCCGCCGTCCCGCGTCCGGTTCGCCGCCGTTGCCGCGGGCCACCCGGTGGTACAGGTCCAGCCACCCGTCCAGGGCGGGCCGCTCGGGGAACCAGGTGAAGGCGCCGTAGTCGCTGTCGCGGGCCGCGACGATCCCGCCGGGCCGGCACACGCGCCGCATCTCGCGCAGGGCCTGGACCGGGTCGCCGACGTGCTGCAGCACCTGGTGGGCGTGGACGACGTCGAAGGAGTCGTCGGGGAAGTCCAGGGCGTGGACGTCGGCGACCTTGAACTCGACGTTCTCCAGACCGCGTTCGATGGCCACCGTGCAGGCCTTCACCAGGACGTCGTCGGACGCGTCGACCGCCGTGACCCGGCCCGGCGCGACCAGGTCGGCCAGGTCGGCGGTGATGGTGCCCGGTCCGCAGCCCACGTCCAGGACGTCCAGCCCCGCGCGCAGTTCGGGCAGCAGGTAGGCGGCGGAGTTGGCCGCGGTCCGCCAGGTGTGCGACCGCAGGACGGACTCGTGGTGGCCGTGCGTGTAGACGGCGGTCTCATGGGCCGCGGGCTGCGCGGAGGCGTGCGTCATCGAAGCGACTCCCTCGGTGTGGGTGCGTGCCTCCACCGTACGCACCCAGACCGCATGATGAGACCCGCGTCTTGCGATGTGGACGGCGGGTCAGGTGAACAGGTGCCGCCGGTAACGGAGTTCCTCCAGGACCCGCCCGCCCGTGTCCTCCCGTACCGAGGCGCCGTCCGCCCGCCAGCCCGCGGCCTCGTAGAACCTCCGCGCCCGCGCGTTGCCCGCGAACACCCACAGCACGGCCGCCCGGAACCCGCCCGCCGCGAGAGCCCCGGTGGACGCCGAGAGGAGCGCCCTCCCGACGCCCGTGCCCCAGACCTCCGGCAGGGAGTACAGCGCGGCGAGCTCGGCGGTGCTCCCGGGCGCGAACTCCTCGTCGGGGCAGGCCCGGAAGGAGGAGAACGCGACGGCCCGCCCGCCGTCGTCCGTCGCCATGAGCACCGACGGCCGGTCCGGGGCCGTGAGACGGGACCGCCACACGGCGGCGCGCTCCTCGACGTCGAGGGCGTCGAGGTACGGGCCGGGGACCAGGTCGCGGTAGGCGGCCCGCCAGGACAGGACGTGCACGGCGGCGAGGGCGGCGGCGTCTTCGGGGCGTGCTTCACGGAGGGGCATGCGGCATTGTGCCCCGGCCCGGATCCGCGCCGACGGGAGAGACGCCGTCCCGGAAGGGGCATCTGAAGGGGCGGAACCGCCCGAACCTTCGTATAAAGGGCACGGGAGCGCCTGCCCGGCGCCCCCGCGCGCTCAGGAGGTACGGGACATGCGGCAGACGGCTCCGGAAGGCCGCGGCCCGGTGCGCTACGGACCTCCCGCACCCGACACCGGCCTCCCCGTCCTGCCCGGACTCGCCGGGCTCCTCGCGGCCGCCGCCGGGCGGACCGCCCCCGAGCCCCCGGGGGGGGGGGGGCGCCCGGGCCCCCCGCCCCCCCCCCCCCCGGGGGCGGGCCCCGCGCCCCCGCGCCCGCCCGCCGCGGGGGGGGCGCGGGCGGGCCCGGGGGGGCGCCCCCCCCCCCCCCCCGCCGGGCGCCGGGCCCGTCCTGCGCGAAGCCGCCGCCGGCTACTGGTGGCGCCGCGGCCTGCGCACCCACCCCGAGGACGTGGTGGCCGCCCCCGGCGCGCCCGCGCTCCTCCTCGCCCTGCTCGCCGCCCACGGCGGAGACCTCCTGCTGCCCCGCCCCTGCCCCGCCTGGTGGACCCCGCAGGCCCGGCTCCTCGGCCGCCCCGCCTACCACGTGCCCACGCCCGCCGAGGCGGGCGGCGTCCCCGACCCGTACGCCCTCCTGGAGACCGTCCGGCGGATCCGCGCCGAGGGCGGCGACCCCCGCGTCCTGCTCCTCTCCGTCGCCGACGACCCCACCGCCACCGTCCCCGCGCCCGAACTCGTACGGGAGGCCTGCGAGGCCGCCGTCGCCGAGGGCCTGCACGTCATCAGCGACGAGACCTGGCGCGACACCCTCCACCGCCCGCACGACACCGTGCTCCTCAGCCCCGCCGAGATGTGCCCGGACGACGTCACCGTCCTCGCCGACCTCGGCGGCGCCCTCACCCCCGCCGCCTGGCCCTGCGCCGTCGCCCGCTTCCCGCCCACCGACCCGTCCCGCGCCGACCGCTGGACCGACCGCAGGGCCCGCGTCCTCGACGTGCTCACCACCCTCGGGGCCCTCGTCCCCGGACCCGTGGCACCCGCCATGGCCCACGCCCTCGACGAGCCCGAGGACGTCACCGGACAGGCCCGGCGCGCCGCCGCCGTCCACGGCCGCCTCGCCGCGGCCGCGCACCGCGCCGTCCTCACCGCCGGAGCCCTCGCCCGGCCCCCGAGGGCCGGCCGCCACCTCTACGCCGACCTCGGGCCGCTGCGCGCCGGGCTCGCCGCCCGGGGCGTCACCGACTCCCTGGAGCTGGAGAGCCACCTCACCGCGCGGCTCGGAGCCCCGGTGACCGGCGGCCACCGGTTCGGCGACGAACTCGGCGCACTGCGCGTCAGGTTCGGCACCGGCATGTTCCTGGGCACCGGCGCGGAGGAGCGCGCCGAGACCCTCGCGGCCGAGAACCCCGTCGAGCTGCCCCACGTGGTGCGCGCGTCGGCGGAGTTCGGGCGAGCCCTGGAGGAACTCCGGTGACGGCCACGGCGAAGGCGGCCACCACCCCGGGCGCACCCAGGCCTTCCACGCCCCCTCCACGCAGCGCCGAGCACGAGCGGAACGGAGTCCGCAGATGACCGAACGGACGGCACCCCCCGCCCGGGCCGGACAGGCCCCGCACCACCCCGGCCAGGGCGCGCCCCCCGTCCCCGCCCTCCAGCCCCTCGGCAGGCTCCGGCACGACTGGCCCCGCACCTTCGCCGACCGGCTCACCGCGCCCCTGCCCGGCGTCCGGGCCCTGGCCCGCCTCGCCCGCGAAGGAGCCGTACGCCCCCGGCCCGAGGGGCTCCGCGACATCCCCCTGCTGCCCTTCGAACCGGGCCCGCTGCCGTCCGCGGGACCCGACACCCTCGCCGTCACCTGGGCCGGGCACGCCAGCTGGATCCTGCGCGTCGGCGGACTCACCGTCCTCACCGACCCGGTCTGGTCCCGCCGCATCTTCGGCACACCGGCCCGGCTCACCCCCGTCGGCGTCCGCTGGGAGGACCTGCCGCCCGTCGACGCCGTCGTCATCAGCCACAACCACTTCGACCACCTCGACGGCCCCACCCTCAGACGGCTGCCCCGGCACACCCCGGTCTTCGTCCCGGCCGGGCTCGGCCGCTGGTTCACCCGGCGCCGCTTCAGCCGCGTCACCGAGCTCGACTGGTGGGAGGCCGCCGAACTCGACGGGGTCCGCTTCGACTTCGTCCCCGCGCACCACTGGTCCAAGCGCACCCTCCTGGACACCTGCCGGTCCCTGTGGGGCGGCTGGGTGCTCACCGACCGGACCGGGCGCCGGATCCACTTCGCCGGTGACACCGGCTACGGCCACTGGTTCGGCGAGATCGGCCGCCGCTACCCCGGCATCGACCTGGCGCTGCTCCCCATCGGCGCCTACGACCCCCGCTGGTGGCTCAGCGACGTCCACACCGACCCCGAGGAGGCGGTCCGCGCCCACCAGGACCTCGGCGCGCGGCGGATGGCGCCCATGCACTGGGCCACCTTCGTGCTGTCCTCCGAGCCCGTCCTCGAACCCCTCACCCGGGTCCGGGCCGCCTGGGAGAAGGCCGGTCTGCCGCGCGAGGACCTGTGGGACCTGCCGGTCGGCGCCTCACGGGTGCTCGTGCCCTGACGGCGTCCCGCGGGGCGTGCCCCGGACCCGCCGCCACAGCGCCGGGGCCGCGCCGACGAGCACCGTCAGGCCCACCGCCGCGACGACCCCCTGCCAGGGCTCCGGGAAGAGCGAACCGCCCAGGATCCCGATCAGCTGGTAGGTCGCCGCCCAGGCCAGGCACGCCGCTATGTCACCCCGGGCGAAGCGGCGCAGCGGCATCTCCGCGAGCAGGCAGGCCAGCATCACCGGGATCCGCCCGGCCGGCACGAGCCGCGACAGCACGAGCACCGACACCTGGTGCGTGTCGAGCCGCTCCTGCGCGTGCGCGAGCCGGTCCGGCGTCACCCGGGACCGCAGGGCGGCGAGCCACCGCGAGCCGTTGCGGGAACGGACCCCGCGCTGCCCGAGCCAGTAGAGCGCCGTGTCCCCGAGGAACGCGGCGAGCGCCGCCACCAGGAAGACGTGGAGCAGCGAGAACGGCGAGGACTGGTGGAAGGCGACCACCGCCGCGGAGCTGACGATCGCGCCCGTCGGCACCACCGGCACCAGCGCGCCGAGCGCCACGAGCAGGAAGAGCGAGGGGTAGCCGACGGCCTGCTGCGTCGACTCCGGAGGCAGCTCCCGCACCGCCGTGACCATCCCGGTGAGCCCGTCGATCACCGGGCGACCTCCGGCCGCACCCGGTCGCCGTGGCCCAGGAGGTGGACCGCCACCTTCGGCGCCAGCCGGGCCGCGTGGCGGACGAACTCGTCGCCCGGCGCGTGGAACTCGTGCGGCCGGACCGCGTCGAGCCCGATCGGCCAGTACGTGCCGTAGTGCACCGGCACCGCGGCCGCCGGCGAGAGCGCGGCGAGCGCCTCGGCCGCCCGTCCCGCGTCCAGGTGGCCGTGCCCGAGGTACGGTCCCCAGCCGCCGACCGGCAGCAGCGCCACGTCCACCGGGCCCACCGCGTCCGCCATGCCGTCGAACAGGCCGGTGTCCCCGGCGAAGTAGGTGCGCGCCTCGCCCTCGACCACGTACCCGAGCGCGGGGGCGCGGTGCGGCCCGACCGGCAGCCGCCGCCCGTCGTGGAGCGCCGGGACGGCCCGAACCGTCACGCCCTCCACCGTCATCGCGTCGCCCGGCTCCACCTCGGTCAGCCGCAGCCCTCCCCGGTCGAGCCGGCGCAGCCCCGGTACGGCGGCGGGCGCGCCGCGCGGCACGAGGACCCGCGTGCCCGGCGGAAGCAGGGCGAGAGAGGGGAGGTGGAGGTGGTCGGCGTGCAGGTGGGAGACGAGGACGGCCTCGGCGCGGGCGGCCTCGGGCGGCGGCAGCGCGCCGCGCCGGCGGCGCAGGTGCGCGAGCCGCCGGGCGAACAGCGGATCGGTGAGGAAGCGGACCCCGGAGTCCTCGACCGTGCAGGTCGCGTGACCCCACCAGGTGACCTCCACCGGCATGCCGCCCTTCTGCTCTCGGTCGTCCGTGCTCGTTCCGTAACGAGAGTAAATGTCCGGAGCATGCTCCGGAGGATGTTCGGGCGTCACCTTCCGGCAGTAGGGTCGGTCCATGGACGACGTTCGGGTGGCGGCGATCGCCAGCCTCACCCCGCTCGAAGAGCTGGACAGCGACCCCTTCCTTGTCGACACGCGCGGACAGCACGCGCTGTGCGCCCGCTGGGCCCGCGACAAGGGGTACGTGCTCGCCCGCCAGCTGTTCTGTTACGGGATCCGCCCGGACCACGCGGAGCTGTGGGCCGACGTGGAGGACGGGACGGTGGACCTCTTCGTGGCCCCCAGCGAGCGGGTCCTCGCCCGCGCCCTGGCCTCCGTGCCGGGCTTCCGCGAGGAGTGCGAGCGGCGCGGTGTGCGGGTGGAGACCGTCGGACTTGACGAACCCCCGTACGACACGGGGGCGAAGGCGGGGGTCCACCGGCGCCTCTCGATGCCCACGGCCGGATACGACGGCGCCTGAGCCGCGCCGCCCGGACCCGTCGCGCGGACGTCGCCCCGGACCCGTCGCGCGGACATCGCCCGGACCCGTCGCCCCGGACCCTCGCGCGGACGGATCGGGGGACCCTCTCGCCACCGGAGGCCCGCGCAGCACGCCGGGCCCGCCCGACCGTGGCCGTTGTGCCACGCTTGAGGAAGGAAACGGGCGAAAGGTGATGCGGGCGTGGGTGACGGGCGATGGGGTGGCGCCGACCGCTGGCGGTCCGCGGGCAGAGCGCTGGGGCGGATGGCCGTCGTGTGGGCGGTGTCCACGCTCACCCTGCTCCTTCTCGCCGGGCTGCTCCCCGACTTCCAGCTCCAGTCCGCCGACGGCGACAGCTTCACCAGGACCTCGCTCACCGCCGCCTGGGCCGCGGGCGCCTTCGGTCTGCTCGGCGCGCTGGTGTGGCCGCTGATCGTGCGGGCCCTGCTGCTCGTCCCGGCCCTCGTCCTCGGTCTGCTCGGCTTCTTCCTCAACGGCTCCCTGCTGCTCGTCGCGCTGTGGCTGATCCCCGACGGCCGCGGTGCCGCGAACCCCGAGACCGCCGTCGTGGTCGCCGCCGCGATGTCCGCCGTCGCCTCGGCGACCTCCACCTCCCTCGCCGTCCGCGACGACGAGGCCTACCGGCGCCGGCTCTACCGGCTCACCGGCCGCACCCGCCCCCGCGACCCCGGCGACACGGCCGGGGCCCTGCCCGGCACGGTCTTCCTCCAGCTCGACGGCGTCGGCCACCACGTGCTGCGCGGCGCCGTCGCCGACGGCCTCATGCCGACCGTCGCGGACTGGCTGGACGCCGGGCACCGGCTCACCCCCTGGCGCACCGACTGGTCGAGCCAGACCGGTGCCAGCCAGCTCGGCATCCTGCACGGCTCCAACGAGGACGTGCCCGCCTTCCGCTGGTACGAGAAGGACACCGGCCGGATCATGGTGTCGAACCGCCCGGCGAGCGCCGTCGAGCTCCAGCGCCGGGCCGTGCGCCGCACCGGCGACGCCGGCCTCCTCACCGTCGACGGGGCCTCCCGGGGCAACCTCTTCAGCGGCGGCGCCGACCAGCTCGCCCTGGTCCTGTCGATGGCCGCCCGGCGCGGCCCCCGCAACCGCTCCCGGGCCGGCTACTTCGCGTACTTCTCCGACCCGGCCAACGCCGTCCGGACCGCCGGTTCGCTCGTCGCCGAGTGCGTCCGGGAGATGGTCCAGTCGACCCGGGCGCTGCTGCGCCGCGAGAACCCGAGGGTCTCGCGCGGCGGCCTGTACCCGTTCGTCCGCGCCTTCGCGACCGTCGTCGAGCGGGACGTCGTGGTCTCCGCCGTGATGGGCGACATGCTGGCCGGGCGGACCGCGGTCTACGCCGACCTCGTCGCGTACGACGAGGTGGCCCACCACTCGGGGCCGCACGGCCGGGACACCGACCAGGTCCTGAAGCGCCTCGACCGGGCGATCGCGCTCATCGCCACGGTCGCCGAGCACGCCCCGCGCCCGTACCGGATCGTGCTCCTCTCCGACCACGGGCAGAGCCCGGGCGAGACCTTCGAGTCGGCGTACGGGCTGACGCTGAAGGACCTCGTACGGGCCGGGTGCGGGCTCCCGGTGCCGCGCCGGGTGCGGCGCACCCGGTGGGGGCACCCCCAGACGGAGTCCGGCGGAGGTTCGGAGGGGCGGGACGCGGCCCGGGACGCGCTGCGCAGCGCGCTGCACCGGCCGGTGGACGAGAGCGGCGAGACGGCGCGCCAGCTGCCCGCCCGGCTCTCCGAACCGGTGGTCCTCGCCTCGGGGAACCTGGGGCTCGTCTCCTTCCCCGACGTGCCGCACCGGATGACCCGGGAGGAGATCGACCGCCGCCATCCGGGGCTGCTGCGGACCCTCGCGCACCATCCGGGGATCGGCTTCTTGCTCGTGGCGAGCGCCGAGCACGGCTCGGTGGTGCTCGGCCGCGACGGGGCGGAGGTGCCGGTGGCGGAGCTCGGCGACGACGGGCCGCTCGCGGTCTTCGGGCCGGGCGCGGCGGCGGCGGTGCGGCGCACGGACGGCTTCCCGCACGTCGCGGACATCATGGTCAACTCCATGTACGACCCGGCGACGGGCCGCGTGCACGCCTTCGAGGAGCAGATCGGTTCGCACGGCGGCCTCGGCGGAGAGCAGTCGCGGGCCTTCCTGCTGTCGCCGCCGGACCTGTCGCCGCCGGTCGCCCCGGGGGAGGAGCTGGTGGGGGCGGAGCAGGTGCACCGGGTGCTGAGGAGCTGGCTGCGCGAGTCCTCGGGGCCGCAGGTGCCGCTGGGCCCCCTGGAGGTCTCACCGCCCGCAGGCGCGCCGGAATCGCTTCTTCCGGTCGACGGCCCGGTCGCGCCGGACAAGAACCACTGACGTCGCCGGCCCGCCCGTGGACGCGTGGAGGGCGGCCCGCGGGCGGCGCGCTGCCGCCCTGGGGGTGAATCCGGGGCCCGGAGCGTAGGCCGCCCGGGCGGATCTGGGGCCGCGGACGCCGCGCGGGGCGCACCGCGGGGCAGTACGGATCTCCATGAGCCCCGCGCGCCCGACCCCCGCCGCGCCCGCCCTTCCGGCGGGGCGCCGGCACCGTTGGATCGCGCTCCTCCTCGTCCTCGCCGCGCTGTACGGCGCCGGGGCCGCGGCGGCGCTCCCCGCCGCCGAGACGCGCGCCGCGGCCGCCACCCCGGCTTCCGACCCGGGCGGCGAGACCCATGAACCGGCGGGCACCGAGGCCGCACTTCCCGGCCGGGCCCGGCGGCACGGCACGCGCCCGCGCCCCGCCGGACCACGGCCCCGGGCCCGCCGGTCCCGGGGCCTGCGGCATCCCGCCCCCGCCCCCGCCCCGCGCGGCGACGCGCTCCGGTGCCCGGTGATGCGCTGCTGAGAGGCCCCGCCTCCCCGCAGTCACCTCACCCCCCCCGCACCACGAGGAGCTCCGCCATGCCCGTCGATCCGTACGCCGTCCTCCAGGCCCTGCTGCGCGCCGAGGCCTCCCGCGCCCGCCGCGCGGAGCGCACCGCCCACGAGACACCGGCCCCGGCGCCCGCGACGGCGCCCGAGCCGCCCGCGCACCGCGAGGACCCGGGACACCGCGAGGGTCCCCTGCGCTGACCTCCGGGTCCGGGGGCGCCCGGGGGCGGCGCCGGGGGGGGGGGGGGGGGCGGGGGGGGGGGGGGGGGGGGCGCCCGCCCCCCCCCCCGCCGGGGGGGCCCCCCCCCCCCCCGCCGGCGCGGCCGCCGCCCCGGGGGCCCGGGGCCCCCGGCGCGGGCCCCCGCGGCGCCCCCGCGGCCCCGCCCCCCCGCCCGCGCCCCGGGGGGCGCCCCGCACGGCCTGCGCGGTCGCGGGGGCCGCCGCGCCGCCGGACCGCCTGCTCGGAGCCACCACCCGGCCGCGCGCCTTCAGCGGCCCCCGCCGTGCCGCGTACCGACCGGCCGGCCCGGCGCCGCGAAGGCACGGTCCGTCAGCACCCGTTCGAGCCGGCCCCGCAGCCGCAGCGCCGTCTCCTCCAGACGGTCCTCCTCGGCGACCGGCAGCGAGAAGCCCACCGCCGAGTGGCCCCCGCCGACCGTGACCGGCACGGCCCCGCACACCGTGCCGAGCACGTACTCCTCCCGCTCGACCACCGGCGCGGGGCTCCTGCCGGAGGACCGCCGCCGCACCCGGCGATCCTCCGACAGGAGCCCCGCGCCCGTGCCGCGCGCCCGGGTCAGGCCGCCTCCACCGCCGTGAAGGTCCGCCCGCTCCGCCGGGTGTGCAGGCCCACGAGGACCGCCGCCGTCGCGGCGAGGACCGTGAGAGCCACCAGGGCGGGGACGAGGCCGACCAGCGGGCCCGCCGCCAGGCAGCAGACGCCGCCCGCGGCCAGCGCGGTCGGCCGCCGGCCCGAGGTGCGCAGCACGATCGCGGCGGCGCCGAGCAGGTAGACGCCGACACCTCCGGTGAGCGACCAGGCCACCGCCCCGTGCAGCGGCTCCGCCAGGCCGTAGTGCCCGGTGTCCGCGACCTGCTGGAGGACCTTCTTCATCCCGAGCGCGCAGAGCACGACCCCCGCGACCAGCGGCAGGTGCAGGAACGTGTAGACGTCCCGCGCGAAGCGGGTGCGGTCGTCGCCGTCGAGCCCGGTGAGACGGTGCTCGGCGGCCTCGCCCAGCTGCCGGAAGTACAGCCGCCACAGCCCCGCCGACAGCAGCAGGCCCGCCGCCGAGCCGCCGAGCACGGCGTAGGTGAGCGGGAAACCGGACACGCCGACGCCCATCGCCACGATGGACTCGCCGAGCGCGATGATCACGATCAGACCGTGCCGCTCGGCGAAGTGCCCGGGGGAGTTGACCCGCCAGCCGGAGGAACCGGTGACGTAGATCCCGCCGTAGTCGACGGCCACCGCGCCCAGCCACCACAGGAGCTGGACCCGGCCGTCGAACGCGCAGCCGATCAGCAGCAGCACCAGCGGCGGCAGCACCGACGCCATGGCCGTGCGCCGCAGGGTGACCCGCAGCGCGGCGTCGCCGGGGCTGGACAGCCAGTACGAGGTCAGGTGCAGGATGCGCACCGTGCCGTAACAGAGCACGAACACCAGCGGCGCCGACAGCCCGCCCGGTCCGTGCGCGAAGACCTTGGGCACGGCGAAGGACACGATCAGGACGACGGCCATGACGGTGACGAGGACGCCGAACAGGGCGCCGGAGTCGGCCCGTACGACATTGCCCAGCCAGGCGAAGGAGCACCAGCACCACCACAGCAGCGCGAGCACGACCATCGCGCCCACCATCCGCTGCGGCGATGGCGCCTCCGCCATCAGTGCCGTGACCTGCGTGATCGCGTACACGAACACCAGGTCGAAGAAGAGCTCCGCGGGCGTCACCTTGTGATCGTCCCCGGTGGCCACCATGAGGGCCCGTTCCCTGTTCCACGCCATGCGCGTTCTCCCCCTTAGGGGCGCCGGTTCCGGCCACCCCGGCGCGAAGACTACTCACCCCGGGGGACCGACGGCACGGCTGTCCGGAGACCGTCACGACGCGGGTCATGACCTCCCGCATTACCTCGGGCGTAATCGACCCCCCGCCCGCCGCCCGGCATGCTCGGGGACACCGGAGCCCGGGTGGCGCACTCCGCTCGGGCTCCGGGTCCACGACCAGCACGAACGTCCCCTCTGGAGGGTGATCCGCCATGTCCCGGACCCTGCTCGCCGGCCTCGCCCGCACCACCCGGCCCCAGTCCGCGGTACGCCGCTTCCTCGCCCTCGACGCGGTCGTCACCGGAGCCAACGGGATCGCCTACCTCGCCGCCTCCGGCCCCCTCGGCGACGTCCTCGGTGTCGACGCGGGGCTGCTCCTCGAACTCGGCCTCTTCCTCACCGCGTTCGCCGCGGGCGTCGCCTGGCTCGCGAGCCGCCCGCAGCCCCCGGCGCTCGCCGTGAAGCTCGTCGTCGACGCCAACGTGATCTGGGCCGTCCTCAGCGTCGTCGCCCTCGCCGCCTGGCTGGAGCCGACCACCGCCGGACTCCTGTGGACCCCCGTGCAGGCCGCCACCGTCGCGGGCTTCGCCGCACTCCAGTGGGCCGCCCTCAGGGCCGTGGCGTCCGCGGCCCGCTGAGGCTCAGCCGTCCGCCGTCGACGCGGCGAGCGAGCGCAGGTGGGCGACCGTCTCCGGGTCGGCCGGGAGGAACGTCTCGATGGCCAGCTCGGCGACGGTCACGTCCATCGGCGTGTTGAACGTCGAGATCGACGACACGAACGACAGCACCCGGCCCTCGTGCTCGATCCGCAGCGGCAGCGCGAAGTACGGGTACGGCTCCGCGTCCGGCCGGTCCTCCGGGTCGATCCGCTCCGGCAGCGGATAGGCCGCCACCTCCTCGTACAGCTCCCGCAGCGGCTCCGAACGGGCCAGCGCGATCTGACGGTCCATCTGGGCCAGGAGGTGGCCCCGCCATTCCCGCAGGTTCCGGATGCGGGGCGCCAGGCCCTCCGGGTGCAGGGTGAGCCGCATCGCGTTCATCGGCGGCGTCAGCAGATGCTCCGGAAGGCCGCCGAGCAGCAGCTCGATCCCCCGGTTGGCCGCCACCACCGTGTACGTGCCGTCGACCACGAGCGCCGGATACGGCTCGTACCCTTCGAGCAGCTGCCGGATGCCCCAGCGCAGCGTCTCCAGGCGGGGCGCGTCCAGCGGGGACTCCGCGTACCGGGGCGCGTATCCCGCGGCGAGCAGCAGCGCGTTCCGGTCGCGCACCGGCACGTCCAGGTGCTCGGCGAGCCGCAGGACCATCTCCTCGCTCGGCCGGGACCGGCCCGTCTCCACGAACGAGATGTGCCGCGCCGAGGAGTCCGCGCGCAGCGCCAGCTCCAGCTGGCTCAGCCGCCGCTGCTCGCGCCATCCGCGCAGCAGCGCCCCCACCCCCGTGTCGGTCACGACAGTTGTCATGGCCAGACGGTATCCCAGAGGGGGACCCCGGGTAGCTTTCCCCCGGGGCCCCTGACCGTCACCCCGCGCACCACCCGACCGGAGGGAGCACCGCCGTGCCCACACAGCCGCTGTCGCAGAAGGAGATCGAGGACCGCCTGAGGGAGCTGCCCGGCTGGTCCGTCGACGCCGACCGGCTCACCCGGACCTACCGGCTCGGCGACCACTTCGCGGCGACCGCGCTCGTCGTCCACGTGGCCCAGATCCAGCAGGAGCTCGACCACCACTCGGACCTCACCCTCGGCTACAACACGGTCGCCGTCGCCGTCAGCACCCACTCCGCGGGCGGCGCCGTCACCGAGAAGGACTTCGAACTCGCCGACCGCGTCGAGCGGATCGCCCCCGGCCACGGCGCGAACTGACCGCTCATTAGGATCCCGGGCATGGCGGAGACCGTGCTCGACTACGAGGCAGAGGCAGCGCACTACGACCGGACCCGCGGCGGCGTGCCCCGCGCCGAGGCGGCCGCCGGGGCCGTCCTCCGCCTCGTGCCGCCCGGCGCCCGCACCCTCCTCGACCTCGCCTGCGGCACCGGCCTCGTCACCGAACGCCTCGGCCGGCCCGGCCTGCGCGTCTACGGGGCCGACGCCGCCCACGCCATGGTGCGGGTCGCCGCCGGCCGGATCCCCGGCCGCGCCGTGCGCGCCGACGCCCGGCGGCTGCCACTGCCCGACGCCTCCCTGGACGCGGTGACGGCCGTGTGGCTGCTGCACCTCGTCCCCTTCGCGGCGGACGTCGTCGCCGAGGCCGCCCGGGTGCTCCGACCCGGCGGCGTCCTCGTCGCCACCGTCGACAAGGACGCCGCCCACGACGTCGGCAGCGACATCGACGCGATCCTCCGCTCCCGCCGCTCCGCGGCGGCGGCCTCCGACCGCGCCGACCTGATCACCACGAGCGCGGCGGCCCACGGCCTCGACCCCGCCCCCGGCACCCGCTTCACCGGACACGGCCAGGGCGCCACCCCGCGCGACACCGTCCGGAAGCTGCGCGCCGGCTACTTCGCCTCCTGGTTCGACGGCGACGCGGCGGCGACCGAGACGCTCGCCGCCGCGCTGACCGCGCTCCCGGACCAGGACCGCCCCCGAGCCGACCCCCGTTACCGGCTCGCGAGCTTCGTCAGGCGCGGCTGAACTCCCTCACCCGGTTCGCACTCCTCCCACCCGCTCCCCGGGGTCCGGGGACGTCGGCCTGGTGGCGGATGCGGACCAGCCACCGCCCGTCGAGGAGAGCGAAGCCGCCGGCGATCAGGCGCGGCCTCCCGTCGGGCCGGAGGGCAGCGCGTCCGCGAGGTAGCCCGCCAGGTCCGGCGTCCCGGGCGCCAGCATGTGCCGGACCCAGGCCTCCCGTTCGTGGCCGAGCGGCGGCAGCTCCCACACGCAGCCGATCCACGAGCGGTCGACCCGCACGAAGTGCGTCGGGTCGGTGTCGGGGCAGTCCAGGGCCGGCTGGCCGGCGGCCCCGCCCCCGAAGTGGAGCACGTTGTCCCACACCCAGCTGTACGCGTTGAGGTACGCGCCGCTGTCACCGCCCCGGTGCAGCACCACGAAACCGGCCGCCGGGGTGCCGTCCGGCTCCGGCAGGAGCTCCGGGAGCAGTGCGTACGCCGCCGCCTCCACCTCCGGTTCGATGCCCGCGGGACCGGAGGAGACGTGGTAGCGCTTCAGGTGCCGGCCGGCGATCTCGACCGGCGGCAGCGCGAGGAGGTTCTTCTCTGCGAAAGCCATGGCTGGACTGTAGGAACGCTTCACTGACATCTTGTGTCAGTGAAAGCCGGCCGTCTCGTCTCGATCCTGCTGCTGCTCCAGACCGGCGGCCGGACGACCGCGGCGCGGCTCGCCGAGGAGCTCGGGGTCTCCGTCCGCACCGTCTACCGCGACATCGAGGCGCTGCACGCCGCCGGCGTGCCCCTCTACGGCGACGCCGGACACCGCGGCGGCTACCAGCTCCTGCCGGGCAGCCGCACCCGGCTCACCGGACTGTTCGCCCCGGAGGCCGAGGCGCTGGTGGTCTCCGGCATGCCCGGGGCCGCCGAAGGGCTCGGACTCGGCCCGCACTTCGCCGACGCCCGGCTGAAGCTCCGCGCGGCCCTTCCGGCCGCCCTGCGCGAACACGTAGACCGCCTCGCCGCCCGCTTCCACATCGACGCCCCCGGCTGGTACGACGAGGGCGGCGAGGTTCCGTTCCTGCCCGAGGTCGCCGCCGCGGTCCGCGCCGGACGCGTCCTGGAGGTCCGCTACCGGCGCTGGAAGGAACCGACCGACGTCGACCGGCGCCTCGAACCGTACGGACTCGTGCTCAAGGCCGGACGCTGGTACCTGGTCGCCGGGCCCGGACCCCGGACCTACCGAGTCGACCAGATCCTCGCACTCACGGTCACCGACGAGGAGGCCGCGATCCCGGCGGACTTCGACCTCGCCGCGCACTGGCGGGCGAGCCGGACCGACTTCCACCGCCGGCTCCACCAGGGCGAGGCCGTCGTCCGGCTCTCCGCACGCGGCGCCGCCCGGCTCACGGGCGCCGCCGCCCGGGCCCTGGCCGCCACCGGCACCCCCGAACCCGACGGCTGGACCCGCGCCGTGCTCCCGGTCGAATCGCCCGAGCACGCCCACGACACCTTCCTCGGCCTCGGAGCCGAGGTGGAGTTCCTCGCCCCGGAGGACCTCCGCGACCGCATCGCCACGACCGTGCGGACCCTGGCCCGCCGGTACGCCTGAGGGGACACCGTCAGGCCGCCGCACCGCCCCAGACCTCCGCCGCGAACTCGGTGAAGGAGCGCGGCTCGCGGCCCAGGACGCGCTTCACACCGTCCGTCGCCGAGGCGTTGTGCCCGTCGAGGAGCGTCGCGAACAGCCCGGCGAGCCACTCCGCCTCGCCGGCCGGGAGCCCGAACCCGCCGAGCAGTCCCGCGTACTCGGCCTCCGACACCGGCCGGTAGACCACCGGGCGGCCCGAGACGCGGGCGATCTCCGCCGCCACCTCGGCGAAGCCCACCGGCCGGGGACCCGTCACCTCGTGCACCCGCCCCGCGTGCCCGTCTGCCGTCAGGGTCTCCACCACGACGTCGGCCAGGTCGTCGGCGTCGATGAACGGCTCCGCCGTGTCACCGGCCGGGAAGACGACCGCGCCCTCGGCGACGCCCTCCGCGAGCAGACCCTCGGAGAAGTTCTGCGCGAAGAACGAGGCCCGCACGACGGTCAGTCCGACCCCGGACGCCGCCGCCCGCAGGGCCTCCTCCGCCTGGACCGCCTCGGGCTCCCCGCGCCCGGAGAGCAGGGTGAGCCGCCGGACCCCGTTCTCCGCGGCCAGCCGGCCGAGGACGTCCATGGCCTCGACCGCCCCGGGGGCGGCCAGGTCCGGGTAGTAGGCCACGTACGCGGCGTCCGCGCCCCGCAGCGCGGGGGCCCAGGTCTCCGGGGCCTCCCAGTCGAAGACGGTCGCCCCGCTCCGGGAGCCGGCCCGCACCGTCGCGCCGCGGGCGGCCAGCCGCTCGGCCACCCGCCGCCCCGTCTTGCCGGTGGCGCTCGTGACCAGGACCGTCGTGTTCTCGATGTCGTTCGTGTGCGTCGTCATGGCTCAAGACTCCCGCCCCCAGCGCCGCCCGCCCATGCTCCGCCGTCTCACCTCCCTACGCGTCCGTCTCACCTCTCCGCGACCGGCGTTCCAGGGGGTGTCTTGGGTGGGGTTTCGGCGCAGAGACACAGCCCGCCGGACCAAGGCCGCACACAAAAAAAGCAGGCTGCGACAAAGCCAACAACA
>NZ_JBHWFF010000028.1:8709-34638 GCF_042733785.1 Streptomyces sp. NPDC059695 | reverse complement strand
GGTCTTCGAGACCGGGCGCTGCGGTGTGCGTGTGGGTGTGGGTTCGGTGTTCGTCGTCTCCCCCGCCCCGCGCGGCGCGTGCCACCCCACGACACCCCCTAGGCTTGCGCACCATGGACGCACTCGCCGGACTCCTCGACGGGCCACGCGCCAAGGGCGCCTTCCTGCTCCGCATGATCATGGAGCCGCCGTGGTCCGTGCGCATCGAGGACGAGGCCCCGGTCTGCCTCATGTGCGTCACCGAGGGCGAGGCCTGGATCGTCCCCGGCACCGGTGCGCCCGTCCTCCTGCGGCCCGGGGACATCGCCATCGCCCGCGGCCCCGAGCCGTACAACGTCGCCCACGCCCCCGACGCCCCGCCCCACGCCCGGATCGGCCCCGACGGCTGCTGCACCACCCTCGCCGGGGAACCGCTCTCCCAGTCGATGCGCCTCGGCGTCCGCACCTGGGGCAACACCCCCGACGGCGACACCACGGTGCTCGTCGGCACCTACCTGATGGACGGCGAGGTCGGCCGCAGGCTCCTCGACGCCCTGCCGGGCCTGGTGCACCTGCCCGCCGACGTGTGGAACTGCCCCCTCATGCCGTTCCTGGACGAGGAGATCTCCCGCGACGAACCCGGCCAGAGCGTCGTCCTCGACCGGGTCCTCGACCTGCTGCTCATCGCCGCCGTCCGCGCCTGGTTCTCCCGGCCGGGCGCCGAGGCCCCCGCCTGGTACCGCGCGATGGGCGACCCGGTCGTCGGCCGGGCGCTCCGGCTGCTCCAGAACGACCCCGCCCACCCGTGGACCGTCGCCTCGCTCGCCACGAAGTCGGGCGTGTCCCGGGCCGCGCTCGCCCGCCGGTTCACCGAGCTCGTCGGGGAGCCGCCGATGGCGTACCTCACCGGCTGGCGGCTCGCGCTCGCCGCCGACCTGCTGCGCGAGACGGACGCCACCGTCGAGTCCGTCGCCCGCCAGGTCGGCTACAGCGGGGCGTTCGCCCTGAGCGCCGCCTTCAAGCGCGTCCGGGGCGTCAGCCCCCAGGAGCACCGGGGGCGCGGCTGACGGCGCCGCACGCCCTTGCCGGACCGGCAACATTTCTCGCGTTTCCCGGCGGGTCGTCGCACGCTGGGTCCATGAGCCAGCATCACGCGTCCCGCCACGGCCATCAGCACGGCACCGGTCAGGACCACCGTCACCACGATCACACCCAGCCCGACTGGAACGAGATGGCCCCGCTCCTGGAGCGGCAGGCCGAGATCGCGAGCCCCGCCTACACGGAGGCCGCCGCCTGGCTGCGCACCCTCGTGCCCGTGCAGGGCGTCCGCAGGATCCTCGACGTCGGCAGCGGCCCCGGGGTCGTGACCGGTCTGCTCGCCGAGGCGTTCCCCGCCGCCGAGGCGGTCGCCGTCGACGGCGCTCCCGAGCTGCTCGCCCGTGCCCGGGCCCGCGCGGACGCCCACGGCCTCGGCGCCCGCGTCTCCACGCTCCACGCCGAACTCCCGGCGGACATCGGCACCCTGGGAACGGCCGACCTCGTCTGGGCGGGCAACTCCATGCACCACATGGGCGACCAGGGCGCCGCGCTCGCCGAGTTCGCGGGCCTGCTGAACCCCGGCGGCCTCGTCGTCCTCGTCGAGGGCGGCCTGCCCCGGCGCCACCTGCCCCAGCACATCGGGATCGGCAGGCCCGGCCTGGAGGCGCGGCTCGACGCCGCCCACGCCACCTGGTTCGGCGAGATGCGCGCCGACCTGCCGGGTTCCAAGGACGAGCCGGACGACTGGCGGGCGCTGCTCACCGCCGCCGGACTCACCCCGGCCGGCACCCGCACGTTCCTCGTGGACGTGCCCGCGCCCGTCTCCCCGGCCGTCCGGGAGCTGGTCCTCGCCCACTACGGCCGGCTGCGCGACGGTCTGGCCGCCCGCCTCGACGCCGACGACAAGGAGACGCTCGACCGGTTGCTCGACCCGGCCGACCCGCTCTCCCTGCACCACCGGGCGGACCTGTTCCACCTGACCGCCCACACGGTCCACACCGCGCGCAAGGGCTGATCACCCCCGCCGGCCGGGTCAGGACACCGGCTCCAGCCGCCACCACTGGAAAGGCGAGTCGGTGTCCTCCCACTGCCGGACGTTCCCCCCGTCCTCCATCGACGCGTCGGCGACCTCCAGGAAGAGGCCGCTGACGAAGCTCACCAGGGCCACCGTCCCCGGCGACAGAAGGTCCTGCTCGATGATCCACTCCTGCGCGCCGAAGTTGTTCGCCTTCCACTGCTGGATGTTCGCGCCGTTCTCCGTGGACGCGTTCGCGACGTCGAGCCGCTTGCCGCTCGCCGCGTTGACCAGGTGGTAGAGCCCGCCGCCGTCGGTCACGGGCGTGATGTGCCAGTGCTGCCCGGGAGTTCCGTTCCCGGCGCCCTGCTGCACGTTCGCACCGCTGCGACCCGACCCGCCGTACACCTCCAGGAGCAGCCCGCTCGCCACGTTCCGTACCCGGTAGAGGCCCGCCTCGACGGGCTCCGGGGCACCGCTCACCGTACCGACTCCTTCTCTTCGCCCGGCCGTTGGACAGCGCGGCCGGCCTGGCCGCACGCACCCCCGGGGTCCGTCTCCGACTCTACGTCCGGGGTACGACAACGGCCCGGACGCCGCCCGTGCCCGCCGCCGCGCACCCGTACGGCGCCTGGCACGATGTGCCGGTGACCGATCCCGAACTCCTCGCCCTGCTCGACGACCCCGCCCGGGTCCTGCGCCACGACCGCGCCGAACTCCGCTCCCGCCTCGACGTGTTGCCGGAGGAGCACGGCGGCGTGGGCCGCGAGGTGTTCACCCAGGCCGAGGCGGTGTTCGGGACGAGCCCGGTGACGCCCGCCGAGTTCGCCTCCTGGCTCCACTTCGCCGCCACCGTCCTCGGCCACCGGGAGTACGCCCGCGACGTGGCCGCCGCCGCACCGGGGCTCCCCTGGCGGACGGTGTGGGCCTGGTGGCGGCCGGTCGGCGCCCACGAGGCCGCGCCGAACCTCAGCGGGGACGGCTCCGCCGAGGCGTACGGGGCGGACGGCGCCGGGCTCCTGAGGGTCCGGGCCCTGTGGTGCGAGGACACCTGGTTCGACCTGGCCACCGGCGGGCCCCGGCCCGCCCCCGCCGAGGACACGGCCGAGCCGTACGAGGAGCCCGGGCACGACGGCCCCTGGCTGTTCGACGCCGAGGACACGTCCTGGGCGCTGCGGACCCCCGACGCCTGGGAGGAGCCCCTGCCGCTGGACGGCGGCAGGTACGTCTTCCAGGACGCGCGCGGGGTGGCCGTCGTGGAGCGCAACGACCCGGCGCTCGCCGACTGGCCCACCGGCGGCGCCCTGCCCGCCGGTCCGGCACCGGACTCCCGGCCGTGGTTCCGGCCCGGCACGAGGACCGCGGACGGCCCGCTCACCGCGACCCGCCTCGACGCGGTCTTCGGCCCCGCCCACGTCGTCCGCGTCCCGGCCGCCGGGCTGCCGGACGCCCTCACGCACGCGCCGACCCGGACGCTGCTCACCGGGGCCGGACTGCCCCGCCACTGGGGCGCGGGCGTCACGTCCTTCGCGGCGGCCGCCCCCTTCCTGGCCCCCGGCCCGGAGGGCCTGCTGCGCGTCGGCGCGTTCGACCTCGGGTACTGCGACGCCGGGGAGGTCCTCGTCCATCCCGCGACCGGCGCCGTCCTCCTGCGCCAGCCGGACGGCAGCCACGGCCCCGGCGGGGACGCCGCGTTCCCGCTCGTCCGCGACCTGGAGTCCTTCGTCCGGTTCCTGGAGGGCGTCCGCCGTCACATGGGCGTCTGCTGGGACCCGTATCCGGGGGAGGACGGCGTGCGGGACTTCCTCCGCGCGATGGAGGCCGTCGACGCCGGGGCCCTCGCCGAGGGCGCACCCGGCGCCGAGGTCTGGGAGCATCTCTTCGCGTCGATCACCGAGCTCGGGGTCGACGGCTACTGAGGGCCGCGCGGCCGACGGCTGCTGAGGTCCGCCCGGCCGACGGCTGTTGAGCACCGCGGGGGCGTCGCCTGAGCGGCGCCCCCGCGTCTCCGCTCAGGCGCCGACGTTGAACTCCGCCGGGTTCGGGCCCAGACGGTGGTTCTCGTCGAGGGCGGCGATCGCCGCCAGGTCCTCGGCGTCCAGCTCGAAGTCGAAGACGTCGATGTTCTCGCGGATGCGCGAGGGGGTGACCGACTTCGGGATCACGACGTTCCCCAGCTGGAGGTGCCAGCGCAGCACGACCTGGGCCGGCGTCCGCCCGTGCTTGCGGCCGATCGCGACGATCGCGGGGACGTCCAGGAGCCCCCTGCCCTGGCCGAGCGGCGACCACGCCTCGGTCGCGATGCCGTGCTCGGCGTGCGCCGCGCGCGACTCCGCCTGGGCCAGCTGCGGGTGCAGCTCGATCTGGTTGACGGCCGGCACGACCGAGGTCTCGCCGATCAGCCGGTCGAGGTGCTCGGGGAGGAAGTTCGAGACGCCGATCGCCTTGGCGCGCCCGTCCGCGAGGATCTTCTCGAACGCCCGGTAGGTGTCGACGTACGCGTCCTTCGCCGGAACCGGCCAGTGGATCAGGTACAGGTCGACGTAGTCGAGGCCGAGCTTGTCGAGGGAGGCGTCGAAGGCGCGCAGCGTCGAGTCGTGGCCCTGCTCGCTGTTCCACAGCTTCGTGGTGACGAACAGCTCCTCGCGGGCGATGCCCGAGCCGGCCAGGGCACGGCCCGTGCCCCGCTCGTTCTCGTAGATCGCGGCGGTGTCGATCGAGCGGTAACCGGCCTCCAGGGCCGTCGTCACGGCCGCCGTCGCCTCGTCGTCCGGCACCTGCCAGACGCCGAAGCCCAGCTGCGGCATGCTCACGCCGTTGTTCAGGGTGATCGAGGGAACGGTGGTGTCCGTGCTCACGTGGGATGGTTCCTTACGTCGTCGCGGGTCGTACGCGGTGCTTCGGTACGAGGGTCCTTTCTACGCCAACGATCACGGACCGCCCCGCATTCCGTCAGCCGTACAGGGCCGAGACCTCCGCCGCGTACGCCCGCTCGATCGCCTTCCGCTTCAGCTTGAGCGAGGGGGTCAGCAGCCCGTGCTCCTCACTGAACGGATGAGCCAGGATCCGGAACGTCCTGATCGACTCCGCCTGCGAGACCAGCGTGTTCGCCGCCACCACCCCCCGCCGGATCTCCGTCTCGAGGGCCGGGTCGCGCACCAGCTCGGCCGGGGAGAGCGGCGCCCGCCCCTGCATCGCGAGCCAGTGGTCCACGGCCTCCTGGTCGACGGTCACGAGAGCCGCGATGTACGGCCGGTCGTTGCCGACCACGATGCACTGGGCGATCAGCGGATGCGCCCGCACCCGCTCCTCCAGCGCGGTGGGGGAGACGCTCTTGCCGCCCGAGGTCACCAGGATCTCCTTCTTCCGCCCGGTGATCGTCAGGTAGCCGTCCTCGTCGAGGGCGCCGATGTCCCCGGTGGCCAGCCAGCCGTCGTTGAGGACGGCGGCGGTCGCCTCCGGCGCGTTCAGATAGCCGGAGAAGACCTGGCCGCCGTGCAGCCACACCTCGCCGTCCTCCGCGATGTGCACGGTCGTCCCCGGGACCGGCTGCCCCACGGTGCCGTACTTGGTCCGCCCCGGCGGGTTCGCCGTGGCGGCCGCCGAGGACTCGGTCAGCCCGTACCCCTCGAAGACCGTGACCCCCGCGCCCGCGAAGAACAGCCCCTGCCGGCGGGCCATCGCCGAGCCGCCCGACATCGCGTGCCGCACCCGCCCGCCCAGGGCCGCCCGCACCTTGACGTACACGGTCTTCTCGAAGAACTGGTGCTGCACGCGCAGCGCGGCCGACGGCCCGGGGCCGGTCCCGAAGGCCTTCTGCTCCAGCGCCTCCGCGTACGCGACCGCCACCTCCACGGCCTTGTCGAACGGGCCGGTCCTCCCCTCGCCCTCCGCCTTGCGCCGCGCCGCGTGGAAGACCTTCTCGAAGACGTACGGCACGGCCAGGACGAACGTCGGCCGGAACGCCACCAGGTCCGGGAGCAGCTCGGCCGCCGCCATCACCGGCTGGTGCCCCAGCTTCACCCCGCACCGCACCGCAGCGACCTCCACCATCCGCCCGAAGACGTGCGCCAGCGGCAGGAACAGCAGCGTCGAGGCCTGCTCGTCGGGCCGGGAGCGGAACACCGGCTCCCAGCGGCCCGTCAGCATGTCCGTCTCGAACATCAGGTTCGCGTGGGTGATCACGCAGCCCTTCGGGCGACCGGTCGTCCCCGAGGTGTAGATGACCGTCGCGACCGTCTCCGGGGTCACGGCCCGCCGGTGCCGGTGCACGACCTCCTCGTCGATGTCCGCGCCCGCCGCCGTCAGCTCGCCCACCGCGTCCGCGTCCAGCTGCCACAGCCGCTGGAGCCGGGGCAGCCGGTCGATCACCGAACCGATCGTCATCGCGTGGTCCTCGTGCTCCACCACGCAGGCCGTGACCTCGGCGTCGTACAGCATCCAGAAGACCTGCTCGGCGGAGGAGGTCGGGTAGACCGGCACGGGCTGCGCGCCCAGCGTCCACAGGGCGAAGTCGAAGAGGGTCCACTCGTACCGGGTCCTTGCCATGATCGCGACGCGGTCGCCGAACCGCACGCCCTCCGCGATCAGCCCCTTCGCGAGCGCCATGACCTCGTCCCGGAACCGGGCTGCGGTCACGTCGTGCCACTGCCCGTCCGGGCCCTTGCGGCCGAAGGCGATCCGGCCGGGCTCGGCGAGGGCGTGATCGAACACGGCGTCCGCCAGACCGCCGACCTGAGGCGCCGCCTCGACGGGCGGCACGGTGAACTCGCGCACTGACCTGCTCCTCGACGGCTCGGTGGCTTCGACGGCTCGGTGGCTTCGGTGGTTCGTGGGCTTCGACGGCTCGGTGGCTGGAAAAGCCCGTTGTCGCACTCCGTACGGCGCCGGTGACGGTACCCCACGGGACCCGGCCGTGGGAGGGCCTTCACCAAGCCGGGACATTCCGTGTTCGTACAGGTCAGGGCAGGTGGGACGGTCAAGTCGGGGGCGACTCGGGGTGGTTACTGACCGGACGGTAGGTCCTCCGGAGGCGAATCTCCACGGAATCTGTACCGGCCGCTCACGCCCCGCCCCCGCACCACCGACGTGGCGCCTTCTCGCCGTCCGCCTCAGCGGGGCCGGTGCAGGCGGTCGCCGCCCGCCAGGATCGCCTCCGCCAGGGCGTCCGCCGCCTCCTGCGTCTCCCCGCCCCGGCGCCCCCTGCGCAGCACGAACCCCACGTCCCCGAGCTCCGGCAGCCCCGCGCGGGGCGGCACCGGGACCAGTCCCTGCGGCACCAGGCCCCGCGTGTGCGCCATGACCCCGAGCCCCGCGCGGGCCGCCGCCACGTTCGCGCTCAGGCTGGAACTCGTGCACGCGATCCGCCACGCCCTGCCCTGCGCCTCCAGGGCCTCCAGGGCCCGCGCCCGGGTGATCCCCGGCGGCGGGTACAGGATCAGCGGCACCGGACGGTCCGGGTCGAGCCGCAGCCCCGGCGCGCCGATCCAGACGAGGGTGTCCTCCCACACGAGCCGGCCCTCGCTCTCCGCCCCGCGCCGCTTCGCCAGGATCAGATCGAGCCGGCCCGCCGCGAGCCGGGCCTGGAGCGTCCCCGACAGCTCGACCGTCAGCTCCAGGTCGACCTCGGGGTGCTCGCGCCGGAAGGACTCCAGGATCTCCGGCAGCCGGGTCGTCACGAAGTCCTCCGACGCGCCGAACCGCAGCCGCCCCCGCAGCCGCGTACCGCCGAAGAAGGCCGCCGCCCGCTCGTGCGCCTGGAGGATCGTCCGCGCGAAGCCCAGCATCGCGTCGCCGTCCTCGGTGAGCTCCACGCGATGGGTGTCCCGGGCGAACAGCGGACGGCCCGCCGCCTCCTCCAGGCGCCGCACGTGCTGGCTGACGGTCGACTGGCGCAGCCCGAGCCGCTCCGCCGCCCGCGTGAAGCTCAGCGTCTGGGCCACGGCGAGGAAGGTGCGCAGCTGGGTGGGCTCGTACACACCCCCGACGTTATCGCGGATCGCGATGACAGTCAGAGGGCTGTACGGGATTCCCGATCACCGGGCCGTGGAGCAGGATGGACGGGCGCGATCCCCCGTAGGAGTCCTGGAGCCCATGACCACCCGCACGCCCGGCGGCACCGCACGCCGCACCCTTCGCCTGCCGTCCCGGCTGCCCGTCGACGGGTACGTCCTCGCCCTGCTCGGGACGGTCGCGCTCGCCGCGCTGCTCCCGGCCTCCGGGGCCGCCGCGCGCGTCACGGAAGGCGCGTCGACCGGCGCCGTCGCCCTGCTCTTCTTCCTCTACGGCGCCCGGCTCTCCACCCGCGAGGCCCTCGACGGCCTCAAGCACTGGCGGCTCCACCTCACCGTGCTCGGCGCCACCTTCCTGGTCTTCCCGCTCCTCGGCCTCGCCGCCCGCGGGCTCGTGCCCGGCGTCCTCACCCCCCAGCTCTACAGCGGGTTCCTCTTCCTCTGCCTGGTGCCCTCCACCATCCAGTCCTCCATCGCGTTCACCTCGATCGCCCGGGGCAACGTGCCCGCCGCGATCTGCGCCGGCTCCTTCTCCTCGCTCGCCGGCATCGTCCTCACCCCGCTGCTCGCGGCACTCCTCCTCCGTGAGAGCGCGGGCGGCCTGTCCGCCGACGCGCTCCTGAAGATCGTGCTCCAGCTCCTCGTGCCCTTCATGGCCGGGCAGTTCCTGCGCCGCTGGGTCGGAGGCTTCCTCGTCCGGCACAAGAAGGTCCTCGGACACGTCGACCGGGGGTCGATCCTCCTCGTCGTCTACACGGCTTTCAGCCAGGGCATGGTCGCCGGCATCTGGCACCTGGTGACCCCCGCGCGGCTCGGCGCGCTGCTCGCCGTCGAGGCCGTGCTCCTCGCGGTGATGCTGGCCCTGACCTGGTACGGGGCCCGGCGCATGGGCTTCGACCGGGCCGACCGGATCGCGATCCAGTTCGCCGGCTCGAAGAAGAGCCTGGCGGCCGGGCTGCCGATGGCGAGCGTCCTCTTCGGCCCGCAGGCCTCCCTCGCCGTGCTCCCGCTGATGCTCTTCCACCAGATGCAGCTGATGGTCTGCGCGGTCATCGCGAAGCGCCGCTCCCAGGACCCGGAGCCCGCGCGGGCACCCCTGCCCGCCGCCGTACCCGCCCCGGGGGTGGCGTCGACCGGCACGTGACCGGTGCGCGGCCTGTCGGCCGGATCACGTCCACTCCCCGCCCGTGGTGATCATCCGGGCCGCTACGGTGCTCCCATGCCCGCACTCGTACCCGGCAGCACCGCGCTCGTCCTCGTCGACCTGATGGAACGCATCGTCGCGCTGCCCCTCGCCCCCCGCCCCGGCACGGACGTCCTCGCCGCCTCCGCGCGACTCGCCGACACCTTCCGGGCCGCCGGCGCGCCCGTCGTCCACATCCGCGTGGAGCGGCCGAACGTCGACGCCCAGCCGCCCGGCAGCGAGCTCGTCCCCGACCTCGTCCACGACGGAGACCCCGTCGTCGTCAAGCGCACGATCGGAGGCTTCCAGGACACCGGCCTCCACGAGCTGCTCTCCGGACTCGGCGCCACCACCCTCGTCCTCGGCGGCATCGCCACCAACCTCGGGGTCGAGTCCACCGCCCGCGCCGCCTGCGACCTGGGCTACGAGCTGGTCTTCGCCGAGGACGCCATGGCCGCCCTCACCGCCGACGAGCACCGCGCCTCCGTCGAGCTCGACTTCCCGCGCCTCGGCACCGTCGCCCCCGTCTCCGGCATCACGCTGGACGGCCCCGAATGACCCCGGTGCCGATACGGTACGGGGCCCGCCCCTGCTCCCTGGTCGTCTGCCGCGGCTGCTGCTGCGGCGACGCCCGCAAGAACCCGGGCATGGACCACGCGGGCCAGCTGGCCCGCCTGCGCGCGGCCGCCGCGGCCTCCGGGGGCCGCCTGCTCGTCCGTACCAGTGACTGTCTCGGCCCCTGCGCCCAGGCCAACGTCCTCGTCGTCCAGCCCTCCACCGAGGGACGGCGCCGGGGCGGCCGGGCCGCCTGGATCGGCTGGAGCGCGGACGAGGACTGCCTCGACGAGGTCCTCGCCTGGACCGAGGCCGGCGGCCCCGGCGTCAGCCCGCCACCGGCCACCCTCGCCCTCCAGATGATCGAGCCGCCGAAGAACTAGACGCGTCGTTCCGCCCGGGATCGCCCGACTTCGTGCCGTGTTCATGCCATGGGTGTGTCATAGTCGGACGCTGTGTGGACAACGCTTGCGCCGCTCATCGGCGTCCTGCTCGGCGGGCTCATGTCGATGCTGGCCCAGCGCTCGGCAGGACGCGCCCTGGAACGCGGCGAGGCGCGCCGCAGTGTTCGTGAACGTGCCGAGGCGCGCCGCGGCGAGCGGCTCACCCACCTCGTCGAATTCCTGTCCGCGGTGCAGGAAGCCGAGCGGGTCGCGGTGGATCGGTACCACCACAACCTGGCCGACGAGCAGTGGACGGCCCGGGCGGGGCAGGTCCTCGACCGGGTGTGGGTGATGCAGAAGACGATCCACGTACTGTGCACGTCCGAGGTCAACGAAGCGGCACGCAGCCTCGCGTGGGCCGTACAGGAGGTGGTCAGGAAGGGCCCCGAAGACCCGGGAGAGCCACAGGACGAGAAGATCTGGGCGCACATACGTCCGAGCCGACAGGCATTCCTCGATCTCGTGCGCGACCAGCTGAGCGAAACCCCGGGAGGGATGCGGCAGCTGCCGTGAGCGGCCCGGGACAGGCAGGACCGGCTCCCGCCTCCACGGTGCGGCGACCGTCATCCACTCCGCCGGCTCCTGGAGGGACGCAACGCCCGCCTCGGCGCAGGAGGCGTGCGTGCCACGGGCCGCGGCAGGCCGTCGAACGGCCCCTCGGCCCCTCGGCGAGCTGATCACGATCACCTCGGCACGACTCGGCTAGGACGTCTTCACGTCGATCCGGTGCTCGCCCGCGTACACGTTCATGTCCGGCCCCCGCAGGAAGCCGACCAGCGTCAGACCCGTCTCGGCCGCCAGGTCCACGGCGAGCGAGGACGGCGCGGACACCGCGGCGAGCACCGGGATCCCCGCCATCACCGCCTTCTGCGCCAGCTCGAACGACGCCCGCCCCGACACGAGCAGCACCGCGCGCTCCAGCGGCAGCAGCCCCTCCCGCAGCGCCCGCCCGACGAGCTTGTCCACCGCGTTGTGCCGGCCCACGTCCTCCCGTACGTCGAGCAGCTCGCCGTCCTCCGTGAACAGCGCCGCCGCGTGCAGCCCGCCCGTCGAGTCGAAGACCCGCTGCGCCGCCCGCAGCCGGTCCGGGAGCAGCGACAGGAGGCCGGGGGACAGCCGGACCGGGGGAGTGTCGGCGATCGGGAAGCGGGCGGTGGTACGGACCGCGTCGAGGCTGGCCTTGCCGCACAGCCCGCACGAGGACGTCGTGTAGACGTTCCGCTCCAGCGAGATGTCCGGGACCACCACACCGGGCGCCAGCTGCACGTCCACCACGTTGTACGTGTTCCGGCCGTCCTCGGTGGCGCCCGCGCAGTACACGATGTTCCGCACGTCCGACGCCGCCGCCAGGACCCCCTCGCTCACCAGGAAGCCGGCCGCGAGTGCGAAGTCGTCGCCCGGAGTGCGCATGGTGATCGCGATCGGCCGGCCGTTCAGCCGGATCTCCAGCGGCTCCTCCGCCACCAGGGTGTCGGGCCGTGTGGTGACCGCACCGCCCCGGATCCGCAGGACCCGCCGTCGCTCGGTGACACGTCCCATGGTGACCGCACTCGATTCTCTCCGCAGGAAAGGCCGGGAAGGCCCTGACCGCCCCATTCTCCGCCACGCCCGTGCCCGTGCGCGCACCCGCTCCCGCCTGGCATGTTGTCATGGTCGGCCAAGCGATTCGGGGGAATGTTGGTGGTTTACGTCACCGGTTACCGATCAGTCGCTGGCAAGACTGGGGGATCCTGCCGACGAACGAACCACCTAGGGGGTCCCGAGTATGACGGGCACTCGCATTGCCGCGCTCGGGCACTACCAGCCCGCCAAGGTGCTGACCAACCACGACCTGGCCGAGCTGGTCGACACGAGCGACGAATGGATCCTCAGCCGGGTCGGCATCCGCACCCGGCACGTCGCCGGACCGGACGAGCCCGTCGACGAGCTCGCCGCCCACGCGGGCGGCAAGGCCCTCGCCGCCGCCGGTCTCACCGCCGGCGACATCGACCTCGTCCTCGTCGCCACCTCCACCGCGATCGACCGCTCGCCCAACACCGCCGCCCGGGTCGCCGCCCGTCTCGGCATGGGCTCGCCCGCCACCATGGACCTCAACGTGGTCTGCGCCGGCTTCACCCACGCGCTCGCCACCGCCGACCACGCGGTCCGGGCCGGGGCGGCCCGCCGCGCCCTCGTCATCGGCGCCGACAAGATGACCGAGATCACCGACTGGACCGACCGCACCACCTGCGTCCTCACCGGCGACGGGGCCGGTGCCGCGATCGTCGAGGCCACCGAGACCGACACCGGCGCCATCGGCCCCGTCCTGTGGGGCTCGGTCCCGGAGATGGGTCACGCCGTCCGCATCGAGGGCACCCCGCCCCGCTTCGCCCAGGAGGGCCAGTCGGTCTACCGCTGGGCCACCCAGCAGCTGCCCGCCCTCGCCCGGAAGGCCTGCGAGCGCTCCGGCATCGCCCCCGAGGACCTCGCGGGCGTCGTCCTCCACCAGGCCAACCTGCGGATCATCGAGCCGCTCGCCGCGAAGATCGGCGCGGTGAACGCCGTCGTCGCCCGCGACGTCGTCGACTCCGGCAACACCTCGGCCGCCTCCATCCCGCTGGCCCTGGCCAAGCTGGTCGAACGTGGTGAGCTGCCCTCCGGCGCCCCGGTCCTCCTCTTCGGTTTCGGCGGCAACCTGTCCTACGCCGGTCAGGTGATCCGGGTCCCGTAGGACCGCACCGCGAAGGGGCCCGGGGGTGTCGCACTTTCCGGGCCCCTTCGCGGTCCTCCGTGCCCCGTTCGGCGGAGCCCGGTGGCGGCGCGCCGGGGGCGGACCTAGCTTCGATCGCGGTGAGGGTGGTCTCCTTCCCGACGCGGAATCGCTCCGCGACCGGGGCCCTCCCGTGATCTGGAGGACCCGCCATGCGCGCGATACGTGCCGCTTCCGCCGCCCTGCTCAGCGCCGCCGCCGTCGTGGCGTTCGCGCCCACGGCCCTGGCCGGCGACGGCGACCGCGACATCACGTCGTTCGGCTTCTCCGTCACGCCCGCGACGATCGCGCCCGGCGGAACCGTCACCCTCAGCTCGGACGGCTGCGAGGTGCCGTCCGTGACCGTCACCTCCGGGGTGTTCGAGACCGTCACCCTCACCGAGGGTCGCCCGGGCAGCGCGACCGTCGACGTCGACGCCAAGGCCGGAGCCCAGTACGAGATCACCTTCGACTGCAAGGGTGAGCGGGGCACCGCCCCGCTCACCATCGCCCAGGGCGGTGGCGACCCCGGCACGCACACCGGAGCGCAGAAGGGCGTGAAGGCCGGCTACGGCACCGCCGCCGGCACGGACACCCACGGCCTCGGCGTCACCGAGGCGGTCACCGGCGTCCTGCTGATCGCCGGCGCGCTCGGTGCCGCCGTCGTGCTGACCCGCCGCCGCGCCGGTGGCCGCGCCTGACCGCCGGGACCCCGGGGCATCCCCAACGGCCCCTCCGCCCCGGTGTGACGAGGTCCGGGGCGGAGGGGCGCCAGTACGTGGTGAAGGGCGGCGCGGCGGGACGCGCCGCCGCGGCGTGCGAGGAGGGCGGCGGACGTGAGGCGTGCGGACGGTACGCGGCGCGCGGAGGAGGCCGGGGAGCGGGTGGACGGCACCACGGCCGGGACCGGAGCCGGTCCCGGCACCGGACGGCGCGGCGCCTGGGGCGCCATCGCCGTCGTCCTCCTCATCGGCGTGCACCTGCTGCGCGGCGGCACGGGTGAGCTCCGGGCCGCCGGCCCGCCCCAGCCCGTCGCCGCGGCCGCGCCCGACGGGCCCCGGGCCGGCCTCGCCGCGCTCGCCCCCCTTCGCGCACCCGCCCCGCTGCCCGCCTCGCCCCCGGTCCGGGTGCGCGTCCCCGCCGTCCGCATCGACGCGCCCGTCACCCGGGTGGGACTCGACGCCGACGGCTGGATCGAGGCCCCGCCGCCCGAGGAGGACCGGCTCGCGGGCTGGTTCACCGGTGCGGTCACCCCCGGCGAGCGCGGCACGGCCGTCGTCGTCGGCCACGTCGACACCCCGGGCGGCCGGGCCGTCTTCTACGACCTCGGCGCCCTCGGCAAGGGGCACCGGGTCGAGATCCTCCGCCGCGACGGCAGGACCGCCGTCTTCGCGGTGTACGGGGTCGAGGTCGTCCCGAAGGAGGGCTTCCCGGCCGAGCGGGTCTACGCGGACTCCGGCGTCCCCGAACTGCGGCTCATCACCTGCGGCGGCACCTTCACGCAGGGGAGCGGCTACGCGGGCAACGTGGTGGTCTCGGCCCGCCTCGTCGAGGTGCGCTGACCGCGCCTTCTCCCCGACCGGCATCCGTCTTTGTCCTCAACCGGGAAGAAGTCGGGGTCGATTCCTGCTCAACTTCTTCCCACCCCGGTACGCCACTGCTACGTTCCCCTCGAAAGCCCGAACACGAGCGTGTGCGAGAGGGAGGGGCGCGTGAGGCGCATGACGGCACGACCCGCCAACCGGCACCAGGCGCGGCTCCTCCGGCTGCTGCGCGACGGAGGTCCCAACTCCCGCGCACAGCTGGGCGACCAGATCGACCTCTCGCGCTCCAAGCTCGCCGTCGAGGTCGACCGGCTCCTGGAGACCGGCCTCGTCGTCGCCGACGGCCTCGCCGCCTCCCGGGGCGGCCGCCGCTCGCACAACATCCGCCTCGCGCCCGAACTCCGCTTCCTCGGCGTCGACATCGGCGCCACGTCCATCGACGTGGCCGTCACCAACGCCGAGTTGGAGGTGCTCGGGCACCTCAACCACCCCATGGACGTCCGCGAGGGCCCCGTCGCCGTCTTCGAACAGGCCCTGTCGATGGCGGCGAAGCTCCGCTCCACGGGCATCGCGGAAGGGTTCGACGGCGCCGGCATCGGCGTCCCCGGCCCCGTCCGCTTCCCCGAGGGCGTCCCCGTCGCACCCCCGATCATGCCCGGCTGGGACGGCTTCCCCGTACGGGAGGCGCTCAGCCAGGAACTCGGCTGCCCCGTCATGGTCGACAACGACGTGAACCTCATGGCCATGGGGGAGCAGCACGCCGGTGTCGCCCGCTCCGTCGGCGACTTCCTCTGCGTCAAGATCGGCACCGGCATCGGCTGCGGCATCGTCGTCGGCGGTGAGGTCTACCGCGGTACGACGGGCAGCGCCGGCGACATCGGGCACATCCAGGTCGAGCCCGACGGCCGCCCCTGCGCGTGCGGCAACAACGGCTGTCTGGAAGCCCACTTCAGCGGCGCGGCCCTGGCCCGCGACGCCGAGGACGCGGCGCGCGCCGGCCGGTCGGAGGAGCTCGCCGCCCGCCTCGCGGCGGCCGGACACCTCAGCGCCGCGGACGTCGCCGCGGCCGCCGCTGCGGGCGACGCCACCTCGCTCGCCCTCATCCGCGAGGGCGGCAACCGGGTCGGGCAGGTCATCGCCGGACTCGTCAGCTTCTTCAACCCCGGTCTGGTGGTGATCGGCGGCGGAGTCACCGGCCTCGGTCACAACCTCCTCGCCAGTGTCCGCACCCAGGTCTACCGGCAGTCCCTGCCCCTGGCCACCGGCAACCTCCCCATCGTCCTCGGAGAACTGGGCCAGACCGCCGGAGTCACCGGCGCCGCCCGCCTCATCAGCGACCACCTCTTCTCCCCGGCGTAACACGCCGACCCGGTCCGCCGGCCGGACCGGCGGCGCGCGCCCGCCGGCTCGCCCCCGTACCCGAACGCGCTCCTGTACCCGCACGCACCCCCGTACCTCCACGCCACCCCGTACCCCCACCCCCGTACCCCCACAGCCAAGGCACACCCGCGTCCGCCGGAGGCCACCCGCCGCCCGCACCCGCCGAGGGGAACTTCGTCATGGCCCCAGAACCACGCCCACCCCTGCTCACGATGGAAGGCATCACCAAGACCTTCCCCGGCGTCCGCGCCCTCGACGGCGTGGACCTCGACGTCGCCCCCGGCGAGGTCCACTGCCTCCTCGGCCAGAACGGCGCCGGGAAATCCACCCTCATCAAGGTCCTCGCCGGCGCCCACCAGCCCGACGACGGCCGCATCACCTGGAACGGCGCACCCGTCCGGCTCCGTTCCCCGAGCGCCGCCGTACGGCTTGGCATCGCCACCATCTACCAGGAGCTCGACCTCGTCGAAGGGCTCTCCGTCGCCGAGAACGTCCACCTCGGACACGAGCCCACCACCGCCGGCTTCGTCCGCGCCCGCGCCGCCCGCGCCACCACCACCGCCCTCCTGAAGCGGCTCGGACACCCCGAGATCGACCCCGCCCGCCGCGTCGCCGAACTCTCCGCCGCACAGCGGCAGATCGTCTCCATGGCCCGCGCCCTCTCCCACGACGTGCGCCTCATCGTCATGGACGAACCCTCCGCCGCCCTCGACCCCGACGAGGTCGCCAACCTCTTCCGGATCGTCGCCGACCTCACCGCCGACGGCGTCGCCGTCGTCTACATCTCGCACCGCCTGGAGGAGATACGCCGCATCGGCGACCGCGTCACCGTCCTCAAGGACGGCCGGGCCGTCGCCCGCGGCCTGCCCGCCGCGACCACGCCCACCCGGGACGTCGTCGCCCTCATGACCGGCCGGGACGTCCCCTACGTCTTCCCCGAGAGGCCCGCGGGAGCCCGCACCGCCGAACCCGTCCTCCGCGTCCAGGGCCTCGCCAGGGCAGGGGAGTTCGAGGCGCTCGACCTGGAACTGCGCCCCGGGGAGATCGTCGGACTCGCCGGGCTCGTCGGCTCCGGGCGCTCCGAGATCCTGGAGACCGTCTACGGGGCGCGCAGGCCCACCGCCGGCCGGGTCCTCGTCGACGGACGGCCGCTGCGGCCCGGCAGCGTCCCCGCAGCCGTCCGCGCCGGCCTCGGCCTCGCCCCCGAGGAACGCAAGGCGCAGGGCCTGCTCCTCCTCGAATCCGTCACCCGCAACGTCTCCGTCTCCTCCCTCGCCCGCTTCTCCCGGGCCGGCTGGATCGACCGCACCGCCGAACGCGCCACCGCCAGGACCGCGACCCGCGAGCTGTCGCTGCGCCCCGACCAGCCCGAGGCGAGGATCCGCACCCTCTCCGGCGGCAACCAGCAGAAGGCGGTCCTCGCCCGCTGGCTGCTCCGCGGCTGCCGCGTCCTCCTCCTCGACGAACCGACCCGCGGCGTCGACGTCGGTGCCCGCGCGGAGCTGTACGCCGTCATCCGCCGCCTCGCCGACGACGGACTCGCCGTCCTCCTCGTCTCCAGCGAGGTGCCCGAGGTCCTGGGCCTCGCCGACCGCGTCCTGGTCCTGCGCGAGGGCCGGGTCGTGCACGAGGCGCCCGCCCGCGACCTCGACGAACACCGCGTACTCGACCTCGTGATGGAAGGGAGTCCGACCGCATGACGCTCACCACCCCGGCCGAGGTGCCGGCCCGGGAGGGCCGCCGGGGCGCGCTCGGCCTCAGGGCCGACGTCCGCAACCTGTCCCTCCTCGGCGTCCTCGCCGTCCTCGTTCTCGTCGGCGGCCTCACCCGGCCCGCCGAGTTCCTCGCCGGATCCAACCTCCAGCTCGTCCTGACCCAGGCCTCCGTCATCGGCGTGGTCACCGTCGGGATGACCTTCGTCATCACCAGCGGCGGCATCGACCTCTCCGTCGGCGCGATCGTCGCCCTCGCCTCCGTCTGGGCCACCACCCTCGCCACCCAGGAGTTCGGCTTCGCCGGGATCCTCTTCACCGCGGTGGCCGTCGGACTCGGCTGCGGCCTGGTGAACGGCGTCCTCGTCGCGTACGGCGGAATGGTCCCCTTCATCGCCACCCTGGCGATGCTCGCCTCCGCCCGCGGCCTCGCCCTCCAGATCACCGACGGCAGGACGCAGATCGTCACCGTCCCGTCCGTGCTCGACCTCGGCGTCCCCGACGCCTACGTCCTCGGGATCCCGCCGCTCGTCCTCGTCTTCGCCGCCGTCACCGCGGTGGGGTGGCTGCTGCTCAACCGCACCACCTTCGGCCGGCGCACCGTCGCCGTCGGCGGCAACCCCGAGGCCGCCCGCCTCGCCGGCATCGACGTCCGCCGCCAGCGCCTGTACCTCTACCTGCTCTCCGGCCTGTGCTGCGGCATCGCCGCCTTCCTCCTGATCGTTCTCGCGGGCTCGGGCCAGAACACCAACGGCAACCTGTACGAACTCGACGCCATCGCCGCCGCCATCATCGGCGGCACCCTCCTCAGCGGCGGCCGCGGCACCATCGTCGGCTCCGTCCTCGGCGTCCTCGTCTTCACCACCATCACCAACATCTTCGCCCTCAACAACCTCCAGAGCGACGTCCAGCAGATCGCCAAGGGCGCGATCATCGTGGCCGCCGTCCTGGTCCAGCGCCGCACGGTCCGCGACGCCGACGCCTGACCCTCCCCCGCCCCGCAGCTCCCCCCCCGAAGGGTTGATCCGCCATGCCCGAAACCAGCCGCAGACACCTCCTCCTCGGTGGCGCCGCCGTCTCCGCCGGAGCCGTCCTCACCGCCTGCACGAGCAACGAGCCCAAGAACCAGGCGCCTGTCGCGAGCGCCGCCCCCGCCGCCGACGACAAGCCCGGCACCCCCGTCACCATCGGCTTCGCCGGACCGCAGGCCGACCACGGCTGGCTCAACGCCATCAACGAGAACGCCCAGCGACGCGCGAAGCGGTACGCCGACGTCACCCTGGAGATCACCGAGGCCTCCAACGACACCGCCGCCCAGATCGGCCAGGTCCAGACCCTCATCAACAAGAAGGTCGACGTCCTCGTCGTCCTCCCCGCCGACGGCAAGGCCCTCACCCAGGTCGGCCTCCAGGCCATGAAGGCCGGCATCCCCGTCGTCAACCTCGACCGGATCTTCGCCTCCCCGCAGGCCTACCGCTGCTGGATCGGCGGCGACAACTACGGCATGGGCCTCAACGCCGGCCGCTACATCGGCGAGCAGCTCAAGGACAAGCCGGACGCCACCGTCGTCGAACTCGCCGGCATGGACAGCCTGGAGCTCACCAAGCAGCGCAGCCAGGGCTTCGACGACGCCCTCAAGAACTACCCCAACATCCGCAAGGTCGCCCGCCAGGCCGCCGACTTCACCGTCGAGTCCGGCCAGGCCAAGATGGCCCAGCTCCTCCAGGCACAGCCGAGGTTCGACGCGCTGTGGAACCACGACGACGACCAGGGCGTGGGTGCGCTCCGCGCCATCGCCCAGGCCGGCCGCAAGGACTTCCTCATGGTCGGCGGCGCGGGCGCCAAGTCCGCCATGGACGCCATCAAGGCCGGTGACAGCGTCCTCAAGGCCACCGTCCTCTACCCGCCGACGATGGCCGCCTCTGCGATCGACCTCGCCCGCGCCCTCGGCCAGAAGAAGGGGATCGGCGGCATGTCCGAGCTGGAGATCCCCGCCTCGATCACCCTCTACTCGGCCGTCGTCACCCGGGAGAACGTCGACGAGTACCTGCCCACCGGCTTCAACTGACCACCGACGCCGGCACGCACCACCAAACGGGAGGAACACAGATGGAAGAGACGCTCGGCGTCGGAATGGTCGGCTACGCCTTCATGGGCGCCGCCCATTCGCAGGGCTGGCGCACCGTGGGACGCGCCTTCGACCTGCCGCTGCGGCCGGTCCTCGCCGCCGTCGCGGGCCGGGACGCCGCCGCCGTGCGGGCCGCGGCCGACCGGCACGGCTGGGCGGCGGCGGAGACCGACTGGCGGGCCCTCGTGGCCCGGGACGACGTCCAGCTCGTCGACGTCTGCACGCCCGGCGACAGCCACGCTGAGATCGCGGTGGCCGCCCTGGAGGCGGGCAAGCACGTCCTGTGCGAGAAGCCGCTCGCCAACACCGTCGCGGAGGCCGAGGTGATGGCGGCGGCCGCGGAGGCCGCCGCCGCGCGGGGGCAGGTCGCCATGGTCGGCTTCAACTACCGTCGGCTGCCCGCCCTCTCGTACGCCCGGAGGCTGATCGCCGAGGGCCGGCTGGGCGCCCTGCGGCACGTCCGTGTCACGTACCTCCAGGACTGGCTCGTCGACCCCGGCTTCCCGCTGACCTGGCGTCTGGAGCGGGAGCACGCCGGGTCGGGGGCGCTCGGGGACCTCGGGGCGCACGCGGTGGACCTGGCCCAGTTCCTGGCGGGGGAGCACCTGGTGGGGGTGTCGGCGCTCACCGAGACCTTCGTACGGGAGCGGCCGCTGCTCGCCGGGGTCGCCGCCGGACTCTCGGCGGGCCCGGGCTCCGGCGCGTACGGTGCCGTGACGGTCGACGACGCGGCCCTGTTCACCGGGCGGCTGGCCTCGGGGGCGCTCGCGTCCTTCGAGGCGACCCGGATGGCGGCCGGCCGCAAGAACGCGCTGCGTCTTGAGATCAACGGGGAGAAGGGGTCCCTCGCCTTCGACCTGGAGCGGCTCAACGAACTGTCCTTCCACGACCACACCGAGCCCGCCGTCTCGGCCGGCTTCCGGCGCATCCTCGTGACCGAACCCGGCCACCCGTACCTGGAGGGCTGGTGGCCGCCCGGCCACGGACTCGGCTACGAGCACACCTTCGCCCACCAGGCCCGCGACCTGGTCCTCGCCGTCGCGACCGGGACCGCCCCGGCGCCGTCCTTCGCGGACGGGCTCCAGGTCCAGCGGGTGCTGGCCGCGGTGGAGGAGAGCGCGGAGAAGAACGCCGTGTACACCCCCGTACCCCGACAGGAGCCGTGACGTGCCCCGACCCTTCACCCTGTTCACCGGCCAATGGGCCGACCTGCCCCTGGAGGAGGTGTGCCGCCTCGCCCGCGACTTCGGCTACGACGGACTCGAACTCGCCTGCTGGGGAGATCACTTCGAGATCGACAAGGCTCTCGCCGACCCGGCGTACGTCAAGGGCAGGCGTGAACTGCTCGACGCGTACGGGCTGAAGTGCTGGGCGATCTCCAACCACCTGGTGGGGCAGGCGGTCTGCGACCATCCCATCGACGAGCGGCATCAGGCGATCGTGCCCGCCCGGATCTGGGGGGACGGCGATGCCGAGGGCGTGCGACGGCGGGCCGCCCGTGAGCTCGCGGACACCGCGCGGGCCGCGGCGGCGCTCGGCGTCGACACCGTCGTCGGCTTCACCGGCTCGTCGATCTGGCACCTGGTGGCGATGTTCCCGCCCGTGCCCGAGCGCATGATCGAGCGCGGGTTCGAGGACTTCGCCGAGCGGTGGAACCCGATCCTCGACGTCTTCGACACCGAGGGCGTCCGCTTCGCCCACGAGGTGCACCCGAGCGAGATCGCGTACGACTACTGGACCACCGGGCGGGCCCTGGACGCGGTCGGCCGGCGGCCCGCCTTCGGGCTCAACTTCGACCCCAGCCACTTCGTCTGGCAGGACCTCGACCCCGTCGGCTTCCTGTGGGACTTCCGCGACCGGATCTACCACGTGGACTGCAAGGAGGCCCGCAGGCGGCTCGACGGCCGCAACGGGCGGCTCGGCTCCCATCTCCCGTGGGGCGATCCCCGTCGCGGCTGGGACTTCGTCTCCGCGGGGCACGGCGACGTGCCCTGGGAGGACGTCTTCCGGATGCTGCGGTCCATCGGCTACGGGGGGCCCGTCTCCGTCGAGTGGGAGGACGCCGGCATGGACCGGCTGACGGGTGCGCCCGAGGCGCTGTCCTTCCTCAAGCGGTACGACTTCGACCCGCCCGCGGCCTCCTTCGACGCCGCCTTCGGGAGCGGTGACTGACGGTCCCGCCTTCCACCGCGAGAGCTTTGTCCTCTCGCGGTGGAAAGTTCGATCGAAGCGCGCACAAGGGGTTCACGGAGTGGACGAACCTCGCTACGGTCCCTGATGTGTACATGGCGTAACTGGCCCATTCGACCAGCGTGACGGCGCACGCCGGTCCCCGGACACCCGCACACCCCTACTCCGGAGGACATCCGTGCACAGACAACGACTCCGAGCCAGGAAGACCCTCGCCCTCCTCGCCGTCGGACTGCTCGCCCTCGGCGCCCCCCAGGCCCTCGCGGCCGAACCGGAGGCCGCCGCCACCCCCGCCGCGGTGGCTCCCACGGCCTCGGGCGACGAGGAGTTCCAGCAGGTCACCCTCGCCAAGGGCGGCGAAGAGACCGGCGAACCCATGTCCCTCGCCGTACTCCCCGACCGCAGCGTCCTGCACACCGACCGCGGCGGCGAACTCCGCCGCACCGACGCCGCCGGCAACACCGCCGTCATCGGCACCGTCCCCGTCTACTCCCACGACGAGGAAGGCCTCCAGGGCATCGGCATCGACCCGGACTTCGAGCGGAACCGGGCCGTCTACCTCTACTACGCCCCGCCGCTCGACACCCCCACCGGCGACGCCCCCGAGAACGGCACGCCCGCACAGTTCGCCCCGTACGACGGCGTCAACCGCCTCTCCCGCTTCACGCTGAACGCCGACTTCACCCTCGACAACAGCAGCGAGAAGAAGGTCCTCGACATCCCCGCCACCCGCGGCATCTGCTGCCACGTCGGCGGCGACATCGACTTCGACGCCCAGGGCAACCTCTACCTCTCGACCGGCGACGACTCCAACCCCTTCGCCTCCGACGGCTTCACCCCCATGGACGACCGCCCCGGCCGCAACCCCGCCTTCGACGCCCGCCGCACCTCCGGCAACACCAACGACCTCCGCGGCAAGATCCTCCGCATCAAGGTCGCCGAAGACGGCGGCTACACCGTCCCCGACGGCAACCTCTTCGCCCCCGGCACCGCGAAGACCCGCCCCGAGATCTACGCCATGGGCTTCCGCAACCCCTTCCGCTTCAGCGTCGACCGGGCCACCGGCATCCTGTACGTCGGTGACTACGGCCCCGACGCCGGCGCCGCCGACCCCGCGCGCGGACCCGCGGGACAGGTCGAGTTCGCCCGCGTCACCAAGCCCGGGAACTTCGGCTGGCCCTTCTGCACCGGAGCCAACGACCCCTACGTCGCCTACGACTTCGCCACGAAGACCTCCGGCGCCACCTTCGACTGCGGCGCACTGAGGAACGAGTCGCCGTACAACACCGGACTCGTCGACCTGCCCCCGGCCGAACCCGCCTGGATCCCCTACAACGGCGGCTCCGTACCCGAGTTCGGCACCGGCTCCGAATCACCCATGGGCGGCCCCGTCTACCGCTACGACCCCGCCAGCACCTCCCCGGTCAAGTTCCCCGAGGCCTACGACGGCGACTTCTTCGCCGGGGAGTTCGGCCGCCGCTGGATCAAGCGCATCGACCAGGACGCCGACGGCACCGTCCGGTCCATCAACCCCGTCCCCTGGACCGGCACCCAGATCATGGACATGGCCTTCGGCCCCGACGGCGCCCTCTACGTCCTCGACTACGGCACCGCCTGGTTCGGCGGCGACCAGAACTCCGGCCTCTACCGCATCGAGAACGCCACCGGCGGCCACTCGCCCGTCGCCGAGGCGAGCGCCACCAAGACCTCCGGCACCACCCCCCTCAAGGTCACCTTCTCCTCCGCCGGCACCACCGACGCCGACGGCGACACCCTCACCTACAGCTGGGACTTCGGCGACGGCGCCACCGCCACCACCGCCGACCCCACCCACACCTACCGCGCCAACGGCACCTACGTGGCGACCGTGACCGCCAAGGACACCACCGGCCGCACCGGATCCGCCTCCGTCCACATCACCGTCGGCAACACCGCACCCAAGGTCACCCTCCAACTCCCCGCCGAAGGAGCCCTCTTCACCTTCGGCGACGACATCCCCTTCAAGGTCACCGTCACCGACCCCGAAGACGGCACCATCGACTGCGCCAAGGTCAAGGTCACCTACGTCCTCGGCCACGACAGCCACGGCCACCCCGTCACCACCGCCAACGGCTGCACCGGCACCATCAAGACCTCCGCCGACGGCGGCCACGACGACGACGCCAACATCTTCGCCGTCTTCAACGCCGAGTACACCGACGGCGGAGGCGGCGGACAGGCCGCCCTCACCGGCAGCGACCAGGCCAAACTCCAGCCCCGCCACCGCCAGGCCGAACACTTCGACACCCAGAGCGGCATCCGCACCTACGACAAGACCGAGGCCCACGGCGGCCGCACCGTCGGCGACATCGACAACGGCGACTGGATCGCCTTCACGCCCTACCAGCTCGCCGGAGCCACCAAGCTCACGGCCCGCGTCTCCTCCGGCGGCGCCGGCGGCTTCCTCGAAGTCCGCACCGGCTCACCCACCGGCACCCTCCTCGGCTCCGCCCCCGTCCCCGTCACCGGCGGCTGGGAGACCTTCCAGGACATCGACGTCCCCCTGCGCGCCGCACCCCGCAAGACCACCACGCTCCACCTCGTCTTCAAGGGCGGCGCGGGAGCCCTCTACGACCTCGACGACTTCACCCTCTCCAGCACCCCCGTCGACCGCACCACCAAACGCGTCCTCGTCTTCTCGAAGACCGCCGGCTTCCGCCACGACTCCATCCCCAGCGGCATCACCGCCCTCAGGGAACTCGGCGCGGACAGCAACATCGTCGTCGACACCACCGAAGAACCCCGCCAGTTCACCACCCCCAACCTCGCCCGCTACGACGCCGTCGTCTTCCTCTCCACCACCGGCGACGTCCTGAACGCCGACCAGCAGACCGCCTTCGAGAACTACATCTCCACCGGCGGCGGCTACATGGGCATCCACGCCGCCGCCGACACCGAGTACGACTGGGCCTTCTACGGCGGCCTCGTCGGCGCCCACTTCCAGTCCCACCCCCAGATCCAGCCCGCCACCGTCCGCGTCGAGGACCACGACCACCCCGCCACCGCCCACCTCGGCGGCACCTGGCAGCGCACCGACGAGTGGTACAACTACCGCACCAACCCCCGCGACCAGGCCCGCGTCCTCGCCACCCTCGACGAGACCACCTACCAGGGCGGCACCATGAAGGGCGACCACCCCATCGCCTGGTGCCAGACCTACGGCGGAGGCCGCTCCTTCTACACCGGCGGCGGCCACACCCAGGAGTCCTACACCGACCCCGCCTTCCGGCAGCACCTCCTCGGCGGCCTCCAGTACGCCACCGGCCGGACCAAGGCCGACTGCCGCCCGCGGACCGGCGACCGCGCCCTCTTCAACGGCGAGACCCGCGAAGGCTGGAAGCAGGCCGGACCCGGCGCCTTCGACGTCACCGACGGCGAACTCCGCAGCACCGGCGGCATGGGCCTCCTCTGGTACCAGGCGAAGGAATTCCGCTCCTACTCCCTCACCCTCGACTGGAAGCTCACCGGCGACTCCAACTCCGGCGTCTTCCTCGGCTTCCCCGCCTCCGACGACCCCTGGTCCGCCGTGAACAACGGCTACGAGATCCAGATCGACGCCACCGACACCCCCGACCGCACCACCGGCGCCGTCTACGGCTTCAAGTCGGCCGACCTCAAGGCCCGCGACCGGGCCCTCCGCCCGCCCGGCCAGTGGAACACCTACGAACTCCGCGTCACGGGCGAACGCGTCCAGGTCTTCCTCAACGGCATCAAGATCAACGACTTCACCAACACCGACCCGGCCCGCAGCCTCACCAGCGGCCACATCGGCATCCAGAACCACGGAGCCGGTGACCAGGCCGCCTTCCGCGACATCCGGATCAAGGAGCTCCCCTCCTGACGGGAGCCCCCACCAGACGACGGTGGGCGGGGAGGCGCCGTACCCCCCCCCCCCCCCCACCCCCCCACCCCCCCCCCCGGGGGGGGGCGGCCTCCTATCCACCCCCCCACGCCCGGGGATGTGGGGCCTCCGGGGGAGTCGCA
>NZ_JBHWFF010000028.1:0-8699 GCF_042733785.1 Streptomyces sp. NPDC059695 | reverse complement strand
CCGACGCCCTGGCCCGCACCGACATCTCCGACCGCGCCCTCGCCGCGCTGCGCGCCGGCCGTCACCACCCCACCCGTCCCCCAGAGGGAGGCCGACGACATGACCACCGCACCACGCACGGGAATCTGGCTCATCGGCGCGAGAGGCTCCGTCGCCACCACCACCGTGGCCGGCTGCGCCGCCCTCGTCGCCGGACTCCACCCGCCCACCGGCATGGCCACCGAGACCCCCGAACTCGCCGCCGCCGGCCTCCCCCCGCTCGCCTCCCTGGTCTTCGGCGGACACGACACCACCGACTGCCCCCTCCCCAAACGCGCCGAACAGCTCACCACCGCCGGAGTCCTCCCGCACGGCCTCGCCCACGCCGTCACCACCGAACTCGAAGCCGCCGACCACGAGATCCGCCCCGGCGGACCCGCCCCCGGCGACACCCGCACCGACGAACAGCTCATCACCGCCTTCACCGCCGACCTGACGGACTTCCGCCACAGGATTGGCCTGGACCGCGTCGTGGTCGTCAATGTGGCCTCCACGGAGCCGGCGTCGGGGGGCGCCGGGCTCCCACCCAGCAGCCTCTACGCCGCAGCGGCACTCCGCGCCGGCAGCCCGTACGTCAACTTCACCCCCTCCACCGGCCTGCGCCACCCCGCCCTCGCCGCACCCCTCGCCGCGAGCGGACTGCCCCACGCGGGCCGCGACGGAAAGACCGGACAGACCCTCCTCCGCGCCGTCCTCGCCCCCATGTTCCGCCAGCGCGCCCTGACCGTACGCGCCTGGTCCGGCAGCAACCTCCTCGGCGGCGGCGACGGAGCCGCCCTCGCCGACCCGGCGGCCGCCGCCGCCAAGAACGCCGGCAAGGAACGCGTCCTCACCGACACCCTCGGGACCACCGTCGAGGGCCAGGTCCACATCGACGACGTCCCCGCCCTGGGGGAGTGGAAGACCGCCTGGGACCACATCGCCTTCGACGGCTTCCTCGGCACCCGCATGATCCTCCAGACCCTCTGGCAGGGCTGCGACTCGGCCCTCGCCGCCCCCCTCGTCCTCGACCTCGCCCGCCTCACCGCCCGCGCCCACGAGACCGGCCGCACCGGCGCCCTCCACGACCTCGCCTTCTACTTCAAGGACCCCGAAGGCACCCCACCGTCCGCCCTCGCCGACCAGTACCACCGCCTCCTCTCCTTCGCCCGGACCCTCGGCACCACCACGGACGACGAGCAGGGGAGCGTCCCCCTCGCGGGCGGCCGCCTCACGGACGGCCCCCTCGCGGGCGGCCCTCTCACGGACTGCCCCCTCGCGGGCGAGGGCCCCCGGTGAGCGGACGCCCCCGCGCCCGGGGGACGGCACGCGCCTGGGCGGAACTGCTCCGAGTGTCCGCGCTGGTCTCCGTACCCGGCGACGCCCTCGCCGGAGCCGCCACCGCAGGCGCCCGCCCCGGACGCGGCACGCTCCGCGCGATCGGCGCCTCCCTCTGCCTGTACGAGGCGGGCATGGCCCTCAACGACTGGGCCGACCGCGAGGAGGACGCCCGCGAACGCCCCCACCGCCCCCTGCCCTCCGGCCGCGTCGCCCCCGCCGCCGCCCTGGCGGCCTCGGCCGCCCTCACCCTCGCGGGCCTCGGCCTCGCCGCCCGCGCGGGCCGCCCCGCCCTCGCGACGGCCACCGCCCTCGCCACCACCGTCTGGGCCTACGACCTCGGTCTCAAACACACCCCGGCCGGCCCCGCCACCATGGCCACCGCCCGCGCCCTCGACCTCCTCCTCGGCGCCGTCGCCTCGACGCCCACCCCCACCCCGACGCCCACCACCGTCCCGTCCGCCGCCGTCTCGACCGCTGCTGCCCCTGCGACTGCCACTGCCGCCGCCACCACCGGCCCGTCCCCGCATCCCGCGCGGGCCCTCCCCGCCGCGGCCCTGCTCGGCGCCCACACCTACGCCGTCACCGCCGTCTCCCGCCACGAGACCCGGGGCGGCTCCACCCGCACCCCCCTCGCGGCCCTCGCCGTGACCCTGGCGGTGGCCGCCGGGGCCTCCGGCGCACCCCGGAGCCCGTTCGGCCCCCTGCTCGCCCTCGCCTACGCCCGCACCCCCGCCACCCGCCTCCTGCACGCCGCGCTCAACCCGTCGGCGGCGCTGACCGAACGGGCCGTCGCGGGCGGGATCCGGGCGACGATCCCGCTCCAGGCCGCGCTCGCCGCCCGAGGAGGCGCACCGGGGACCGCGCTCGGGCTCCTCGGTCTGATCCCGGCGGCCCGCGCCCTCGCCCGGAAGGTGAGCCCCACATGAGCCCCACCCTCCCCGCCCCCCGCCCCCTCCCCGCCTCCCGCCCCCACCACCCCGCTCCCGCCCCCCTCCCCGCCCCCCGTCCCAGCCACCCCGCTCCCGCCCTCCGCCTCGGCTACGGCACCAACGGGCTCACCGACCTCCGTCTCGACGAGGCTCTCGGACTCCTCGCCGACCTCGGCTACGACGGGGTCGGGCTCACCCTCGACCACATGCACCTCGACCCCCTCGCGCCCGATCTCGCCGCCCGCACCGCCCGGGTCGCCCGGCGCCTGGGCGAACTCGGACTCGGGGTCACCGTCGAGACCGGGGCCCGGTACGTCCTCGACCCCCGCCGCAAGCACGGCCCGTCCCTGCTCGATGCGGACCCGGAGGACCGCGCGGCCCGCACACGGCTCCTGCTCCGGGCCGTGCGGGTGGCCGCCGACCTCGGCGCCCACGCCGTGCACTGCTTCAGCGGCACCCTGCCCGCCGGCACCGCGCCCGACGAGGCCTGGAAGCGGTTCGCCTCCTCGCTCACCCCCGTCCTGGAAGCCGCGGAAGCCGCCCGCGTCCCCCTCGCCGTCGAACCCGAACCCGGCCACCTCCTCTCCACCCTCGACGACTTTCACCACCTGCGCGGACTCCTCGGCGACCCCCCTTCCGCCGTCCTCGGCCTCACCCTCGACATCGGCCACTGCCAGTGCCTCGAACCCCTCGCCCCCGCCGACTGCGTCCGCGCCGCCACCCCCTGGGTCCACCACGTCCAGATCGAGGACATGCGACGCGGCGTCCACGAGCACCTCCCGTTCGGCGACGGGGAGATCGACTTCCCGCCCGTCCTGGCCGCCCTCACGGAACTCACCGCGGCCGGCTATCCGGGACTGACGGTCGTCGAACTGCCCCGGCACTCCCACGCCGGCCCCGAACTCGCCGGCTCCTCCCTCTCCTTCCTGCGCCAGGAGTCCCCGGCATGCTGACCGACACCACCCGCGCCTGGCTGGACTCCGCCCTCACCGAGGCCGCCACCGGCACCTCCGCCTGGGAGCCGTCCTTCGTGGCCGCCGGACGCCACTGCGGCCCCGCGCACGCGGACGAGGTCCGCACCCGCCTCCTCCGGGCCGCCGGTGCCGGGCCCGACACCCTCACCCGCCTCTACCACCACGGCACCGCCGCCGAACGCCGCGCCGTCCTCCTGGCCCTCCCCGCGCTCGTCACCGGCCCTGAGGCCCTGCCGCTCGTCGAGGACGCCCTGCGCACCCACGACACCACCCTGCTCGCAGCCGCCCTCGGCCCCTACGCCGCCACCCACCTCACCCCCCACGCCTGGCGCCACGCGGTCCTCAAGTGCCTCTTCACCGCAGTGCCCGTCACCGCCGTCGCCGGTCTCGCCGAGCGCGCCGCCGGCGACACCGAACTCGCCCGGATGCTCACCGACCACGCCGCCGAACGCACCGCCGCAGGACGCCCCGTCCCCGCCGACCTGTCCCGTGTCCTCGCTCTCACCGCCCCCGCCGAGGAGTCCTGATGCGCATCTTCGACCCGCACATCCACATGAGTTCGCGCACCACGGACGACTACGCGGCGATGCACGCCACCGGCGTCCGCGCCCTCGTCGAACCCTCCTTCTGGCTCGGACAGCCCCGCACCTCGCCCGCCTCCTTCCTCGACCACTTCGACGCCCTCCTCGGCTGGGAGCCGTTCCGCGCGGCCCAGTACGGCATCGCCCACCACTGCGCCCTCGCCCTCAACCCCAAGGAGGCCAACGACCCCCGCTGCGCCCCGGTCCTCGACGAGCTGCCCCGCTACCTCGCCAAGGACGGCGTCGTCGCCGTCGGCGAGATCGGCTACGACTCCCTGACACCCGCCGAGGACACGGCGCTCGCCGCCCAGCTCCAACTCGCCGCCGACCACGGCCTGCCCGCCCTCGTCCACACCCCGCACCGCGACAAGCTCACCGGTCTGCGCCGCACCGTCGACGTCGTCCGGGAGTCCGCGCTCGCCCCGGACCGCGTCCTCCTCGACCACCTCAACGAGACGACGGTCAAGGAGGCTGCCGACAGCGGCGCCTGGCTCGGCTTCTCCGTCTACCCCGACACCAAGATGGACGAGGAACGGACCGTCGCGATCCTGAAGGAGTACGGCACCGGCCGGGTCCTCGTGAACTCGGCCGCCGACTGGGGGAGGAGCGACCCCCTCAAGACCCGGGCGGTCGCCGACGCCATGCTCGCCGCCGGCTTCACGGACGACGACGTCGACCAGGTCCTGTGGCGCAACCCCGTCGCCTTCTACGGGCTCAGCGGCCGTCTCCACCTCGACCTCCCCACCCCGCCGGACCTCCACGAGGGCAACTCCGTCCTGCGCGGCGGGGAGTGAGGCGCCCGGATGCGCTTCCGGCACCCCGACGGCTCCACCGTCCACCTCGCCTACTGCACGAACGTGCACCCGGCCGAGACCCTCGACGGCGTCCTTGCCCAGCTCCGCGACCACTGCGAGCCGGTCCGCCGCCGCCTCGGCCGCGACCGACTCGGCATCGGCCTCTGGCTCGCCCGTGACGCCGCGCGCTCCCTGACCGCCGATCCCGCCTCGCTCCGGGCCCTGCGCGCCGCACTCGACCGCCGGGGCCTCGAAGTGGTCACCCTCAACGGCTTCCCCTACGAGGGCTTCGGCGCCGACGAGGTCAAGTACCGCGTCTACCAGCCCGACTGGACCCGGCCCGAACGCCTCGCCCACACCACCGACCTGGCCCGCCTCCTCGCCGCGCTGCTCCCCGACGACGTCACCGAGGGCTCCGTCTCCACGCTGCCGCTCGCCTGGCGCACCCCCTGGACCGCCCGGGCCGCCGCCACCGCCCGCACCGCCCTGACCACCCTCGCCGGCCGCCTCGACGCCCTGGAGGAACTCACCGGGAAGAGCATCCGCATCGGCCTCGAACCGGAACCCGGCTGCACCGTCGAGACCGTCGCCGACGCCGTCGCCGCCCTGACCGCCCCACCGGGCCTCCCGAACCCCCGGATCGGCGTCTGCGTCGACACCTGCCACCTCGCGACGTCGTTCGAGGACCCGGGAACCGCCCTGGCCTCGCTCGCCGCCGCCGGCATCGGCGTCCCCAAGGCCCAGCTCTCCGCCGCGCTCCACGCCGAACACCCGCACCTCCCCGAGGTCAGGGCGGCGCTCGCCGCCTTCGCCGAACCCCGCTTCCTCCACCAGACCCGCACCAGGACCGCCGCCGGACTGCGCGGCACCGACGACCTCCCCGAGGCCCTGGCCACCCCGTACCACGGCCCCGGTACGGGATCCGGCACCGGATCCGGCCTCCCCGACGCGACGCCGTGGCGCGCCCACTTCCACGTGCCCCTGCATGCTCCCCCCGCTCCTCCGCTCGCCTCCACGCTGCCCGTCCTCCGGGACACGCTCGCCCTCCTCGTCGGCGGCCCGCACCCCCGCACCCGCCACCTGGAGGTCGAGACCTACACCTGGCAGGCCCTCCCGCCCGACCACCGGCCCCGCACCAGGGCCCGGCTCGCCGACGGCATCGCCGCCGAACTGACCCTGGCCCGCGACCTGCTGACCGACCTCGGCCTCAAGGAACTGCCATGACCGACCTTGGCATCAGGGAACTGCCATGACCGACCTCGGCCTCAAGGAACTGCCATGACCCACGAGCGCCCCACCCCCCTCCTGGTCCTCGACGTCGTCGGTCTGACCCCACGACTCCTCCCGCACATGCCCCACCTGGCCGCCCTCGCCCGCGCCGGATCCCAGGCCCCGCTCTCCACCGTGCTGCCCGCCGTCACCTGCACCGCCCAGACCACCTTCCTCACCGGCACCCTCCCCGCCGAACACGGCATCGTCGGCAACGGCTGGTACTTCCGGGAACTCGGCGACGTCCTCCTGTGGCGCCAGCACAACGGCCTCGTCACCGGCGACCGCCTCTGGGACGCCGCCCGCCGCGCCCACCCCGGCTACACCGTCGCCAACATCTGCTGGTGGTACGCCATGGGCGCCGACACCGACATCACCGTCACCCCCCGTCCCGTCTACTACGCCGACGGACGCAAGGAACCCGACTGCTACACCCGGCCCCCCGCCCTCCACGACGAACTCACCGAGAAGTTCGGCACCTTCCCCCTGTTCCAGTTCTGGGGCCCCGGCGCCGGTCTCGCATCCAGCCGGTGGATCGTCGACGCCACCCGCCACGTCCTCCGCACCCGCCGCCCCGACCTCGCCCTCTGCTACGTCCCGCACCTCGACTACGACCTCCAGCGGCACGGCCCCGACGACCCCCGCTCCTTCCGGGCCGCCGCCGAACTCGACACCGTGCTCGCCCCGCTCCTCGCCGAGGCCAGGGCCGAGGGGCGCACCGTCGTCGCCCTCTCCGAGTACGGCATCACCCGTGTCGACCGGCCCGTCGACATCAACAGGGCCCTGCGCCGCGCCGGCCTCCTGGAGGTCCACACCCAGGACGGGATGGAGTACCTGGACCCCATGACCTCCCGGGCCTTCGCCGTGGCCGACCACCAGATCGCCCACGTCTACGTCCGGCGTCCCGGCGACCTGCCGGCCGTCCGGGAGGCGCTCGCGGACCTCCCGGGTCTCGACACGCTCCTCGACGACGACGGCAAGAAGGAACACGGCCTCGACCACCCGCGCTCCGGCGAGCTGGTCGCCCTCGCCGAGTCCGACGCCTGGTTCACGTACTACTACTGGCTCGACGACGCCCGCGCCCCCGACTTCGCCCGGCTCGTCGAGATCCACCGCAAGCCCGGCTACGACCCCGCCGAACTGCTCATGGACCCGCTCGACCCGTACGTCCGGATCAGGGCGGCCAAGGAGATCGCCCGCAAGAAGCTCGGCATGCGCTACCGGCTCGCGGTCGTCCCTCTCGACCCGTCACCTCTTCGCGGCAGCCATGGCCGCCTCCCCACGAGCGAGGACGAAAGTCCGCTCATTCTGTGCTCCACCCCCCGCGCCGTAAGCGGCCGCGTCGCGGCCACCGATGTGAAGAACCTGCTGCTCAGGCTGGCCGGAGTCGCATGAGGCCCCGACCGGATTCCAGTGAAGCAGACCCCGACGACAGCCAAGGAGTTATCCACAGATGAGTCGCATCCGACGCACCGCCGCCACCGCCGACCCCGAACTCACCCACCGGCTCAGCAGGCGCGACATGCTGGGCGTGGCCGCCGGCGCGACCGCCGCCGCCCTCCTCGGTGCCGCGGCCCCCGCCGCGGCCGCGCAGGGACAGGGAGCGGAAGAGGGGAAGGGGCACGGCCGCCCCGTCCTGCCGCCCGGGCGCCTCGGCATCCAGCTCTACTCGCTGCGCGACAAGGTCGCCACCCTCGGCTTCGCCGCCGTCTTCGCGGAGCTCCGGAAGTACGGCTACGACGAGGTCGAGTACGCCGGGTACGAGCAGGGCGCCGCCGGACCGCTGACCCTCGCCCAGCTGAAGCGCCTCACCCGCGACCACGGGCTCCGGGCCATCGGCAGCCACGTCGGCTACTACGCGAGCGACCCGGCCGCGTACACCTTCGCCCAGAACCTCGACCGGGTCCTCGACGACGCGGCAGCCCTGGGCCTGCCCCACATCGGCACCGCCTCCGGCCCCTGGCGCTACGGCTCCACCGTCGACGGCTGGAAGCGCTGCGCCGAGGAGTTCAACCGCTTCGGCGCGGAGGCCCGGAAGCGCGGCATGAAGTTCTACCAGCACAACCACTCGGAGGAGTTCTCCTTCGCCACCGACCGCCCCGACGTGCGCCTCTACGACGTCCTCCTCGCCGAGACGGACCCCGAGCTCGTGCACCTGGAGATGGACATCTTCTGGGCGTACGTCGGGCAGTACCGCTACTCCGTGCGCCCGGACGGCACCCCCGCGCCGTTCGACCCGCTCGACTACGTCCTCGCCCAGCCCCACCGCTACCCGCTCTTCCACGTCAAGGACGGCGACCGCGACGACTCGGCCGTCCCCTACGGCTACCGCATGACCGACGTCGGGGACGGCGACATCGACTACCGGCGGTTCATCTCGGCGGTCAACCGCACCCACCACGGCAGGAACGCCCACCACTGGCAGACCGAGCGCGACAACCCCGTCGACTCCCTCACCTTCGCCCGCAGGTCCAGCGAGCACCTCCACTCCCTGCGCGAGAAGGGCCGCTGACCCGCACCACCCCGGTCGTCACCCTGCGCGCACGGGGGTGAGCGCCGCGTGCGCGGGGTGGGGCGGTCGCCGCCCGATCACGGCCTCAGGGGCCGTCCCACCCCACTGACCATGGGAAACGCTGGTGAAAGGCACCTCGAACCCCTGGTAGAGTTATCTCTGTCGCCGCGAGGGAAACCCCGGAGCGACAGACACCTTGTCCGGGTGGCGGAATGGCAGACGCGCTAGCTTGAGGTGCTAGTGCCCTTTATCGGGCGTGGGGGTTCAAGTCCCCCCTCGGA
>NZ_JBHWFF010000027.1:66901-96733 GCF_042733785.1 Streptomyces sp. NPDC059695 | reverse complement strand
GCGGGTCCAGGCGCGGAACGCGGAGGCGCCGCTAGAGGGCGCCGTCCCGTGTGCCCACCCGTCCCGCCCCAGCGGGACGATTGCCCACACGGGCAGCGGGCGAAGGCCCACACGGGCAGCGGGCGAAGGCCCACACGGGCAGCGGGCCCGGCAGGGCTACGCCCGCCAGGGGAGTTCCACCGTCACCGTCGTCGGCCCGCCCGCCGGCGAGTCCACCGCCAGCACCCCGTCCACCGCCCCGACCCGCTCCGAGAGCCCCGCCAGGCCCGAGCCGCCGCCCGAGCCGCCGCCCGGGACGCCCGCGCCGCCCACACCGTCGTCCCGCACCTGGAGCATCAGCCGGTCCCCGGTCCGCCACACGTCGACCCAGGCGCGCCGGGCGCGCGCGTGCCGGCTGACGTTCTGGAGGAGCTCCGAGACCGTGAAGTACGCGATGCCCTCGATCGCCGGCACCGGCCGCGCCGGCAGGTCCACGTCCACGGACACCGGGACCGCGCACCGCGAGGCCACCGCCGACAGCGCCGCGTCGAGCCCCCGGTCGGTGAGGACGGCGGGGTGGATGCCCCGGGCGAGGTCCCGCAGCTCCTGGAGGGCCAGCTTCACCTCGCCGTGCGCCTCGTCGACGAGGACCGCCGCCGCCTGCGGGTCCCGCGCCAGCTTCTCCTTCGCGAGCCCCAGGTCCATGGCGAGCGCCGCGAGCCGGGCCTGGGCGCCGTCGTGCAGGTCGCGCTCGATGCGCCGCAGGTCGGCCGCGGCGGTGTCGACGACCACGCCCCGGTCCGACTCCAGCTCCGTGACGCGCGAGGCGAGGCGCGACGGGCCGAGGAGCCCGGAGACGAGCAGCCGGTCGACGGAGACCAGCCCGCGCAGCACCCACGGCCCGATGAGGACGAACACGAGCCCGATCAGGCTGGTCACGGCGATCTCGAAGGGCGCGTCGAGGTAGAAGGAGTGGGTCGCGTCGCCGTACAGCTGGATCCCGTCCTGCCCCACCCACGCGGGGAAGGTCCACTGCCACAGCGGGTACGTGAAGAAGCTCCAGCCCCAGGCCCACAGCGCCACCGTCACCGAGAACGAGAACACCGCCCACGGCATGTGCAGGATCGCGTACAGCAGGTGCCGCCACGACGCACCGCTCTTCAGCATGGCCCCCATCCAGGAGAAGGCCCCGCCCGTCCGCCCGCGCACCGGCTCCGGCGCGGCCACGTCGAAGTCGAGGAGCGCGCGGGCCCTGGTCCGCTCCACCGCGCCGAAGCCCCGGCACATCGCGAGCGCCCCGGCCAGGACCGGCACACCGAGGAAGGTGATGAGCAGCCCGGCGCCGGCCGAGACGAAGGAGACGGAGAGCGCGAACCAGAGCACGCTCAGCGGCAGCCCGATCAGCACGTAGCCGAAGGCGCGCCAGGTGCGGGCCTCGAACGGCGCGCGGATCGCGGCGGGGAGTCGGGGGGAGGCGGCCATCACGGTGTTCCTTGTCTGCTCGGAGCGTTTCCGGGGGTGTGGGCGGTACGAGTTCCAGGGTTCCGTCCCGCGCCCCGCCGGACCATGAGGCGGGTGGGCGTCCGTGGGCGGGGGTTTTCCCTACCTGCCGGAGGTCTTCGCCGTCGGCCGGGACCGCCACGGGAGCTCCGCCGTGACCGTCGTGGGACCGCCCTCGGGGGAGTCGAGGACGAGCAGCCCGTCGACCGCGCCGAGCCGCTCGGCGAGCCCCGCGAGCCCCGTGCCGCCGTCGAAGCGCGCCCCGCCGGCCCCGTCGTCCCGGACCTGGAGCATCAGCCGGTCGCCGGAGCGCCAGACCTCCACGGAGGCGGACCGGGCGCGCGCGTGCTTGGAGACGTTCTGGAGCAGCTCCGACACCGTGAAGTACGCGATGCCCTCGATCGCCTCCGCGGGCCGCTCCGCCAGGTCCACGTGCACCTTCACCGGCACCGTGCAGCGTGCGGAGACGGAGGAGAGCGCCGCGCTGAGCCCCCGGTCGGTGAGGACGGCCGGGTGGATGCCCCGGGCGAGGTCCCGCAGCTCCTGGAGGGCCAGCTTCACCTCGCCGTGCGCCTCGTCGACCATCGCCGCGGCGGCCTCCGGGTCCTCCAGGAGCTTCTCCTTCGCCAGACCGAGCCCCATCGCCAGGGCCACGAGCCGGGCCTGGGCGCCGTCGTGCAGGTCGCGCTCGATGCGCCGCAGGTCGGCCGCGGCGGTGTCGACGACCACGCCCCGGTCCGACTCCAGCTCGGCGATCCGCCGCTCCAGCTCGTCGGAGGGCGAGAGCAGCCCCCGGACCATGCCCCGGTCGCCGTTGGCCAGGCCGCGGGCCAGGAAGGGGAGGACGGGCCAGAGCACCAGGAGCGAGACCAGACCGACGGTGAACGTGACGATGCCCCAGGGCAGCCGGATCAGCCCGTACAGCTGGGTCCGCCAGGCCACCGGGTCCTTCAGCCGGGACCACAGCCAGCCGAAGAAACCGCCGCGCGACGGCAGCGGCGAGGGCTCGGCCACCTTCAGTCCGAGCAGCGCGCGGGCCCGCGCCCGTTCCGACCGGCCGACGAGGCGGGCGCCGCTGAGGCCGAGGGCGAGCAGCGGCAGACCGATCACGGTGACCGCGAGGCCCACGCCGAGGGCGACGCTGACCACCGCGTAGACGAAACCGGCCAGCGCGGTGAAGAGGTTGGAGAGGAGGAAGGCGATCTCCTTCCAGGTCTCCTTGCCGTAGGCGAGCCGCAGCGGCGGACGAGGGTTCTCGGCGGAGTCGGCGGAGCCGGACGACTCGGGGGACTCGACGGGATCAAGATCGGCGCTCATGGTCCCCAGACTGCCGGTCGGGGAGGGCGCGACGCCATGGGGGAGGTGGGTGAGCGGAAGGGGGGATATCCCCACCGGCACGGACGCTCGCGTACGTACCGGCAGGTAGCCGCGTAGGCCACCGCGACTGCTTACGGTCCCTTTAGCAGGGCCTAGACTCGCGTCCGTATAGAAGTGACTCATGAGACACCGAGACCGAGGGGCGGACGTGCGGGAACCGACCGTTGTCGCGGCCGACGCGGCGGACTACTTCCAGACGTACTCCGTCGTAGGGCTGCTCGCCGTCATCGGCGTGCTGTTCGTCGCCGTGGCGTTCGGCGCGGGCCGGCTGCTCCGGCCCGTCGTGCCGACGCCCGAGAAACTCCTCACCTACGAGTGCGGTGTCGACCCCGTGGGGGAGGGCTGGGCCCACACCCAGGTCCGCTACTACGTGTACGCCTTCCTCTACGTCATCTTCGCCGTCGACTCGATCTTCCTCTTCCCCTGGGCGACGGTCTTCGCCGCGCCCGGATACGGCGCCACGACCCTGGTCGAGATGTTCGTCTTCCTCGGCTTCCTGGCCGTGGGGCTGCTCTACGCGTACAAGAAGGGCGTCCTGGCATGGATGTGACACCCCTGCCCGCTCCGAAGCTGGGGCCGCTCGCCCGCCTGGCCCCCGAGCCCATGAAGGTGGTCCTGAACTGGGGCCGCCGCTACAGCCTGTGGGTCTTCAACTTCGGGCTCGCCTGCTGCGCGATCGAGTTCATCGCCGCGTCGATGGCCCGGCACGACTTCATCCGCCTCGGCGTGATCCCCTTCGCGCCGGGCCCGCGCCAGGCCGACCTGATGATCGTCTCCGGCACGGTGACGGACAAGATGGCGCCCGCGGTGAAGCGGCTGTACGAGCAGATGCCCGAGCCGAAGTACGTCATCTCCTTCGGTGCCTGCTCGAACTGCGGCGGCCCGTACTGGGACTCGTACTCGGTCACCAAGGGCGTCGACCAGATCATCCCCGTCGACGTCTACGTGCCGGGCTGCCCGCCGCGCCCCGAAGCGCTGCTCCAGGGCATCCTCAAGCTCCAGGAGAAGATCGCCCGCGAGAGCCTGGCCGAGCGGTACGCGACCGCTCCCTCGGTGGCGCAGCTGACGAGCCCCCTCGTCGAGCGGCCGGACCCCGCGGCGCCCGGAGGCACGGCATGACCGGCTACGACTCCCTCCCCGACGCCGTGACGGAGATCTTCGGCGAGGAGGCGACGGCGGAGCAGGCGTACGACCTGCTGACCGTCGACGTCCCGCCGGCGTCCTGGCTCACGGCGCTCACCACGGCCCGTGACGACCTGGGCTGCACGTACTTCGACTGGCTGAGCGCGGTCGACGAGCCGGGCACCGGCTTCCGCGTCTGCGCCCACGTGGTCGCGCTCGGCGAGGGCCGGCCGCGCCGGCTCCTGCTGCGCACCACCGTCCCGCACGACGCACCCGTCCTGCCGACGGCGATCGGGGTGTACGCGGGCGCGGGCTGGCACGAGCGCGAGACCCACGAGATGTTCGGCGTGGACTTCGAGGGCCACCCGCACCTCGTCCCCCTCCTCCTCCCCGAGAACTTCGAGGGCCACCCGCTGCGCAAGGACTTCGTCCTGGCGGCCCGGGTCGCCAAGGCGTGGCCGGGAGCGAAGGAGCCGGGCGAGTCGCACGACGGCGGCCCGAAGCGCCGCCAGATGCTCCCGCCGGGCGTCCCGGACCCCAACGAATGGGGCCCCCTGAAGGGCCAGCTCCCCCCGGCCCCCGCCCGCCCGGCCCGCGGCGCGGCCGGCGACCGCCCGGCCCGAGCGGCGGCGGGCGACCGCCCGGTCCGCCGCACCCGCACGGCCACGGAGGGCTCGGCGAGCCAGACGGCCCCGGAGCCGGGCGCCGCCCCGGCCCGCCGCGCCCGCTCGGCGTCGGAGGGCTCGGCGAGCCAGGCTGCCCCGGAGGCGGAGGGCGCGACGGAGGCCCCGGCGTCCCCGGCCCGTCCGCCGCGCCGTTCCCGCTCGGCGTCCGACGGCTCGGCCAGCCAGGCGGCCCCGGCCGACGGGCAGGCGGCCCCGGAGACGGACGCCCCCGCGCCCCGCGCGTCGGCCGCCACCCCGCGTACCCGCAGCTCGGACGCCCCCTGGCACCACGCCCGGCCGGCCTTCGAGGAGCCCCCGACGGCACCGGAGCCCCCGGCCGAGCCCGGGACCCGGACGGGACCCGCTGCTCCGGCCGAGTCCGCGACTCCGGCGACGTCCGCCGCCCCGGACGCCGGTGAGGCAGCCAAGACCGAGGCCACCCCGGAGACGGGGCCCGCCGCCCCGGCCCAGGACCCGGCCCCCGCGCCGAACGCCCCGGCCCAGGACCCGGCCTCCCCCGCGGAGCGCCCGGCCCAGGACGCGGCCCCCGAATCCGACGCCCCGGCGGACACCGCCCCGCAGGGCGACCGTGACGGCGACGACCACCCCACCCACCCCGCCGGAGGCGATCCCGCGTGAACGACGCACTCGACGTCGCCGTCCGCCTGCTCATCGTCTTCGGCGTCTTCCTCGTGCTGCCGCTCGTCGTCGGACAGACCGAGCACAAGGTCATGGCGCACATGCAGGGCCGCCTCGGCCCCATGTACGCGGGCGGCTTCCACGGCTGGGCCCAGCTCGTCGCCGACGGCGTGAAGTTCGCGCAGAAGGAGGACGTGGTCCCGAAGGACGCGGACCGGCGGATCTTCCAGCTCGCGCCGGCCGTCGCCCTCCTCCCGTACCTGCTCGTCCTCGTCGCGATCCCGATCGGCCCGGGCGAAGGCGCCGTCGGTCAGGTCGTCGACGCCGGCATCTTCTTCGTGCTCGCCGTCATGGGCGTCGGCGTCCTCGGCTCGCTCATGGCCGGCTGGGCCTCCGCGAACAAGTTCTCGCTGCTCGGCGGTCTCCGCACCGCCGCCCAGCTCCTCGCGTACGAGCTCCCGATGCTGCTCGCCGCCGCCTCCGTGGCGATGGCCGCCGGCACCGTCTCGCTGCCCGGGATCCTGAACGCCTTCGAGTGGTGGTGGCTGCCCTGGCAGATCATCGGCGCGCTCGTGTTCTTCGTCGCCGGCCTCGCCGAGCTCCAGCGGCCCCCGTTCGACATGCCGGTCGCCGACTCGGAGATCATCTTCGGCGCGTACACCGAGTACACCGGTCTCCGCTTCGCGCTGTTCCTGCTCGCCGAGTACGCGGGCATCGTCGTCCTCTGCGGTCTCACCACCGTCCTGTTCCTCGGCGGCTGGCACGGCCCCTTCGGCGCCGACGGCCTCGGCTGGGTCTGGACCCTCCTCAAGACGGCCGTCCTCGCGTTCGTCGTGATCTGGCTGCGGGTGAGCTATCCGCGCCTCCGCGAGGACCAGCTGCAGAAGCTCGCCTGGACGACCCTCGTCCCGCTCGCGCTCGCGCAGATCGCACTCACCGGCATCGTGAAGGTGGCGATCCAGTAATGCCCATCCCCGGCTCCGGCCTCGCCAAGGGCCTCGCCGTCACCCTCCGCACGATGACGAGGAAGACCGTCACCGCGCAGTACCCGGACGTGCAGCCCGAGCTGCCGCCCCGCACCCGCGGGGTCATCGGCCTGTTCGAGGAGAACTGCACGGTCTGCATGCTGTGCGCCCGTGAGTGCCCCGACTGGTGCATCTACATCGACTCCCACAAGGAGACGGTGCCGCCCGCCGCCCCCGGCGGCCGCGAGCGCAGCCGGAACGTCCTCGACCGCTTCGCCATCGACTTCTCCCTCTGCATGTACTGCGGGATCTGCATCGAGGTCTGCCCCTTCGACGCGCTGTTCTGGTCCCCCGAGTTCGAGTACGCGGAGACCGACATCCACGAGCTCACCCACGAGCGCGACAAGCTCCGCGAGTGGATGTGGACGGTCCCCGAGCCGCCCGCGCTCGACCCGCACGCGGAGGAGCCGAAGGAGATCGCCGCGGCCCGCAAGGCGGCGGAGAAGGCCGCCGCCCAGGCGGCCGCCGAGGCCGAGGCCGCCGCCCAGGCGCAGGCCCAGGAGGACCAGCAGTGACCCTCGCAGCACAGAGCGCCGGCTTCCTCTCGCCCACCGGCGTCGAGATCGCCTTCGTCCTCGTCGGCCTCGTCACCCTCGGCGCCGCCCTCGTCACCGTCACCACCCGCCAGCTGGTGCACGCCGCCCTCTGGCTGGTCGTGGCGCTCGGCGGGCTCGCCGTCGAGTACCTCCTCCTGACCGCCGAGTTCATCGCCTGGGTCCAGGTCCTGATCTACGTCGGTTCCGTCGTCGTCCTCCTCCTCTTCGGTCTCATGCTCACCAAGGCCCCCATCGGCCGCTCCCCGGACGCCGACTCCGGCAACCGCCCGGTCGCCCTCGCCGTCGCGCTGGCCGCCGCGGCCGCCCTCGTCTGGGTCGTCGTCGACGCCTTCCGCACCACCTGGATCGACCTCGACGGACCCGCCCAGGGCTCCACCGCCGTCACCGGCGAGTTCCTCTTCCAGCACTGGGTGCTGCCCTTCGAGGCGCTGTCGGTGCTGCTCCTCGCCGCCCTCGTCGGCGCGATCGTCCTCTCCCGGAAGAAGAAGGAGGACGAGAACTGATGCACCTCGCCTACCCGGCCGTCCTCGCCGCCCTCCTCTTCGCCGTCGGCCTCTACGGCGTCCTCGCCCGCCGCAACGCGATCCTGGTCCTGATGTCCGTCGAGCTCATGCTCAACGCCGTCAACCTCAACCTCGTCGCCTTCGACGTCTGGCTCCGCGACACCCTCCACGCCGGCCAGGCGCTCACCCTCTTCACGATCGCCGTCGCCGCCGCCGAGATCGGCATCGGTCTCGCCATCGTCCTGATGGTCCACCGCAACCGCGGCACCGCGGACGTCGACCGTCTCCGCGACACCAAGGAACAGCCGTCCGCCGAGGAGAAGGCCGAGGCCGCCGCGTGACCACGACCACCCTCGCCGTCCTCGTCCCCCTCCTCCCCTTCCTCGGCTCCGCCGCCGGACTCCTCCTCGGCCGCACCGCGCCCGGCTTCGTCCGCCCGCTGGCCGTGCTGCCGACCCTCGCCGCCGCGGTCCTCGCCGTGCTCGTCGCCGCCCGCCAGGGCGGAGGGCCGGCGATCGACGCCTCCACCCTGTTCACCCAGACCGGCTCGGTCCCCATCGACCTCAGCCTCCACATCGACGGCTTCGCCGCGCTCGTCGCCGTCCTCGTCGGCGTCGTCGCGACCTGCGTGCAGATCTACTCGACCGGCTACCTCCGCGACGACCCGCGCTACCCCTCGTACGCCGCGCTCGTCTCCCTCTTCACCTCCGCGATGCTGGTCGTCGTCTACTCCGGCGACCTGATGGTGCTGCTGGTCGGCTGGGAGGTCATGGGCATCTGCTCGTACTTCCTCGTCGGCCACTACTGGGAGACCCCCGAGGCGCGGTCCGCCTCCCTGAAGGCCTTCCTCGTCACCAAGCTCGGTGACGTCCCCTTCCTCATCGGACTCTTCGCGCTCGCCACCGACGCGGGCACCTTCCAGATCACGGGCGTCCTCGGCGCCGTCGCGCACGGCGGCCTCGACCACCCCACCCTGATCGCGCTGCTGCTGCTCGCCGGTGTCGCCGGCAAGTCCGCGCAGTTCCCGCTCCACACCTGGCTCCCCGACGCCATGGCCGGCCCCACCCCCGTCTCCGCGCTCATCCACGCCGCGACGATGGTCGCCGCCGGCATCTACTTCACGGCCCGGCTCCTCCCGGTCTTCGCCGCCTCCGCCGCCGCGATGACCGTGCTCGCCGTGATGGCCGCGATCACGATGGTCGGCTCGGCGCTCGCCGCCCTCGCCCAGGACGACATCAAGCGCGTCCTCGCCTACTCGACGATCGGCCAGCTCGGCTACATGGCCGGGGCCCTCGCCGTCGGCGACCGGGGCGCCGCCGTCTTCCACCTCGTCTCGCACGGCGCGTTCAAGGCGCTGCTGTTCCTCGCCGCCGGCGCGGTCATCCACGCCGCCGGCACGAACTCGCTGACCGCCATGTCCCGCATGAGCGGCCTCGCCCGCCGCATCCCCGACGCGTACTGGACGATGACCGTCGCCCTCCTCGCCCTCGCCGCGATCCCGCCCTTCGCCGGCTTCTTCTCCAAGGAGGCCGTCCTCGTGGCCGCCGAGCACACCGCGCTCGGCGAGCGGGACGTCGCCCCCGCCGGGGCCGGCTGGATCGTCCTCGTCGCCGGACTGCTCACGGCCCTGCTGACCGCCGCGTACGCGCTCCGCCTCTGGCTGCGGACCTTCCGCGGCCGCGGCGCCGAAGCCCCGGACCACGGGCGCCAGCCGATCGCCATGACGAGCGTCCTGTGGGTCCTCGCGATCCCCTCCCTCGGCTTCGGTCTGACCGTCACCTACCTCGACGACTGGTTCGACGGACACCCCCTCACCCCGACCCTGACCACGGCCGTCCTCGGCACGGGGCTCGCCGTCGCCGGAGCCGCCGTCACCTACGCGGTCTGGCGCACCCTCGCCGCCCGCACCCCGGTCGCGGCCCCCGTCCCGCACGTCGCCCACCCGGACGCCGAGGCGGGGCAGGTCGAGGCCGAGGCGCTGCACCTGCCGCACCCCGCCGAGGACCCGGCCGACCCCGGGCGCGTCCTGCTCGGGCCGCTGCACGGACCCGCCACCGACGGCTTCCACCTGGACGCCGTCTACCGGACCGCCTTCGTCCGCCCCGTCCTCGCCGCCGCCTCCCTGGTCCGCTTCCTGGACCGCGAGGTCGTCGACACCTACGTCCGCGCCGCGGGGGACAGCGCCAAGGGCCTCGGATGGCTCGTCCGGCGCGCCCAGACCGGCAACGTGCAGACCTACCTGAGCGCCCTGCTCGCAGGCTCCGTCGTCCTGGCGATCGTCGCCGTCGCCCTCGCCAACGCCGCCGCCGGAGCGTGAGCCGTGATCGATATCAGCGAATCCGTGATGCAGTTCCTCCTGGCGTTGATCGTCGCCGGCCCGCTCCTCGGCGCCGTCGCCGCTCTGCTCCCCGCCCCGCCCGGACTGAAGGGGAAGTCACCCGACCAGGCCGTGCTCCGCCACGGCGTCACCGTCACCGGCGTCATCCTGCTGGCCGCGATCGTCCTCGCCCTCGGCTTCGACCACGACCACCCCTCGACGATGCAGGCCACGACGGACATCAGCTGGATCAGGGCACTCGACGTGCGCATCCACCTCGGTGTCGACGGCATCTCCCTCCCCCTTCTGGTCCTGACCGCGCTGCTGGCCTTCCTCTGCGCGCTGTACAGCTACTTCAAGATGCCTTCCGGGCCTTCCCCCAAGGCCTTCGTCGCGCTCCTCCTGGTCCTGGAGTCCGGCACCCTCGCCACCTTCGCCGTCCTCGACCTCGTCCTGTTCTTCCTGGCCTTCGAGACGGTCCTCATCCCGATGTACTTCCTCATCGCCCGCTGGGGCGGCGAGGGCAGGCGCGCCGCCGCCTGGAAGTTCATCCTCTACACGCTGCTCGGCTCGGTCGTCATGCTGCTCGGCCTGCTCCTCATCGGCGTGAAGGCGGGCACGTTCGACATGGTGGCACTCGCCACTGACAACGGCCGCGGCCTGACCACGTCGGTGCAGGTCATCGCCGTTCTCGCGATCGGTCTCGGGCTCGCCGTGAAGACCCCGATGTGGCCGCTCCACAGCTGGCTCCCGGACGCCCACACCGCCGCCCCGACCGTCGGCTCCGTCCTCCTCGCCGGCGTCCTCCTGAAGATGGGCACCTACGGCTTCGTGCGGATCGTCCTGCCGATCGCCCCCGACGGCATGCGGACCTTCGCCCCGTACCTCGCGGCCTTCGCCGTCGCCGGGATCATCTACGGATCGCTGGCCTGCCTCGCCCTCGTGCGGCCCGGCAGCAAGGGCGACCTCAAGCGCCTCATCGCGTACTCCTCCGTCGGCCACATGGGCTTCGTGCTCCTCGGCATCGCCACCATGACCCCCACCGGGGTCAACGGCGCCCTCTTCGCCAACATCGCCCACGGCCTCGTCACCGGCCTGCTGTTCTTCCTCGTCGGTGCCGTGAAGGACCGGTACGGCACCGCCGACCTCGACACCCTGGCCGGCGCCACCGGCGCCGCCCTCTACGGCCGCGCCCCCCGCCTCGGCGCCCTCCTCGCCTTCGCCGCCGTCGCCTCCCTCGGACTGCCCGGCCTCGCCGGCTTCTGGGGCGAGATGCTCGCCCTGTTCGGCGCGTTCGAACCGGCCGCGGGCCTCAGCCGCCCCGCGTTCCTCACCTTCATGGCGATCGGCGCCTTCGGCACCCTCCTCACCGCCGCCTACCTCCTCCTCGTCGTCCGCCGCGTCTGCATGGGCGGCCCGCGACCGGAGGGCGAGACGGCGATCGCCGACGTCCAGGGGTACGAGTTCGCCGCCTGGACCCCCCTCGTCGCCCTCACCGTCCTCGCCGGACTCTGGCCCGCCGTCCTCCTCGGCCTCACCGACCCGGCCGTCCAGCAGCTCCTCGCGGGAGGACCCCGATGACGTCCCTCGTCCAGTCCGTCGACTGGCTCACGATCGCGCCCCCCACCCTCACGGCCGTGGTCGCCCTCGTCGTCCTCGTCGCCGACCTCTTCGTGCCGCCGGAGCGCAAGCGGATCCTCGGCTGGACGGCGGTCGGCGGCCTCACCGCCGCCCTCGCCCTCCTCCTGCCGCTGCGGGCCGGCGACCGCTCCACCTTCTGCCTCACCGCCACGGCCCGGGCCGAGGCCCACGCGGACGCGTGCAGCTACACCGCCGACCACTTCACCCTCGTCATCCAGCTGCTCGTCCTCGCCGGAGCGCTGGTCACCGCACTCCTCTCCCTGGACGAGACCCGCGAGAGGCTCCCGGCCGGCGAGTACTGGTTCCTGCTGCTGTCCTCGGCCGCCGGCGCCGCCCTGCTGCCCGCCTCCCGCGACCTCGCCACCCTCGTCGTCGCCCTCGAAGTGGCCTCGCTGCCCGCCTTCGCGCTCGTCGGCCTCAAGCGCGGCGACCGCATGTCCGGCGAGGCCGCCCTCAAGTTCTTCCTCTCCTCCGTCACCGCGACCGCCGTCACCCTGCTCGGCGTCAGCTTCGTCTACGCGGCCACCGGCACCCTCCACCTCACGGAGATCGCCCAGCGCCTCGACGACGTCCCCGGGCAGCTCCAGACGCTCGCCGAGGCAGGGGTCGCCCTCACCCTCGTCGGCTTCGCCTTCAAGACGGCCGCCGTCCCCTTCCACTTCTGGGTGCCCGACACCTACGTCGGCGCCCCGCTGCCCGTCGCCGCCTACCTCTCCGTGGTCGGCAAGGCCGTCGGCTTCACCGGCCTCATCCTGGTGACCGTCGTCGCCTTCCCGTCCTACGCGGACGTGTGGGGCCCGGCACTCGCCGTCCTCGCCGCGCTCACCATGACCGCCGGCAACGTCGCGGCGCTGCGCCAGGTGTCCACGCGCGCGTGGAGCGCGGTACGGCTGCTCGCCTGGTCCTCCGTCGCCCAGGCCGGCTACCTCCTGGTGCCGATCGCGGCCGCCGCGTACTCCGGTGACGACCAGGTCGGCGCCACCGTCGCGTACGCCCTGATGTACGCCGTGGTGAACCTCGGCGCCTTCGCCGTCGTCGCGCTCGTCGCCCGCACCCACCCCGAGAACCGGATCTCGGACTACCGGGGCCTGTACGCGGCCAGCCCCGCGGCGGCCCTCACGCTCGGGTTCTTCCTCCTGAATCTGGCCGGTTTGCCCCCGGGTATCATCGGCCTCTTCGCCAAGGTGACCGTCTTCTCGGCGGCCGTCGACGCGGGCCTCGGGTGGCTGGCCGTGATCATGGGCGTCAACGTCGTGATCGCGCTGTACTACTACCTGCGCTGGACGGCCCTGCTCTTCCGCACGCCGGAGGGCGCGCCCGTCCCGCACAAGGCTCCCGCGCCGGTCACCCTGGCGATCGCGCTGACCGCCGCCGCCGGTGTCGTGCTGTCGGGCTACCCGCAGTTCGCCCTCCGCTTCGCGTCGACGGCGCTGTTCTGACCTCCCCCCACACGAGAAATACCGAGGAGCAACACCCCGTGCTGAACGGATTCAAGGACTTCATACTTCGCGGGAACGTCGTCTCGATGGCCATCGGTCTGGCCGTCGGCTCCGCGTTCACGGCCGTCGTCACCGGCTTCAGCAAGGCGTTCATCACCCCGCTCATCGGTCTGGCCACCGGCTCCGTCGGCGACTTCAGCGAGGCCAGCTTCTCGGTCCAGGGCACGGTCTTCCCGTACGGCCTGGCCATCGCCGCGGTCATCGCGTTCGTCATCACGGCCGCCGTCCTCTACTTCCTCATCGTCGTCCCCATGACGAAGATCCAGGCGAAGTTCGCCAAGGAGGAGGCCGCCGACCCGAAGGCCGAGAAGCGCGACTGCCCCCGCTGCTTCACCGAGATCCCGGCCGTCGCCACCCGCTGCGCCCACTGCACCAGCGAGGTCGAGCCCACCGCCGCCCCGCTCGGCAGGGAGAAGATCCCGGCCGCGCGCTGATCACCCGTACGGCCCACACGGCACCCCCCGCGGCCCGGGGAACCCGAACCTCCCGCCTGGCGTTGACCAGTACGGGAGGGTCCACTGGACGAGTGGACCACCAGGAACACCACGAGGAAAAGGGTTCCCCTGCCGCACCACTTGGAGGGCGTACCGTGCACCGCCGGCACAACGGGCTGAGGACCGCGGTCCTCCTCGGAGGGCTCTCGGCCCTCATCATCGTCATCGGCAGCTTCTTCGGACGTACGGGGCTGATCGTCGCGCTGGTCGTGGCGCTCGGCACCAACGCGTACGCGTACTGGAACAGCGACAAGCTGGCGCTGCGGGCCATGCGCGCCCGCCCGGTGAGCGAGTTCGAGGCCCCCGCGCTGTACCGCATGGTGCGCGAGCTCTCCACGCAGGCGCGGCAGCCCATGCCCCGGCTCTACATCTCGCCGACGCAGGCGCCCAATGCCTTCGCGACCGGCCGCAACCCGCGCAACGCCGCCGTCTGCTGCACCGAGGGCATCCTCGCGATCCTCGACGAGCGGGAGCTGCGCGGGGTCATCGGCCACGAGCTGAGCCACGTCTACAACCGGGACATCCTCATCTCCTCGGTCGCCGGAGCACTCGCCTCCGTGATCATGTTCCTGGTCAACTTCGCCTGGCTGATCCCGGTCGGCCGCTCCAACGACGACGACGGCCCCGGCCTCCTCGGCTACCTGCTGGTCCTCATCCTCGGCCCGATCGCCGCCTCGGTCATCCAGCTCGCGATCTCCCGCTCCCGGGAGTACGAGGCCGACGCCTCCGGAGCCCAGCTCACCGGGGACCCGCTGGCCCTCGCGAGCGCCCTGCGGAAGCTGGAGGCCGGGACCAAGCAGCTGCCGCTGCCGCCCGAGCCGAAGATCGAGACCGCGAGCCACATGATGATCGCGAACCCGTTCCGGCCCGGACAGGGCCTCTCCAAGATGTTCTCCACCCACCCGCCGATGGCCGAGCGGATCGCCCGGCTCGAACAGATGGCAGGTCGACGCCCGTGAAGACGATCCTCAACGTCATTTGGCTGGTCCTGTGCGGGTTCTGGATGTTCCTCGGCTACATGGCCGCGGGCGTCCTGCTCTGCATCACGATCATCGGCATCCCCTTCGGACTCGCCGCGTTCCGCATCGGGATCTACGCGCTCTGGCCCTTCGGGCACACGGTCGTCGACCGGCGCGACGCGGGAGCGCCGTCCTGCGTGGGCAACGTGCTGTGGCTGATCCTGGCGGGCTGGTGGCTCGCGCTGGGTCACATCACCACGGGCATCGCCCTGTGCATCACGATCATCGGCATCCCGCTGGGCATCGCGAACTTCAAGATGATCCCGGTGTCGCTGCTGCCCCTGGGCAAGGAGATCGTCCCGACGGACCAGGCCTACGGCTACAACACCCCCTGACCCACCTCGCCCACCCCTCGCACGGGCCCGCGCCCGCGCCGGGCCTTCGCCCACTGCCCGCATGGGCCCGCGCCCGGCGGGGCGGTGCCCCGCTGCCCGCGTGGGCGCCTCCGCCCGCTGCCCGTGTGGGCAATCGTCCCGCTGGGGCGGGACGGGTGGGCACACGGGACGGCGCGCTCAGCGGCGCCTCCGCGTTCCGCGCCTGGACCCGCACCACCGGGCGCTGCGCCTGTCGGTGCGGGTCAGGGCGCGGGAGCCTAGGCCCGGCACGGGGCGCCGTTCCGTTGTGCCCACCCGTTCCGCCCCAGCGGAACGATTGCCCACAACGGGGCGGGGTGGGCCCACAACGGGCGCGGCGCGGGCCCGCAACGGCGCTGGCCGGCGGCTAGCGGGTCGTTCGGGGGCGGGTCACCGACCAGGCCACCGCGCCCGCCGCCAGGACCCCCGCCCCCGCCATCACCGACCCCACCGGCAGGGCGAAGGCGAGCGCGGCGCAGCCGGCGAGGCCGAGCGCGGCCAGGGGGCGGTGGCGGCCGCCCAGCGTCCAGGCGGAGGCGTTCGCGATCCCGTAGTAGACGAGGACGCCGAACGACGAGAAGCCGATCGCGCCCCGCACGTCCACCGTCGCCGCCGTCACGGCCACCACCGCGCCGACCGCGAGCTCCGCCCGGTGCGGCACCCGGAAGCGGGGGTGGACGGCCGCGAGGGCCGTCGGCAGGTAGGCGTCGCGGGCCATCGCCAGCGTCGTACGGGACACCCCGAGGATCAGCGAGAGCAGGGAGCCCAGCGCCGCGACGGCCGCGCCGGCCGTGACCAGTGGCACCAGCCGGGCGGCGTCCGCGGCGCGGGCCGCGTCGGCGAGCGGCGCGGGGGAGGCGGCGAGGGCCGTGGGGCCGAGCACGGTGAGCACGCTCACCGCGACGAGGCCGTAGACGGCGAGCGCGAGGCCGAGCGCGAGCGGCACGGCCCGGGGGATCGTGCGGGCCGGATCACGGACCTCCTCGCCGAGCGTGGCGATCCGCGCGTACCCCGCGAAAGCGAAGAAGAGCAAACCCGCGGCCTGGAGCAGCCCGTCCGTGGCGAGGTCTCCGCCGAGGGCAGCGGGCTCCTTCCCGCCGGCCCGGAAGGACACCGTGACGACGCAGGCGAGGACGGCGAGGACGAACGCCACGATCGCCCGGGTGAGCAGTGCGGACTTCTGGAGCCCCCGGTAGTTGAGGGCTGTCAGGGCCACCACGGCGGCGACGGCCACCGCGTGCGCCCGCTCCGGCCACAGGTACGCACCGACGGTCAGTGCCATCGCCGCGCAGGAGGCCGTCTTGCCGGCGACGAAGGCCCAGCCGGCGAGGTGTCCCCAGAAGGAACCGAGACGTTCGCGACCGTACACATAGGTGCCGCCGGACGCGGGGTGGCGGGCGGCGAGCGATGCCGAGGACATGGCGTTGCAGTACGCGACGACGGCGGCGGCCCCGAGGGCCCAGAGGAGTCCCGCGCCGGATCCGGCCGCTTCCGCCGCGGGCCCCAGGGCGACGAAGATCCCCGCGCCGACCATCGAACCGAGCCCGATCACGACCGCGTCGAAGAGGCCCAGTGAGCGGCGCAGTTCCGATGTCATGCACCGCACATTAGACGCTGAGTCCGGTCTCCCTGAGCGTGATGTTCAGGCGCCCGGCCAGGCCGAGCGCGGGCTCGGCCGTGCCCGGGAACACCCGGGGAACCCCGTGGTGAACCCACCGTGACGGCCCGCCGAAGACGAAGAGGTCCCCGGAGGCCAGATCGACGTCCTGGTACGGCCGGCCGCGGTTCTCCTCGTTCCCGAAGCGGAACACGCACCGGTCCCCGAGGCTCAGCGACACCACCGGCGCCCCGGTGCGCTCCTCCCGGTCCTGGTGCATCCCCATCCGCGCCCCCGGCGCGTAGAAGTTCACGAGCGCCGTGTCGGGCGTGAAGCCCCCGTGGTCCCCGTAGGCCTCGACGAGCGCCTCGCGGCCCAGCGCGACCAGCCGGTCGGGCAGGGCGACCCCGACGGAGTCGAGGTAGCGGTACGGCACCCACTGCCGGCCCAGGCACAGCGACCGCACGGACATCACACCGCCGCCGGGCAGCACCGTCTGCCGGTACGGGACGGGCCCGCGCCCCCACGCGCGGCAGGCGTCCACCAGCTCGCGCTGGAGCGCGAACGGGAGCCACCCGGGCACGTGCACCGCCCCGGGCGCCACCGTGACCCGCTCGCGGGGGAAGAGCCCCTCGCTCACACGAGGGCCCCTTCGAGGCCGAGGAGCCGCTCCTTGCGGTCGAGCCCGGCGGCGTACCCGCGCAGGTTCCCGTCGGCGCCGATCACCCGGTGGCAGGGCCGCACGACGAGCAGCGGATTGCGCCCGATCGCGGTGCCCACGGCCCGCACCCCGGCGCCGGCCGAGCCGACCCGGCTGGCGATCTCCCCGTACGAGACGGTCGTCCCGTACGGGATCTCCTCCAGGGCCCGCCAGACGCGCCGCTGGAACGCGGTCCCGGCCTCGGCGTCGAGCGACAGGTCGAACCGGTCGCGCCGCCCGGCGAAGTACTCGTCCAGCTGCCGGGCGGCCTCGGCGAACGCCCCGGGCGCGAGCGTCCAGCCGTCCTCGACCTCGACGGCGCCCTTCTGCCCCGGCAGGGACAGTGAGCGCAGCACGGCCCGGCCCCCTTCGGCGAGCTGCCCGACGAGCAGCATCTCGCCCAGGGGGCCGTCGACGTACGCGTACACGGTCATGACTGGTTCCTCTCCCCGCACGGGTCTTCCTGAGACCCAGTGTGCGGGGACCGCCGAGCGCGAGGCTGGCGGTATTCGGACGCGACCGTCAGCGGTAGTTCACGAACTGGATCGCGAAGTCGAAGTCCTTGCCCTTGAGTAGCGCCTGCACGGCCTGCAGGTCGTCACGGCTCTTCGAGCTGACCCGCAGCTCGTCGCCCTGGACCTGCGCCTTGACGCCCTTGGGGCCCTCGTCACGGATGGCCTTCGCGACCTTCTTGGCGTTCTCCTGGGAGATGCCCTCCTCGACGGAGGCGAAGAGCTTGTACTCCTTGCCGGACAGCTGCGGCTCGCCCTCGACCTTGAGGCACTTGAGCGAGATCCCGCGCTTGACCAGCTTGGTCTGGAAGATGTCGAGGATCGCCTTGACGCGCTCGTCGCCGCTCGCCTGCATGAGGATCTTCTCGCCCGACCACTCGATCTTGGCGTTGGTTCCCTTGAAGTCGTAGCGCTGGGAGATCTCCTTCACGGCCTGGTTGAGGGCGTTGTCGACCTCCTGCCGCTCGACCTTGGAGACGATGTCGAAACTGGAGTCGGCCATGACTCGTGGCTCCTTGCTCGGATGCTGTGGGGTACCCCCAAAGCCTAGGGGGTGAGCCACGGCCCGAACCGCTGATCAGCCGCCGATCGGCCGCCGATCAATCCGGTGGCGAACCACCCCCGGGGATCAGGTATTGTTTACGTCGTTGCCAAGGAACACCGCAGAAAGGCGGGGAACCGAGGCAGCGAACCCATGGCGATGTGCCCGAGTGGCCAATGGGAGCGGACTGTAAATCCGTCGGCTTAGCCTACCCAGGTTCGAATCCTGGCGTCGCCACGTGAAGAAGGTCCCCGGTGCTCGCACCGGGGACCTTCACTCGTTTTCCGGTGTCGGTGTCAGTTGCCGGCCATGTCCTTCACCGCCACCGAGAGCGGGACCGAGCCGGAGATCAGTTCCAGGGTCAGTCCGGCGGTCGCCGGGGTCTCCAGGAGCTCGGCGATGACCGCCGCCACGTCGTCCCGGGGGACCGGCCCGCGGCCCGTGCGGGCCTCCAGGCGGACCATGCCCGTGCCCGCGTCGTTCGTCAGGGAGCCGGGCCGCAGGATCGTCCAGTCCAGCGCCGTGCGCGAGCGGACCTCGTCGTCGGCCGCGCCCTTCGCGCGCAGGTAGGCGTCGAAGATCTCGTCGCCCGGGTGGGAGGCGTCCGCGCCCATCGAGGAGACGACGACGTACCGGCGCACGCCCGCGCGTTCCGCCGCGTCGGCGAACAGGACCGCCGCCGCCCGGTCCACCGTGTCCTTGCGGTCGGCTCCGCTGCCCGGGCCCGCGCCCGCCGCGAAGACGGCCGCGTCCGCGCCCTGCAGCACCGCGGCGACCATCTCGACCGACGCCGACTCCAGGTCCAGGACGACGGGCTCGGCGCCCGCCTCCCGCAGGTCGGTGCCCTGTTCCGGTCTGCGGATGATCCCCGCGACCTCGTGCCCGCCCGCCGAGAGCAGTCTCTCCAGGCGCAGGGCGATCTGTCCGTGTCCTCCAGCGATGACGATGCGCATACTCACGACCGTACGACGGGTCCGGCCGGAGGGCTCCCCGGCTCGGGCGGGCGCTCCGGACGCGCCTGACGCGGCAGGTCCAGCGCCGCCGCCGAGTCGCAGTACTCCCGCACCGCGCTCGTCCGGGCCACCACCCGCCCCCGGTGCACCACGATCCGGCTGTACGCCAGGGACAGCACGCCCGCCAGACGCTCGCCGCGCACCGCGAGCAGCTCCGCCGGGAAGCCGGCCTCCACCCGCACCTCCGGAAGGCCCATCACCGCCCGCGCGTCCGCGCTCACCGCCCCGTACGCCTCCTGGGGCGGCAGCCCGCCGAGCGAGGCCAGCAGGTAGGCCGCCTCCAGCGGATCCCCGCGCCCCACCGGATTCGCCACGTCCCGCAGCGCCCCGCTGCCCGCCGCGAGGCGCACCCCCGCCGCCCGCAGCAGCCGCACCGGCGCCGCCCCGCGCGCCTCCGTGCCGCCGCAGCCGCCCTGCGGCAGGCACACCACCGTCACCGCGGCCGCCGCCAGCCGGTCCGCCGCCCGCCGCGCCGCGTCGGCGGGGAGCCGGGCGAGCCCGGCGCACGGCCCGATCGTCACCCCGGGCCGCAGCCCGCCCGCCATCGCCGCGAGCCGGGCGAGCCGGGCCGGGTCCTCCCCGTCGGTGTGCAGGTCGACCGGGACGCCGTGCTCGGCCGCGACCTCGAGCACCGCCTCCACGTATCCCGCCGGGTCCGGGTCGAGGTCCGGGCAGCCGCCGACCACGCCGGCGCCCATCCGCACCGCGTCCCGCAGCATCGCGAGCCCGTCCGCGCCCGCGACGCCCGTGAGCAGCCGGGGCACGGCCACGGCCGTCAGGTCGACGAGGCCGCGCAGCGAGCGGCGGGCCTGGAGCACCGCTTCGAGCGGGCCGAGTCCGTGGACGTCGCCGATGCGCACGTGCGCGCGGAGCGCCGTCGCGCCGTGGCCGAGCTGGAGCAGCGCCGCCTCGGTGGCCCGCCGCTGCACCTCCTCGGGGGCGTACGAGACGGGGCCGGGGGTGTCGGCGGAGAGCGCGGTGTCGGCGTGGGCGTGGGGTTCGGCGGCGGCGGGCAGCAGCAGGTAGCCGGTGAGGTCGACCCGCGCGCCCACGGCGGCGAGGCTGCCCGCGGTCCCGACGGCCTCGATCCGGCCGCCGGCGAGCCGCACGTCGACGGTCCTCCCGTCGGTGAGGCGCGCGTGGGAGAGCAGGAGCGAGGTCGAGTCGGCGGTGGTGGCCCCGTCCTCGGGCGGCTGGGGCTGCTTGCTGTCGGCTGACATCGGCTCCTCACGGTTCCTCAGGATCAAGATCACGCAGCGTGGGGCCGAGCCTAGGGGCGCTCGGAACGACCTTCCGGGAGGAGCGCAATAGTCGTACCGATGAGGCCACGAGTGGCGTACGGGACGCCTGGTGGGGGCCGTCGCGGGCCCGTGGGGAAACGGATTTGGGTGATGGGCCGGAGACCGTGTAATGTCTTCCTCGCTCGCCCCAATAGCTCAGTCGGTAGAGCGTCTCCATGGTAAGGAGAAGGTCTACGGTTCGATTCCGTATTGGGGCTCTGGTGAGAGGGATCTCGTCTTCGGACGGGATCCGGATCATCAAAGCGGTGTAGCTCAGTCGGTAGAGCAAGCGGCTCATAATCGCTGTGTCACCGGTTCAAGTCCGGTCACCGCTACAGACAGTAGCCGATTGTGGGGTCGGTCCTTCGATCGGCTACTCTTCTATGCGTTCATCCGTCCATCCGTCCGTCAAGGAGCACTCACGTGGCTGCCACCGACGTCCGCCCGAAGATCACGCTGGCCTGCGTGGAGTGCAAGGAGCGGAACTACATCACCAAGAAGAACCGGCGTAACAACCCGGACCGTCTTGAGATGAAGAAGCACTGCCCTCGCTGCAACTCGCACACCGCGCACCGCGAGACGCGTTAATCAGGCTCGTACACGAGGCCGTCCCCACATCGGGGGCGGCCTCGTGTCGTTTGTCGGCACCGTCCGCACCAGAGGCAACACATTCAGCAGGAGGTATCGAGTTCATGGCGCTCGACCAGTCCTTCGTGGGCCGGACCTATCCGCCCACCGCGCCCTACGAGGTCGGCCGCGAGAAGATCCGCGAGTTCGCCGAGGCGATCGGTGACGCCAATCCCGCGTACACCGACACCGAGGCGGCCAAGGCGCTCGGGCATTCCGAGGTGATCGCCCCGCCCACGTTCGTGTTCGCCATCACGTTCAAGGCGGCCGGCGCCGTCATCGAGGACCCCCAGCTGGGCCTCGACTACAGCCGCGTCGTCCACGGCGACCAGAAGTTCTCCTACACCCGGCCCGTCCGTGCCGGGGACCGGCTCTCGGTCACCTCCACCATCGAGGCGATCAAGTCCCTGGCCGGCAACGACATCCTGGACATCCGCGGCGAGGTCCACGACGCCTCCGGCGAGCACGTCGTCACCGCCTGGACGAAGCTCGTCTCCCGCGCACCCGAGGGGGCCTGACCATGACCGCGAAGATCGCCTACGACGAGGTCGAGGTCGGCACCGAGCTGCCCGCGCAGACCTTCCCCGTGACCCGCGCCACGCTCGTGCAGTACGCCGGTGCCTCCGGGGACTTCAACCCGATCCACTGGAACGAGAAGTTCGCGGTCGAGGTCGGCCTCCCGGACGTCATCGCCCACGGCATGTTCACCATGGCCGAGGCGGTCCGGGTCGTCACCGACTGGGCCGGTGACCCCGCCGCCGTCGTCGAGTACGGCGTCCGCTTCACCAAGCCGGTCGTCGTCCCGAACGACGGGACCGGCGCGCTGATCGAGGTCTCCGCCAAGGTCGGCGCCAAGCTGGAGGACCAGCGGGTGCGGGTCGACATCACGGCGACGAGCGCCGGACAGAAGGTCCTGGGCCAGTCCCGGGCCGTGGTCCGCCTCGCCTGAGCCCGGGAGGGTGCTTGCCCGCCGCGCGCGCGGCGGGTAAGTACCCTTGGGCCCGTGCAGCTCCTCAACGACGCCCCCCTCGCGCCCCTGACCACCTTCCGGCTCGGCGGTCCCGCCGCCCGGCTCGTCACGGCCACCACCGACGCCGAGGTCGTCGCGGCGGTCCGCGAGGCGGACCGCACCGCCACCCCGCTGCTCGTCATCGGCGGCGGATCCAACCTGGTCATCGGGGACAAGGGCTTCGAGGGGACCGCGCTGCGCATCGCCACCACGGGCCTCACCCTCGACGGGAACCGGCTGGAGGTCGCCGCCGGCGAGGTCTGGACCGACGTCGTCGCCCGGACCGTCGAGGCCGGTCTCGCCGGGATCGAGTGCCTGGCGGGCATCCCCGGCTCGGCCGGCGCCACCCCCATCCAGAACGTCGGCGCCTACGGGCAGGACGTCTCCGCCACGATCACCGAGGTCGTCGCCTACGACCGGCGCACCGAGGAGACCGTCACCCTCACGAACGCCGAGTGCGCCTTCTCGTACCGGCACAGCCTCTTCAAGGACCGGCCCGACCGGTACGTGGTGCTGCGGGTCCGCTTCGAGCTGGAGGAAGCGGACGGCATGTCCGCCCCGCTCAGGTACCCCGAGACCGCCCGCGCCCTCGGCGTGGAGGCGGGGGACCGGGTGCCGCTCGCCGCCGCCCGCGAGACCGTGCTGCGGCTGCGGGCCGGCAAGGGCATGGTCCTCGACCCGGAGGACCACGACACCTGGTCCGCCGGCTCCTTCTTCACCAACCCGATCCTCACGGCGGGGGAGTACGAGGCCTTCCTCGCGCGCGTGGGGGAGCGGCTCGGACCGGACGTCACCCCGCCGGCCTTCCCCGCGGGCGAGGACGGCGCCGTGAAGACCTCGGCGGCCTGGCTGATCGACAGGGCGGGCTTCACCAAGGGGTACGGCTCCGGGCCCGCCCGGATCTCCACCAAGCACACGCTCGCCCTCACCAACCGCGGCGGGGCGACCACCGAGGACCTCCTGGCCCTCGCCCGCGAGGTCGTCGCCGGCGTGCGGGAGGCCTTCGGGATCACCCTCGTCAACGAGCCCGTCACCGTCGGCGTGGAGCTCTAGGACCCTTCGCCCTAGTACGCGACGCCCACGCCCTGCTTGACCGTCGTGGGGTCGTCGATCATCGCCAGCATCGCGTGCGCCACGTCCGCGCGGGCCAGGGAGCGGCCCCGGGGCGGGGTGCCGCCGACGACCGTGCGGTACCGCCCGGTGGCCGCCTTGTCCGTCAGCTTGGGCGGGCGTACGGAGGTCCAGTCGGCGTTGCTCGCGGCGAGGTCGGACTCCATGACGCGCAGGTCGGCGTAGACGTCCTTCAGGACGGAGTTGATCACCGAGAGCACCGCCCTGTCGACGAGGCCCTGGCCCTCCGGGACCGGGCCCAGCGGGGCCGCGCTGACCACCAGGAGGCGGCGCGTCTTCTCGGCCTCCATGGCGGTGAGCACCGAGCGGGTCAGACGGGCCGCCACGCCCGCGTCCGCCCGGGTGCGGGCCCCGAGGCCGGAGAGCACCGCGTCCCGGCCCGCGACGGCCCCGCGCAGGACCTCGGGGTCGGTGAGGTCGGCCCTCAGGACCGTCAGGCGCGCGCCGGTCACCGTGAGCCGCGCGGGGTCCCGCACCACCGCCGTCACCTCGTGTCCGGAAGCCAGCGCCTGGCGGACGATCTCCTGGCCGATGCCGCCGGTCGCGCCGAAGACTGTGAGCTTCATGTCGCACCCTCCCCGGGTGGGTAAGTATTCACTCACCTCCAGGGTGAGTGGATACTCACTCTGACGTCAAGCGTGGCTGGAGGATGCATGGAACAGAGGCCGACACGGACCCGGATCGTCGACGCCGCCCGCGACCTCATGCGGACGGCGGGGCTCGCCCGCACCACCACCAAGGAGATCGCCAGGGCGGCCGGCTGCTCGGAGGCCGCGCTCTACAAGTACTTCAGCAGCAAGGAAGAGCTGTTCCTGACCGTCCTGAACGAGCGCCTCCCCCAGCTCGGCGGACTCCTCGGCACGCTCGCCCACGACCCCGGCGGCCGCACCGTCGAGGAGAACCTCGCCGAGGTCGCCCGGCAGGCCGCGCTCTTCTACGAGCAGACCTTCCCGGTCGTCGCCTCCCTGTACGCGGAGCCGCAGCTCAAACGGCGCCACGAGGAGGCCATGCGCACCTACGGCATGGGCCCCCACAAGCCCATCGAAGGCCTCGCCGCCTACCTCCGCGCCGAGCAGCGGCACGGGCGCATCGCCGCCGACGCCGACCCGGTCGCCGCCGCGTCCCTGCTCCTCGGAGCCTGTGTGCAGCGCTCGTTCGCCTGGGAGGCGAGCCCCGACCGCAGGCCGCCGGACTCACTCGACGACTTCGCCCGCACGCTCGCCCGCACCCTGCTCCGGGGCATCAGCTGATCCAGTCGTCGATCCCCGCGAGCAGCTTCGCCCGCACGTCCTCGGGCGCCGCCGAACCCCGCACCGACTGACGGGCCAGCTCGGCCAGCTCCGCGTCCGTGAACCCGTGGTGCCGGCGGGCGATCTCGTACTGCGCGGCGAGCCGCGAGCCGAACAGCAGCGGGTCGTCCGCGCCGAGCGCCATCGGCACCCCGGCCTCGAAGAGCGTCCGCAGCGGCACGTCCTCGTGCTTCTCGTACACCCCGAGCGCCACGTTGGACGCCGGGCACACCTCGCAGGTCACGCCCCTCTCGGCGAGCCTGCGCAGCAGCCGGGGGTCCTCCGCCGACCGCACCCCGTGGCCGACCCGCGCCGCCCGCAGGTCGTCCAGGCAGTCCCGTACGGACGAGGGGCCCGTCAGCTCGCCGCCGTGCGGGGCCGCGAGCAGGCCGCCCTCGCGCGCGATCGCGAAGGCCCGGTCGAAGTCCCGGGCCATGCCCCGCCGCTCGTCGTTGGAGAGACCGAAGCCGACCACGCCCCGGTCCGCGAAGCGCACCGCGAGCCGCGCCAGCGTCCGCGCCTCCAGCGGATGCTTCATCCGGTTCGCCGCGACCAGCACCCGCATCCCGAGCCCGGTCTCGCGCGAGGCCGCGTCGACCGCGTCCAGGATGATCTCCAGGGCCGGGATCAGACCGCCGAGGTGCGGGGCGTACGAGGTCGGGTCGACCTGGATCTCCAGCCACCCCGAGCCGTCCCTGACGTCCTCCTGGGCCGCCTCCCGGACCAGTCGCCGGATGTCCTCGGGGGAGCGCAGGCAGGAGCGGGCGATGTCGTAGAGCCGCTGGAAGCGGAACCAGCCGCGCTCGTCGGTCGCCCGCAGCCGGGGAGGCGTACCGCTCTTGAGCGCCTCCGGGAGATGCACGCCGTACTTGTCGGCCAGTTCGAGCAGGGTCGTGGGCCGCATCGAACCGGTGAAGTGCAGGTGCAGATGGGCCTTGGGCAACAGGGTGAGATCGCGTACGTGCTCCATCGGCCGATACTGCCGCACTCGAATGGACGAATGCAGTCCCTTTCCCCGATCGGGACCTTGCTAGAACGCAAAAACGGGCCCCCGGTTCCGGAGAACCGGGGGCCCGCACCGCACGAGGATCAGTCCGTCGCCTCGGCGAGCAGCTTCTGGATCCGGGACACGCCCTCCACCAGGTCCTCGTCACCGAGCGCGTACGACAGGCGCAGGTAGCCCGGGGTGCCGAAGGCCTCGCCCGGGACGACCGCGACCTCGGCCTCGTCGAGGATCAGGGCGGCGAGCTCGACCGAGGTCTGCGGGCGCTTGCCGCGGATCTCCTTGCCGAGCAGGCCCTTCACCGACGGGTACGCGTAGAACGCGCCCTCCGGCGTGGGGCAGTACACGCCCTCGATCTCGTTCAGCATCCGCACGATCGTCTGGCGGCGGCGGTCGAAGGCGGTGCGCATCTCGGCGACCGCGTCCAGGTTGCCGGAGACGGCGGCGAGCGCGGCCACCTGCGCCACGTTGCTCACGTTGGACGTGGCGTGCGACTGGAGGTTCGTGGCGGCCTTCACGACGTCCTTCGGGCCGACGATCCACCCGACGCGCCAGCCCGTCATCGCGTACGTCTTCGCCACACCGTTCACCACGATGCACTTGTCGCGCAGCTCGGGCACGATCGCCGGCAGCGAGGTGAACTTCGCGTCGCCGTAGACCAGGTGCTCGTAGATCTCGTCCGTCAGGACCCACAGACCGTGCTCGACGGCCCAGCGGCCGATCGCCTCGGCGTCCGCCTCGCTGTACACCGCGCCGGTCGGGTTCGAGGGCGACACGAAGAGGACGACCTTGGTCCGCTCCGTGCGGGCAGCCTCCAACTGCTCCACCGAGACCCGGTATCCGGTGGTCTCGTCGGCGACGACATCCACCGGGACACCGCCCGCGAGACGGATCGACTCGGGGTACGTCGTCCAGTACGGCGCCGGGACGATGACCTCGTCGCCCGGGTCGAGGATCGCGGCGAAGGCCTCGTAGATCGCCTGCTTGCCGCCGTTGGTCACCAGGACCTGGGAGGCGTCGACCTCGTAACCGGAGTCGCGCAGCGTCTTGGCGGCGATCGCGGCCTTCAGCTCGGGCAGGCCGCCGGCCGGCGTGTAGCGGTGGTACTTGGGGTTCTTGCAGGCCTCGACGGCCGCGTCGACGATGTAGTCCGGGGTCGGGAAGTCGGGCTCACCCGCGCCGAAACCGATCACCGGGCGCCCGGCGGCCTTGAGGGCCTTGGCCTTGGCGTCGACGGCGAGGGTGGCGGACTCGGAGATCGCACCGATCCGGGCGGAGACCCGACGCTCGGTGGGAGGGGTAGCAGCGCTCATGCGGCCATCGTCCCAGACCGCCTCGGAGCCCGGCACACAGGTTTCACGGACCGGACAGGAACGGTCATTCCCGGTCGTACGCGCGTCCGACGGCAGGTCGGCGTGCTTTCTGTTCGACGTAGGGGCCCATGACCACGTATGCTCACTCCTCGTTGGCCCACAGCGACCACATCTCACGATGCGGTACGTTGGGGGGCACCGACAAAGGGTCGTAGCTCAATTGGTAGAGCACCGGTCTCCAAAACCGGCGGTTGGGGGTTCAAGTCCCTCCGGCCCTGCTACACACACCGCCAGGTGTTGTGCGCATGTACGTACTTCATTGCACCGCCGTGCGGCTCCACCCGGGCGCGGCACGGCCGACCCGGAATCAGGTGAGAGATCGTGACGGACGCCGTAGGCTCCATCGACATGCCTGATGCCGACGACGAGACCGCAGAGTCGAAGAAGAAGTCCCGCAAGGGCGGGAAGCGCGGAAAGAAGGGCCCCCTGGGCCGTCTCGCGCTCTTCTACCGCCAGATCATCGCCGAGCTCCGCAAGGTCGTCTGGCCCACGCGCAGCCAGCTGTCGACGTACACCACCGTGGTGATCGTCTTCGTCGTCATCATGATCGGCCTTGTCACCGTGATTGACTATGGCTTCCAGGAAGCAGTCAAGTACGTCTTCGGCTGACTTTTTGTTCCACCCATCTGTATCGCAGGAAGAAGCAGCCACCGTGTCTGACGCGAACCTGAACGACGCCTTCGAGTCCGAGTCCGTCGAGGACGAGCTGGACATCGTCGAGGCCGCCGACGAGGACGTCGAGGACGTCGAGGTCGACGCTGCTGAGGACGCTGCGGACGAGGACGTCGAGACCGACGAGGTCGACGAGGACGAGACCGACGAGGATGACGAGGACGAGACCGTCGTCACCGTCGAGGTCGAGGACGAGGACGAGGACGCCGAGGAAGAGACCGAGGAGGAGGCCGAGCCGGCCGCCCCGGTCGACCCGGTCGCCGCGCTCCGCGAGGAGCTCCGCACCCTCCCCGGCGAGTGGTACGTCATCCACACCTACGCGGGCTACGAGAAGCGCGTGAAGGCCAACCTCGAGCAGCGTGCCGTCTCGCTCAACGTCGAGGACTTCATCTACCAGGCCGAGGTCCCCGAGGAAGAGATCGTCCAGATCAAGGGCGGCGAGCGGAAGAACGTCAAGCAGAACAAGCTTCCCGGCTACGTTCTCGTCCGCATGGACCTGACGAACGAGTCCTGGGGCGTCGTCCGCAACACCCCCGGTGTCACCGGCTTCGTGGGCAACGCCTACGACCCGTACCCGCTGACCCTGGACGAGATCGTCAAGATGCTCGCCCCGGAGGCCGAGGAGAAGGCCGCCCGCGAGGCCGCCGAGGCCGAGGGCAAGCCGGCTCCCGCCCGCAAGCTGGAGGTCCAGGTCCTGGACTTCGAGGTCGGCGACTCGGTCACCGTCACCGACGGCCCCTTCGCGACCCTCCAGGCCACGATCAACGAGATCAACCCCGACTCGAAGAAGGTCAAGGGCCTCGTCGAGATCTTCGGTCGCGAGACCCCGGTCGAGCTGAGCTTCGACCAGATCCAGAAGAACTGATCTCACCGTCTTCCGACCAGGTCAGAGTGGCTCTCGCAGCCGCTCTGACCTGCTCGGTTTTTAGCCGCACGTCTATACCCGTTATCGTTGTGCGGTATGCCTCCATCCGGATGACCGGATGGCGGGCTGAACACTCTCACTAGGACCCGGAGAGAGCAATGCCTCCCAAGAAGAAGAAGGTCACGGGGCTTATCAAGCTCCAGATCAACGCCGGTGCGGCGAACCCGGCCCCGCCGGTCGGCCCCGCGCTCGGTCAGCACGGCGTCAACATCATGGAGTTCTGCAAGGCCTACAACGCCGCGACCGAGTCGCAGCGTGGCATGGTCGTGCCGGTGGAGATCACGGTCTACGAAGACCGCACCTTCACCTTCATCACGAAGACTCCGCCGGCCGCCAAGCTGATCCTCAAGGCCGCGGGTGTGGAGAAGGGCTCCGGCGAGCCGCACAAGACCAAGGTCGCCAAGCTCACGGCCGCCCAGGTCCGCGAGATCGCCACGGTCAAGCTCCCCGACCTGAACGCCAACGACCTGGACGCCGCGTCCAAGATCATCGCTGGCACCGCCCGCTCCATGGGCATCACGGTCGAGGGCTGATCACCCCCCTCGTGACCTAGTGGTAGGGCCAGCGCCGGCCCGCACCACGACTCCACACCTGAACCAACAGGAGAAGAAGTTGAAGCGCAGCAAGGCTCTCCGCACTGCGGACGCCAAGATCGACCGCGAGCGTAACTACGCTCCTCTCGAGGCCGTCCGTCTCGCCAAGGACACCGCCACCACGAAGTTCGACGGCACCGTCGAGGTCGCCTTCCGCCTGGGCGTCGACCCGCGCAAGGCCGACCAGATGGTCCGTGGCACCGTGAACCTTCCGCACGGCACCGGCAAGACCGCCCGGGTCCTGGTCTTCGCGACCGGTGACCGTGCCGAGGCCGCGATCGCCGCGGGCGCCGACATCGTCGGCTCCGACGAGCTCATCGACGAGATCTCCAAGGGCAACCGCCTGAACGAGTTCGACGCCGTGGTGGCCACCCCGGACCTCATGGGCAAGGTCGGCCGCCTCGGCCGCGTCCTCGGCCCGCGTGGTCTCATGCCGAACCCCAAGGTCGGCACCGTCACCCCCGATGTCGCGAAGGCTGTCAACGACATCAAGGGCGGCAAGATCGAGTTCCGCGTCGACAAGCACTCGAACCTGCACTTCATCATCGGCAAGGTCTCCTTCGACGAGACGAAGCTGGTCGAGAACTACGCCGCGGCGCTGGAGGAGATCCTCCGTCTGAAGCCGTCCGCCGCCAAGGGCCGCTACATCAAGAAGGCGACCCTCACCACGACGATGGGCCCCGGCATCCCGCTGGACTCCAACCGCACCCGCAACCTCCTCGTCGAGGAGGACCCGGCCGCGGTCTGAACCTCACCGGTTCACTGAGTGGTCAGCCGGCCCCCCCCCCCCCCCCGCGGGCGGGGGCCGGGTTTTTGGTACGGGTTATAAAACCACCTAAAAGTAGAAAGGGGGGGGGACACACGTGAGACAAAGCCC
>NZ_JBHWFF010000027.1:42440-66891 GCF_042733785.1 Streptomyces sp. NPDC059695 | reverse complement strand
CAGCCCACTCTCGCCGTGGCGTGTGAGGCGGGGGGCGTGGCTCAAGACCTTTGTGTAGGGGTGGGTGCGGGGCAGGCGCACCGCCTGGGCGGGGGGGGGGGGCCCGGCTTTTTGCTACGGTTCAAGAGACCGCAAAGAAGTGATCAAGGGTGGGGAACGCTCATGAACAAGTCCGCATGGAAGCGCGCGGGCGTAGCCCTGGCGGCCGCGGCCGTCGTGACCGGCGTCGCAGGCTGTCAGGACGGCGGGGACGCCAAGGCGGCCCCCGAGAAGCAGGGCCACGGGGACGTCACGAAGGTCATCCAGGCCGCGTACGAGAAGACCTCGGCCGCCAAGGCGGCCAAGGTCAAGATGACCATGACCATGGAGGGTGTCGGCGAGGGGTCCGGCACCGTCGAGATGACCGGCGTCCAGGGCTGGTCCCCGGCGGTCATGGACATCACCATGAAGGGCTCCATGCTGGCCGCGGGCAACCCGGGCGGTCCGGAGCAGATGCGCATGGTCATGCTCGACCAGGTCATGTACATGGACATGGGTGCCGCGCAGGCCGCCGAGATGGACGGCAAGCGCTGGATGAAGCTCGACCTGAAGGCCGCGGCCGAGGCCTCCGGCGACAAGGCGCTGCAGAAGCAGATGACCGGCGGCCTGGACAACATGAACCAGGACCCGGCCCAGCAGCTCGCCCTGCTCCTGGACTCCCCGGACCTCAAGCACGTCGGTGCCGAGAAGGTCAACGGCATGGAGACCCAGCACTACAAGGGCACGCTCACCTTCGAGCAGATGCTGAAGGCCAACGAGTCGTCGAAGCTCCTCTCCAAGGAGGACCACGACAAGCTCATCGCCAACGTGAAGAAGGCGGGCCTCAAGGGCTACGACACCGAGCTCTGGGTCACCGAGGAGGGCTACCCGGCCCGTATGGACGTCGGCATGACCATGGCCCAGGGCACGATGCAGATCCGCGCCGACTACAGCGACTACGGCACCAAGACCGCCGTCGAGGCCCCGCCGGCCAAGGACACCGTGGACCTCTTCGCGATGCTGAAGGAGCTCGGCCAGGGCTGATTTGCCCGGAGCCGTACCCGTCACGTACGCTTCCCCAGAAGCCAAAGACCGCTGGTCGTTGCTGTGCCCCACCGGGTGCGGTGGCCGAAGGATCCGCTGACAACGGACGACCCGCGCAGGTGACTGTGGAAGTGTTCCCGGACTTCATCGTCCGGTCGAGCAAAGCCCCGTGCGCCTGCGCCCGGGGCGTTTTGTTTTGTCCAGCCCCCTTCTGAGCGGTCCTCATCACCCGGAAGGAGGCCGACGCACTATGCCGACGCCCAACAAGGCTGCATCGGTGGCCGAGCTCAAGGACGCGTTCCAGAGCTCCAACGCCGCCGTGCTGACCGAGTACCGGGGTCTCACCGTCGCGCAGCTCAAGACGCTGCGTCGCTCTCTCGGTGAGAACGCCCAGTACGCCGTGGTGAAGAACACGCTGACCAAGATTGCGGCCAACGAGGCCGGGATCACCGCACTGGACGAGCACTTCGCTGGTCCGACCGCGGTCGCCTTCGTCACCGGTGACCCGGTGGAGTCGGCGAAGGCCCTGCGTGACTTCGCCAAGGAGAACCCGAACCTCATCATCAAGGCCGGTGTCCTTGACGGTAAGGCTCTCTCCGCCGACGACATCAAGAAGCTTGCGGACCTCGAGTCCCGCGAGGTTCTGCTCAGCAAGCTGGCCGGTGCCTTCAAGGGCAAGCAGTCTCAGGCTGCCTCGCTCTTCCAGGCGCTGCCGTCGAAGTTCGTCCGCACCGCGGAAGCGCTTCGCGTCAAGCTCGCCGAGCAGGGCGGTGCCGAGTAATTCGGCTCGCGCATTGATCCGCGCCGCCTAGTGCGCGGGTCGTAGCGGGCCGTTACGCCCGCCTCTTTAGACACATCGGCACCTGCCGAATTAGTGGAAGGATCGCCCATCATGGCGAAGCTCACCCAGGACGAACTCCTCGCCCAGTTCGAGGAGCTCACCCTCATCGAGCTCTCCGAGTTCGTGAAGGCCTTCGAGGACAAGTTCGACGTCACCGCCGCCGCGGCCGTCGCCGTCGCCGGTCCGGCCGCCTCCGGCGCCCCGGCCGAGGCCGAGGCCGAGCAGGACGAGTTCGACGTCATCCTCGAGGGTGCCGGCGACAAGAAGATCCAGGTCATCAAGGTCGTGCGCGAGCTCACCTCCCTGGGCCTCAAGGAGGCCAAGGACCTCGTCGACGGCACCCCGAAGCCGGTCCTCGAGAAGGTCGCGAAGGAGGCCGCCGAGAAGGCTGCCGAGTCCCTCAAGGCCGCCGGCGCCTCCGTCACGGTCAAGTAAGACCGTTTCGAGTCGCTGTAGCTGACTCCTGCCCCCGTGTAACGCGGGGGCAGCGAAAGGCGATCACCCTTATGGGTGGTCGCCTTTCGGCGTTCCCCGGACGGGCGTGGCGAGGGACTTGAGGGGCGCGGGAAGCGGAGTATGGTGATCTTCGCCGTGCGCCTCGCAGACCGGCGGGTCTTGACGAACCGCACGCAGCGCGCAATTCTCAGGACGCGTCGTCACAACGATCCGTTTCCGAGGCATGGATCGACGACTGAACGGGCAGTATCGAGGTGCGCCGCACGGCGCGAGGTACCGCGGAGTTGAGAGCAACGAGGGTCGCGAAGAAGTCGCCCTGGACATCAGTGAGCCAAGTGGCTACACTGACCCTTTGCGCTGCCTGTTAGCTGCCTCCTGCCCGTCACCAGGGGCATACCTTCGCATCCGCTACTCGGACCGACCCCGTCTGACCTGGCTTTTCGGCCATCTCAGGAAACGTCTGCCGTGAAGCGATGCAGGGGACCGGTACGCGCGTAGTGAGTCCGAGCCCTCGGAAGGACCCCCTCTTGGCCGCCTCGCGCAACGCCTCGACCAATACGAACAACGGCGCAAGCACCGCCCCGCTGCGCATCTCCTTTGCAAAGATCAAGGAGCCCCTCGAGGTTCCGAACCTCCTCGCGCTGCAGACCGAGAGCTTTGACTGGCTGCTCGGCAACGCCGCCTGGAAGGCTCGCGTCGAGGCTGCCCTTGAGTCGGGACAGGACGTCCCCAGGAAGTCCGGTCTGGAGGAGATCTTCGAGGAGATCTCCCCGATCGAGGACTTCTCCGGGTCGATGTCGCTGACCTTCCGCGACCACCGCTTCGAGCCGCCGAAGAACTCGATCGACGAGTGCAAGGACCGTGACTTCACGTACGGCGCCCCGCTCTTCGTCACCGCCGAGTTCACCAACAACGAGACCGGCGAGATCAAGTCCCAGACGGTCTTCATGGGCGACTTCCCGCTCATGACGAACAAGGGCACCTTCGTCATCAACGGCACCGAGCGTGTCGTGGTGTCGCAGCTGGTCCGTTCGCCCGGTGTCTACTTCGACTCGTCGATCGACAAGACGTCCGACAAGGACATCTTCTCCGCCAAGATCATCCCGTCCCGGGGTGCCTGGCTGGAGATGGAGATCGACAAGCGCGACCTGGTCGGTGTCCGCATCGACCGCAAGCGCAAGCAGTCCGTCACCGTCCTCCTCAAGGCTCTCGGCTGGACCACCGAGCAGATCCTGCAGGAGTTCGGCGAGTACGAGTCCATGCGCGCCACCCTGGAGAAGGACCACACCCAGGGCCAGGACGACGCGCTGCTCGACATCTACCGCAAGCTGCGTCCGGGCGAGCCGCCGACCCGTGAGGCCGCTCAGACGCTGCTCGAGAACCTCTACTTCAACCCGAAGCGCTACGACCTCGCGAAGGTCGGCCGCTACAAGGTGAACAAGAAGCTCGGCGCCGACGAGCCGCTGGACGCCGGCGTGCTCACCACCGACGACGTCATCGCCACGATCAAGTACCTGGTCAAGCTCCACGCGGGCGAGACCGAGACGATCGGCGAGAACGGCAACGAGATCGTCGTCGAGACCGACGACATCGACCACTTCGGCAACCGTCGTCTGCGCAACGTCGGCGAGCTCATCCAGAACCAGGTCCGCACGGGTCTGGCTCGTATGGAGCGCGTCGTCCGCGAGCGGATGACCACCCAGGACGTCGAGGCGATCACGCCGCAGACCCTGATCAACATCCGGCCGGTCGTCGCCTCCATCAAGGAGTTCTTCGGCACCAGCCAGCTGTCGCAGTTCATGGACCAGAACAACCCGCTGTCGGGTCTGACGCACAAGCGTCGTCTCTCGGCGCTGGGTCCCGGTGGTCTGTCCCGTGAGCGGGCCGGCTTCGAGGTCCGAGACGTGCACCCGTCCCACTACGGACGCATGTGCCCGATCGAGACCCCCGAAGGCCCGAACATCGGTCTGATCGGTTCGCTCGCCTCGTACGGCCGCGTCAACGCGTTCGGCTTCATCGAGACGCCGTACCGCAAGGTCGTCGACGGCCAGGTCACCGACGAGGTCGACTACGTCACCGCCGACGAGGAGGACCGCTTCGTCATCGCGCAGGCCAACGCCGCGCTCAACGACGACCTGCAGTTCACCGAGCCGCGCGTCCTGGTCCGCAAGCGTGGCGGCGAGGTCGACTACGTCGAGCCCGCCGACGTGGACTACATGGACGTCTCGCCGCGCCAGATGGTGTCGGTCGCGACCGCCATGATCCCGTTCCTCGAGCACGACGACGCCAACCGTGCCCTCATGGGCGCGAACATGATGCGTCAGGCCGTCCCGCTGATTAAGTCGGAGGCCCCGCTCGTCGGCACCGGCATGGAGTATCGCTGCGCCACCGACGCCGGCGACGTGCTCAAGGCCGAGAAGGACGGTGTCGTCCAGGAGCTGTCGGCCGACTACATCACGGTCGCCAACGACGACGGCACGTACATCACGTACCGCCTGCACAAGTTCTCCCGCTCCAACCAGGGCACCTCTGTGAACCAGAAGGTCGTCGTGGACGAGGGCGACCGCGTCATCGAGGGCCAGGTCCTCGCCGACGGTCCCGCCACCGAAGACGGCGAGATGGCGCTCGGCAAGAACCTCCTCGTGGCGTTCATGCCGTGGGAGGGCCACAACTACGAGGACGCGATCATCCTGTCGCAGCGCCTCGTGCAGGACGACGTCCTCTCCTCGATCCACATCGAGGAGCACGAGGTCGACGCCCGTGACACCAAGCTCGGCCCGGAGGAGATCACCCGGGACATCCCGAACGTCTCCGAGGAGGTCCTCGCGGACCTCGACGAGCGCGGCATCATCCGCATCGGTGCCGAGGTCGTCGCCGGCGACATCCTCGTCGGCAAGGTCACGCCCAAGGGTGAGACCGAGCTGACCCCGGAGGAGCGCCTGCTCCGCGCGATCTTCGGTGAGAAGGCCCGTGAGGTCCGTGACACCTCGCTGAAGGTGCCGCACGGCGAGATCGGCAAGATCATCGGCGTCCGCGTCTTCGACCGCGAGGAGGGCGACGAGCTTCCCCCGGGCGTGAACCAGCTGGTCCGCGTCTACGTCGCCCAGAAGCGCAAGATCACCGATGGTGACAAGCTCGCCGGCCGTCACGGCAACAAGGGCGTCATCTCGAAGATCCTCCCGATCGAGGACATGCCGTTCCTCGAGGACGGCACCCCGGTCGACATCATCCTCAACCCGCTGGGTGTCCCGTCCCGAATGAACCCGGGACAGGTCCTGGAGATCCACCTCGGCTGGCTCGCCAGCCGCGGCTGGGACGTCTCCGGTCTCGCGGACGAGTGGGCGCAGCGCCTCCAGGCGATCGGCGCCGACCAGGTCGCCCCCGGCACCAACGTCGCGACCCCGGTCTTCGACGGTGCGCGTGAGGACGAGCTCGCGGGTCTGCTGAACCACACCATCCCGAACCGCGACGGCGAGCGCATGGTGCTCCCGACCGGTAAGGCGAGGCTGTTCGACGGCCGCTCCGGCGAGCCGTTCCCGGACCCGATCTCCGTCGGGTACATGTACATCCTCAAGCTCCACCACCTGGTCGACGACAAGCTGCACGCGCGTTCGACCGGCCCGTACTCGATGATCACCCAGCAGCCGCTGGGTGGTAAGGCCCAGTTCGGTGGCCAGCGCTTCGGTGAGATGGAGGTGTGGGCGCTGGAGGCATACGGCGCCGCGTACGCCCTCCAGGAGCTGCTGACGATCAAGTCCGACGACGTGACCGGCCGCGTGAAGGTCTACGAGGCCATCGTCAAGGGCGAGAACATCCCTGAGCCCGGCATCCCCGAGTCCTTCAAGGTGCTCATCAAGGAGATGCAGTCCCTGTGCCTCAACGTGGAGGTGCTGTCCTCGGACGGCATGTCCATCGAGATGCGCGACACCGACGAGGACGTCTTCCGCGCAGCGGAGGAGCTCGGCATCGACCTGTCCCGGCGCGAGCCGAGCAGCGTCGAAGAGGTCTGACGGGAGTCCGGCAGGGGGACCAGCGATGGTCCCCCCGCCGGCCCCAGGACCCCCGTATCAGACCCCAAAGCCTTACAACCCTGAGAGGGATTGACGCATAGTGCTCGACGTCAACTTCTTCGACGAGCTCCGGATCGGTCTGGCCACCGCTGACGACATCCGTCAGTGGAGCCACGGCGAGGTCAAGAAGCCGGAGACCATCAACTACCGCACGCTCAAGCCCGAGAAGGACGGACTCTTCTGCGAGAAGATCTTCGGTCCGACCCGGGACTGGGAGTGCTACTGCGGCAAGTACAAGCGCGTCCGCTTCAAGGGCATCATCTGTGAGCGGTGTGGCGTCGAGGTCACCCGCGCCAAGGTGCGCCGTGAGCGGATGGGCCACATCGAGCTCGCCGCTCCCGTCACCCACATCTGGTACTTCAAGGGCGTCCCCTCGCGCCTTGGCTACCTGCTCGACCTCGCCCCGAAGGACCTCGAGAAGGTCATCTACTTCGCGGCGTACATGATCACGTACGTCGACGACGAGCGTCGTACGCGTGACCTGCCCTCGCTGGAGGCGCACGTCTCCGTCGAGCGTCAGCAGATCGAGAACCGTCGCGACTCCGACCTGGAGGCCCGCGCCAAGAAGCTCGAGAACGACCTCGGCGAGCTCGAGGCCGAGGGTGCGAAGGCCGACGTGCGCCGCAAGGTGCGCGAGGGTGCCGAGCGCGAGATGAAGCAGCTGCGCGACCGCGCGCAGCGCGAGATCGACCGTCTGGACGAGGTCTGGTCCCGCTTCAAGAACCTCAAGGTCCAGGACCTGGAGGGCGACGAGCTCCTCTACCGCGAGCTGCGTGACCGCTTCGGCACGTACTTCGACGGTTCGATGGGTGCCGCGGCGCTGCAGAAGCGCCTGGAGTCCTTCGACCTCGACGAGGAGGCCGAGCGCCTCCGCGAGATCATCCGTACCGGCAAGGGCCAGAAGAAGACCCGTGCGCTCAAGCGCCTCAAGGTCGTCTCCGCGTTCCTGCAGACCGCGAACAGCCCCAAGGGCATGGTTCTCGACTGCGTGCCGGTCATCCCGCCGGACCTGCGTCCGATGGTGCAGCTGGACGGTGGCCGCTTCGCGACCTCCGACCTGAACGACCTGTACCGCCGCGTGATCAACCGCAACAACCGTCTGAAGCGTCTGCTCGACCTCGGTGCCCCCGAGATCATCGTGAACAACGAGAAGCGGATGCTCCAGGAGGCGGTCGACGCCCTCTTCGACAACGGCCGTCGTGGTCGCCCGGTCACGGGCCCCGGCAACCGTCCGCTGAAGTCCCTCAGCGACATGCTGAAGGGCAAGCAGGGTCGATTCCGTCAGAACCTGCTCGGCAAGCGTGTCGACTACTCGGCGCGTTCCGTCATCGTCGTCGGCCCGCAGCTCAAGCTGCACCAGTGCGGTCTGCCGAAGGCCATGGCGCTGGAGCTCTTCAAGCCGTTCGTGATGAAGCGCCTGGTCGACCTGAACCACGCGCAGAACATCAAGAGCGCCAAGCGGATGGTCGAGCGCGGCCGCACGGTCGTGTACGACGTCCTCGAAGAGGTCATCGCCGAGCACCCGGTTCTGCTGAACCGTGCGCCCACGCTGCACCGCCTCGGCATCCAGGCCTTCGAGCCGCAGCTGGTCGAGGGCAAGGCCATCCAGATCCACCCGCTCGTCTGCACCGCGTTCAACGCGGACTTCGACGGTGACCAGATGGCCGTCCACCTGCCGCTCTCCGCGGAGGCGCAGGCCGAGGCCCGCATCCTGATGCTGTCCTCGAACAACATCCTGAAGCCGGCCGACGGCCGTCCGGTCACGATGCCGACCCAGGACATGGTCCTCGGTCTGTTCTTCCTGACCACCGACGGTGAGCTCCGTGACACCAAGGGCGAGGGCCGCGCGTTCGGCTCCACGGCCGAGGCGATCATGGCGTTCGACGCCGGCGAGCTCGCGCTCCAGTCGGAGATCGAGATCCGCTTCCCCGTCGGCACCGTCGCTCCGCGTGGCTGGGTTCCCCCGGTCGCGGAGGAGGGCGACGACCACGTCGGTGCGGCCGAGTGGCAGCAGGGTGACACCTTCCGTCTGCGGACGACCCTGGGCCGCGCGCTCTTCAACGAGCTGCTGCCCGAGGACTACCCGTTCGTCGACTACTCCGTCGGCAAGAAGCAGCTCTCCGAGATCGTCAACGACCTCGCCGAGCGCTACCCCAAGGTCATCGTGGCGGCGACGCTCGACAACCTGAAGGCGGCCGGCTTCTACTGGGCGACCCGCTCCGGCGTCACCGTGGCCATCTCCGACGTCGTCGTTCCCGAGGCGAAGAAGGAGATCGTCAAGGGCTACGAGGCGCAGGACGAGAAGGTCCAGAAGCAGTACGAGCGCGGTCTGATCACCAAGGAAGAGCGCACGCAGGAGCTCATCGCGATCTGGACCAAGGCGACCAACGAGGTCGCCGAGGCGATGAACGCGAACTTCCCGCGGACGAACCCCATCTTCATGATGGTTGACTCGGGTGCCCGAGGAAACATGATGCAGATGCGTCAGATCGCCGGTATGCGTGGTCTGGTGTCCAACGCCAAGAACGAGACGATCCCGCGTCCCATCAAGGCGTCGTTCCGCGAGGGCCTCACCGTCCTCGAGTACTTCATCTCCACGCACGGTGCCCGTAAGGGTCTCGCCGACACCGCCCTGCGTACCGCCGACTCGGGTTACCTGACCCGTCGTCTGGTGGACGTCTCGCAGGACGTCATCATCCGCGAGGAGGACTGTGGCACCGAGCGCGGTCTGAAGCTGCGGATCGCGGCCAAGGACGAGGCCGGTGTCCTGCGGAAGACGGACGACGTCGAGACCTCCGTGTACGCGCGGATGCTCGCCGAGGACGTCGTCGTCGACGGCAAGGTCATCGCGCCGGCCAACGTCGACCTGGGTGACGTGCTCATCGACGCCCTGGTCAACGCGGGCGTCGAGGAGGTCAAGACCCGTTCGGTCCTGACCTGTGAGTCCGCCGTCGGCACCTGTGCCTTCTGCTACGGACGCTCGCTCGCCACCGGCAAGCTGGTCGACATCGGTGAGGCGGTCGGCATCATCGCCGCCCAGTCCATCGGTGAGCCCGGTACCCAGCTGACGATGCGTACCTTCCACACCGGTGGTGTGGCCGGTGACGACATCACCCAGGGTCTGCCCCGTGTCGTCGAGCTCTTCGAGGCGCGGCAGCCGAAGGGTGTCGCCCCGATCTCCGAGGCGGCCGGTCGCGTCCGCATCGAGGAGACCGAGAAGACCAAGAAGATCGTCGTCACCCCGGACGACGGCACCGACGAGACGGCGTTCCCGATCTCGAAGCGTGCCCGTCTGCTCGTGGGCGAGGGCGACCACGTCGAGGTGGGCCAGAAGCTCACCGTGGGTGCCACCAACCCGCACGACGTGCTCCGGATCCTCGGTCAGCGCGCGGTCCAGGTCCACCTGGTCGGCGAAGTCCAGAAGGTCTACAACTCGCAGGGCGTGTCGATCCACGACAAGCACATCGAGATCATCATCCGGCAGATGCTGCGCCGCGTGACGATCATCGAGTCCGGCGACGCGGAGCTTCTGCCGGGCGAGCTGGTCGAGCGGTCGAAGTTCGAGACCGAGAACCGTCGTGTGGTCACCGAGGGCGGTCACCCCGCCTCCGGCCGTCCGCAGCTGATGGGTATCACCAAGGCCTCGCTCGCCACCGAGTCGTGGCTGTCGGCGGCGTCCTTCCAGGAGACGACCCGAGTCCTGACGGATGCGGCGATCAACGCCAAGTCCGACAGCCTCATCGGCCTCAAGGAGAACGTCATCATCGGTAAGCTCATCCCGGCCGGTACGGGTCTGTCCCGCTACCGCAACATCCGGGTCGAGCCGACCGAGGAGGCCAAGGCCGCGATGTACTCGGCCGTCGGCTACGACGACATCGACTACTCGCCGTTCGGCTCGGGCTCCGGCCAGGCCGTTCCGCTGGAGGACTACGACTACGGTCCGTACAACCAGTAAGCGAGTGCGCTCGACCGAAGGGCGGTCACCCCGTGCGGGGTGGCCGCCCTTCGGCGTGCGCCGGGGGAGGCGGGATCACCTGGCGGCCAGTTCCCAGACCGCGACGAGCAGGCCGGCGCTCGCGGTGAGCGCGACGATGCTGTTCAGCGGCCAGCGGGCGCGCTCCAGGTCGTCGAGGCGGGCCTCGTGGTCGGCGAGCTGCCGGTCGGTCTGGTCGCTGCGCTGCACGAGCAGCGCGAGGGAGCCGTCGACCCGGGCGAAGCCGGCCTCCAGGGTGCCGCGGAGCCGCTCCAGTTCGAGGGCGACGGCGACCGGGTCGTTCGGGTCAGGCTCGGTCATCGGCACCGCCCGGGGTGGGGCGCAGCCAGGACGGCAGCAGGTTCTGCACCAGGTCGAGGGCCATCACCCGGGCCAGCCCGCCGGCGACGGCCAGCGCGCCCGCGACCCAGGGGAGGGTCGCGGGGATGCCGGAGGCGTCGACGACGGCGGGGAGCACGACGGCGATGCCGACGGCGGACTGGAGGACGGTTCGGGCCGTGCGCTTGGCGGCATCGGACATCGGTCTGCTCCTCTGGGTCACTTCGTGTGGGGGACCTTCAGCGCGTTCCAGGAGGCGGCGCCGGGGATGCCGTCGGCGTCGGTGCCGCGGAAGCCGAGCTTGTGCTGCCACTTGGCGTAGCTGAGCCGGTCGGCCTCGCCCCAGCGGGGGCTGGGGCCGACGGTGTACGCGGAGCAGCCCTCGGCGACGAGGCGGCGGCCCATGGCGGTGATGACCGGGGAGCTCGTCTCCCTGCGGAAGAACGAGGTGCCCGGGAAGGGCTGGAAGAGGGGGGTGGCGGGCTTTCCGGCGTCGGGGGCGGGCTTGGCGGGGGCCTTGTTCAGCCGGGCCTGCACCCGGTCGCGCATCGTGGGCATGGCGAAGCCCCGGGGGTCGTCCTTCCAGTCCGACCACTCCTTGTGGCCGATGACCGAGCGGGCGCCCCAGCCGTGGGCCCGGCACAGGGCGGCGGAGACCCGTTCGATCGCGTCGAGCTGGGCGGGCGGCCAGGGGTCGGTGCCGTTGCCGAGGTTGACGCACTCGAAGCCGTAGAAGCGGGAGTTTCCGTCGACGGCGCCGGAGCTGCCCTGGTGTTCGCGCGGGGCGGGCGGCCGGTCGCCGTACGTCTCGCTGATCACGGCCCGCAGGACGGACGGGTCGCCGCCGCCGGCGTGGTTGGCGCGGCCGTTCGCGACGAGGTGGACGCTGCCGTCCTTGGCGATGACGCCGTGGCAGAGCGGGCCCGGCAGCCCTTCGTATCCGTCGAAGCACATCTCGACGGTGTTGGCGGTGCCGGCGGAGACGGTGTGGTGGATGATCACGCCGGTGACCGGGCCCCAGGCACCGGCGTGGTTGCGGTGGTGGGTGCGCCAGCCGGGGTGCTCGACGACGTCGACGCCTTCGGCGCGGAGCGCGGCGACGAGCCGGTCCGCGGTGAGGGGAGTGGCCATCTGGTGTCCTCCGGACATGAAAAAGGCCCGCCGGAATCCGGTCGGGCGGGGGTACGGGGCGGGGCGGTGCTACGGGGCCGGGACCGGCGGCTCGGGCGGGGCCCAGCTCGCGCACAGGGCGGCGAAGGCGGCCCGGTGGGTCTCGAAGTCGGCCAGGGCGGCCGCCACCGCGCGCTGGACGGCGGTCTGGTCGGGGACGGCCGGGACGCCGTCGCGGGCGTCCACGACGATCAGGGCGGAGCCGCGCAGGAAGGTGTCGCCGGTGCCCCGCTCGGTGACCTCGGCGGTCACGTACACCGACGGGTACTGCCCGGTCACCGGGTCGCGCTGGAGGGCGTAGCCCATGCTGTTGTCGTAGACGCGCAGAACGAGGGTGTGGGAGCCCTCGGTGACGGTGGCGCGGCCCGCGTAGTCGATGGCCACGCCCCAGGGCTGGGTGGGGTCGATGTTCATGGGTGCTCCTCGTGGGTCAGGTCTGGGCGCCGTGGATGAGAAGGGGCTGGGCGTAGACCGTGCCGGCGCTCGCCAGGGCCTGGATCTCGATGGTCATCGTCTGGCCGAACCGGGTCTTCATGTCGCCGGGCAGCAGGCCGAGGTAGTCGTAGGTGGTGCCCGCGGTGACGGTGGGGCCGAACGGGACGCCGTCGACGAGGACCCGCACCTGGCCGGTTCCGCCGCTCGACGCCGCCGTACCGAGGGAGAGCCGCATCTTGGGCTGCCAGACGGGGTTCATGCAGCGGGCGATGGTGGTGAAGGCGGGGGCGGTGGTGGAGGGCCACCTGGCCGGGTCGCTGGCGAGCGGCGGCATCAGCTGGAGCCAGGGCCGGGCCAGGCCGCCGGTCAGGATGTCGTCCGCGAAGATCTCGTGGTTGTAGCCGTCGAAGATCCGGAACAGCGGCCGGGTGATGGTGACACTGCCGGTCTGGGTGGGGCGGAACTCGTTGACGGCGGGGCGGGTGTTGACGGCCGTGGACAGGGCCTTGAGCCGGCGTTCCATCTGGTTGAGCCGGTCGATGATGTCCTCGGGCAGCTGGGGCATCAGGCCTCCTCGAGGTAGAGCTCGGCGGTGTCGGGACGGCCGCGTTCCGGCGGGGTGATCTTGACGCCGATGATGCGGTAGCGGGCGTCGAGGCCCTGGGAGTACCACTCGTCGGTGATCCGGATGCGGGCGACGCGGCCGAGGAGTGCCGGCGGGACGATCCCGCCGAGGTGGATGGAGACCGAGGGGATCACCACGGCGCCGCGGGCCTGCTTGAGTTCCGTGGCGGCCACCGAGTCGAGCGCGAGCGTGTCGGTGATCTCGTTGTGGTCCGAGGACAGGTCGATCAGCGGCCAGCCGTCCACGAGCAGGTCGCTGGCGTACTGCTGGGTGGAGTAGATCGGCCGGGACTCGGCGGCGGCGTTGGCGTTGGTGGAGGATCCGCGGGCCAGGGCGGTGGTGCCGCCGCGGGTGGCGTCGTACGGGAAGGAGTACGACAGGATGACGCCGGGCCGGTCGAAGACCAGGTCGGTCGCGCCCGTGACGATCTTGGGCTCGCCGAGGCGGAGCTGCCGGATCCGCGAGCCGGTGACCGGGTCGCGGTAGACGAGGATCTGGTACTCGAAGCCGTCCTCGGTGGCGGCGAGCTGGTCGAGCGCCTCCAGGTAGACGGTCTCGTCGCCCTTGCGCCACGAGGCCGTCTTCCGGAACTTCGGGATCTCGTCGCCGAAGCTGATCCCGATGCGGCGCGGCTCCTCGCCCTCGGGGGCGTCGGGGTAGGCCTGGACGTCGAGCTCGCGCCAGAGCCGGCGTGCGATCTCCACCTGGTCGGTGGGGGTGTCGTAGGTGATGTCGGTCCGGATGCGGCGGCGTCCGGCGTACGAGTCGAAGGTGGCGGCCTGGATGCCGAGGGTCAGCACCCCGCGGCCGCTGGACTGCAGGGTGCTGGTCCAGACGATGCCGCCCCACCACAGGTCGCCGCCGCGCTCCAGGTAGACCGCGGTGCGGCCTTCCCGGACCTTCTTGACGCGGTCGGCGATGGCCCGGTCGGGGATGGGGATCGTGCCGGAGAGCGAGCCCGCCTTGCCGATGTAGTCGTCGAACGAGACGTCCCGCAGCGGGAGGATGTCCAGCGTCTGGTCGGTGAGCAGGTCGCAGAAGATCGCCCGGTAGGGCGTGTCGATGGCCATCGGGGACCCCCTTACAGGACGTAGGTGGCGGTGATGCGGATGTTCCGGCCGGCGGTCAGGACGCCGTTGGCGGACCAGGTGCGCACGTGGACGCTGCCGTCGGGGGAGAAGGTGAAGGCGCCCTGGCCGTAGAAGTCGGTGCCCGACGCCTCGTAGGCGAACGAGGGACGCCAGCCCGCGGGCAGGGAGCACACCAGCTCGTCGGGGCTGAGGTTGCCGGCGGTGGTGGCGGTGAGATCGGTTCCGCTGCGGGACACCGTCACGGAGACGGTGGCCACGCCCCGGGTCCTGCGCCCCGCGAAGCCGACGAGCGTCCAGCCGGTGGCCGGGGTCGCTCCCGAGCCGGCCGTCTCGACCTCGACCGGCGGCTGGTAGGCCGCCCAGGCGCTGCCGTTCCAGCGCTGGAGCTGGCCGCCGTTGTAGTCGCGGTACTGGCCGTTGTAGCTGCCGGTGGTGATCGTGCCGCTGGGCGCGATGCCGCCGATCTCCTTGGGGTAGGCGACCCAGGCGGTGCCGTCCCAGCGCTGGAGGAAGTGGGCGTTGTCGTTGTCCTGGTACTGGCCCGGGTAGGCGCCGGGCACGCCCGCGTTGTTGTAGACGGGCAGGATGCCGCCGGCGGACACGGTCGTGGTGCGCAGGTCGGTGGAGGCGCCGCCCGCCCAGTCGATGCCGCCGGTGCCGGCGGAGGCGCCCTTCTTCACCTTCACCGTGAACAGGGTGAGGGACCGGGCGGGCGCGGCCGGGGCGGCCGGGACCGCCGCCGGGGTGCCCTTGATGATCTCGATGCCGGCCTCGAACCTGCCGAGGGCGTCCACGTCGTTGTCGTAGACGCGGACCACGACCAGGTCGATGCGGTCGTTGAGCGGGTCGCCGTCGGCGAAGGTGATCGTGATGTCCTCGTCGAGGGCGACGGGATAGGCGCCGTCGGTGGTGGCGCCCTGCACGACGGCCTTGCCGTGGTAGACGGTGGCCGTCATCGGGCCGGTGGAGCTCATCCACAGGCCGCCGACCCGGAACTTCCCGTCGTACGTGCCGGGCAGGACGCCGGACCGGACGCCGAGCGGGTTGGCGGGGGTGGTGGCGCCGATGTTGGTGATGCGGGTGTTCTGACGGGTCTGCCCGGTGGGCATCAGCCATCCGGAACGAACGGGCATGGGTGGACTCCTGTCGGTGGGCGGCGGGCGGGACGTGGGCTCAGTGCTGCGGGGTGACCTGGAGGTACGTGTTGTTGAACCAGGTCTGGAGCGCGGCGTTGGTGCCCCGGTAGTAGGCGGTGACCGTGTACGTGGCGCCCGCCGTGAGGTTCTGGAGGCGCTGGACGGTGGCCATGGAGACGTTTCCGGGAGCGGCGGCGACGACCGCGTTCGAGTCGTTCACGTCGCTGTGGACGACCGCGCCCGTGGTGACCTTCACGCCCATGAAGCCGATCCCGGACCCCGTGCCGACCACCTGGATCCGCGAGCCGAAGGAGAGGAGGGCCTGCCGCGAGGCCGGGGCGACGAAGCTGAGGGACACCACGCCCCGGTTGGTCAGCGTGTTCACCCAGGTCGTCGAGGTGGTGTAGCTGGAGTCCAGCGAGTCGGCGAAGTACGGACCCGGGACGGCGGGCACCCATGCCGCGCCGTTCCAGCGCTCGATCCGGCCGCCCGCGCCGTCCCGGTACTGGCCGGTGTAGCTGCCCTGGAGCGTGGAGGCCGAGCTCGGCACGATGCCGCCGACCGCCTCCGGGTAGGCCACCCACTTGCCGCCGTCCCAGCGCTGGAACTGGTTGTTGGCGGTGTCCTGGTACTGGCCCGGGTGGGCGCCCGGCAGGACGGGGCCCTCGACGGGGAGGATGCCGCCGAGGGCGACGACCGGGGTGCGCAGGTCCTTCAGGGACGTGTTCCACGGGATGCCGCCGTTGCCCGCGCTGGCGCCGGCCGGAACCGTCACCTCGTACAGCGGGAGGCTGCGCGCCGGGGCCGGCGGAGCCTTGGGGGCCTGGCCCGGCACGCCCTGGATGATCTCGACCTTGGCCTCGTTGCGGCTGCTGCCGTCGTAGAGGTTGTCGTAGACCTTCAGGACGACCAGGTCGATCCGGCCGTACTGGGCGTCGCCCGCGGCGAAGGTGACCTGCTCGGAGGCCGGCAGGGACACCGGGTAGACGCCCTGGGAGATGTCGCCCTGGATGACGGCCCGGCCCTCGGAGACCGTCGCCGTCATGGCGGAGGCCTTGTCCATCCAGAAGCCGGACAGCCGGTACTTGCCGTCGTAGGAGCCCGGCAGGATGCCGGAGCGGACCTGGACGGGGTTGACCATCGTGGTCGCGCCGACCTGGTTGAGGCGGGTGTCCTCGCGGGTCTGGCCTGTCTCGGCGACCCAGCTGCTGCGCAGTGCCATGGGGGTTCTCCAATCGGGGGGTGCGGAGGGAGGGCGGTCAGGACCTGATCCACTGGGCGGACAGGTTGCTGGAGTAGCCCGAGCCGCCGAGGGTGCGGACGGCGGCGGTGTGGTTGTGGTAGCCGGCGAGCTGCAGGACGTTGCCCGCCGTGAGCTTGATCAGGCCCCCGCCGCCGACCGTGACGGCCCCGGTGGACGCCGGGGCCAGCCAGGTCATCCGGGGGACGCCGACGCCGCCGAGGGTGATGCGGGCGCCGCGGACGCCGGTGGCGGAGTCGCCGTTCCAGGCGACGTGGCCGGAGACCCGCCACCAGCCGGTGCGCGGGACGACGAAGCTGTCGGAGCCGTTCCAGCCGGTGAAGTCGTCGATGTCGACGTACTGGAGGGTGATCGGGGTCCAGATGCTCGCCGGCACGCTCTGCATCGCCGTCTGCGAGACGCTGAACAGGACGGCCGCCCTGCCCTCGGCGTACTGCCAGGCCGAGCCGTCCCAGCGCTGGAGGACGCCCGCGTTGTCGCGGTACTGGCCGGTGTACCCGCCGGTCGTCATGGTGCCGTGCGGGGCGATGCCGCCGAGGGGCTTCGCGTACGAGACCCAGGTCGAGCCGTCCCAGCGCTGGAGCAGTCCGGAGACGTCCCGGTACTGGCCGACGTAGGCGCCCTTGAAGCCGCTGGTCGGGATGATGCCGCCGAGCGCGGTCATCGGGTAGTGCAGGGTCGTGACGACGCCCGCGGTGGTCCACTGGACGCCGCCGGTGCCGGCCGAGGTGCCGGCCGGCACCGAGACGGTGTAGAGCGGGAAGGCGCTGCCGGGGCCCGAGGAGGGCGCGACCGGGGTGGCCGCGGGGGTGCCCTTGACCAGCCGGATGACGACGTCCGTCGTGCCGCTGCGGTCGTACGCGTCGTCGAGGACGGCCAGTTCGATCAGATCGATCCGGCCGTACTGCGGGTCGCCGTCCGCGATCGTCAGCGTCTCGGGGGCGGTCACCGCGAGCATGTACGCGCCCTGGGCGGTGTCGCTGCCCTGGACCACGGCCCGGCCGGTGCCGATCGAGCACTGCATCGCCGAGGTGCCGGTCAGCCCGAGGCCGCCGGGCACGATGCCGGGCCGCGAGCGCAGCGGAGTCTCCGCCGCGCTCTGCCCGTTGGGAGTGAGCAGCGCGGACAGCGCGATCCGGGTGTCCTCGCGGGTCTGGCCGGTGGATTGGAGCCAGGCGGCCCGTACGGTCATGGGTTCACCTCTTCTGTGCGGGACGGGAAGGGGGTCGGGTCACCACTCGGCGCTGCGCCAGCGGATGGTCATCAGGGCCTCCGGGGTCGCCGCGTCGGGGCGGAACGACAGCTCCGTGCGGCCCGGTTCGAGGAGGAACAGCTCCTCGGGGCTGGAGTCGGCCATCGCGGTGTGGCGGCGGGAGGCGGTGTTGTTGAGCATCACCGTGCCGTTGGCGGTGTCGACGACGAGTTCGTCGCCCGCGGCCAGGTCGATCGCGTACCGCAGCCGGCGCTTGCTGACCCGCTCGGTGACGGTCGGCATGGAGCAGGGGCCGCGGAAGACGATCACCGGGTGGGTGGCGGCGGAGCCGGTGTTCTCGGCGACGGCGTCACCGGTGGACTTGGCCTGGCCCCAGTTCAGCGGCCAGACCAGCGGCCAGGTGAGGCCGGTCTCCGGCTGCGGGGGAGTGGTGGAGGCGCTCTGCTCGTTGACGCTGTAGCGCCGCGGGTCGGAGGCCAGCCACTGGATCGACATCTTCGAGCTGCCCTGGGTGGCGAAGCCCTGGTCCGCGGGGACCACGCGCTGGGCGATCCGGGCCCGCACGGCGAGGAGTTCGCCGTGCAGCCGGACGGTGAGCCAGCGCTCCTCGTCGAGGAGGGCCAGCGACTGGCGCAGGGCGCGGATGGCCTCGACGGCGGCGTCGTACTCCGGCATCAGCACGACCGTGCCGCTGACCTTGCGCGGCTTGGCGTACCGGGAGCCGGGCCAGGCGCCGTGCGAGGTGGGCCGGTCGGCGTCGGAGGAGTCGTACTCGGGCAGGTCCTCCCAGCCCTGGAGACCGGACCGGTCGACGTTGAAGGGCGTGCCGGGTCCGATGAGGAGCCCGGCCCACTGGATCTGCCCGTCCTGGGTGATCAGCGAGCCGGGCGCGAGGTCGGCGGTGAGGCTGTTGCCTGCGTATGTGGTTGTGGTCTCGGCCATGGGGCCGTCACCTCACTTCTGAGGGGCTGTCGGACTTCTGACGGTCTGTCGGTGCGCGGGGCCCCAGCGGTGCGGAGCCTCAGAGGTGTGGGGCCCCAGAGGTGCGCGGGGCCCCAGCGGTGCGGGGCCTCAGTGGTGCGGGGCCTCAGTGGTGCGCGGCGAGGAGGAAGAGCAGGTCCTCGGCGGTCGACCGCGGTCCGGCGCCCGGATCCTCGTGGAACTCCGCGATGCGGTGGGGCTGCCGGGGAGCCTCGGTGAGGGCCGGGACGCGCCGCTGTTCGAGCACGGTGAGCGGGTCGATGCGCGGCGCGCTGTCCGCGCCGGGGAAGACGACACCGCCCTCGGCGAGCATCGGGATCTTGTCGATGTCGACGCCGAACTTCTTGCCGAGGATGCTGAAGCTCAGCTTGTTGAGCCCGTCGATGATCCAGTTGGCGAAGGCGATGAGGCCGTTGATCGGCCCCTTGACGACCCCCAGCACGGCGGTGAGGGCGCCCTTGATCAGCTCGCCCATGCCGTGCAGGGCCTTGCCGACCGCCTCGTTGGCGGTGCGGAAGAAGCCCGGGATCTTGTCGGTGAAGAAGGACAGGAACGGGCGGACCGCGTCCTTGACGCCGCCGATCGTGCGCGAGGCGATGCCGCGCAGGGCCTCGCTGGCCGAGGCGACGGAGGTGCGCACCCGTGAGATGCCGCTGATGCCGGAGCCGATGAGACCCAGGGCCGTCGTGAACAGGGTGAGGTAGGCCTTGACGTAGGTCCCGACGGCCTGGCCGATCACCTTGAGGACGGGCTGAAGGAACGTCCAGGCGGACTGGAAGCCCTTCAGCGCCTGCTGCATGACCTGTCTGATGATCTTCTGGCCGGTCTCGCTGTTCGCCGCGTACTCGATGAGCCAGGCGATGACCGGGACGAGGATGCCGGCGAGGAAGCCGAGCGGGTTGCCGCGCATGGCGAGGTTGACGCCGGTCATGGCGACGGAGGCGATCTCCATCACCGTGCCGTAGGTGTCCATCAGCCTGGTGATCGTGTCGGTGACGGGCAGCAGCGGCGCCAGGATCGCCAGGATCGTGCCCACCGCGGGGCCGAACCTCCCCGCGGCGGCGCGGATCCTCCCGGCCGCGACGCCGAGCTTCTGGACGCCGGCGGCGGCCTTCGACCGCTGGATCCGCCCGACGGAGGTCGCCGCGCCGGAAGCGGTGCTCCCGAGGGTGCGTACGGAGGTTCCGGCGGTCCGCAGTTCGGTGGCGAACCTGGCGATGCCGCCGGCCGCCGCCTGGACGTCCTGCTTGAGCCGCCCGAGCGAGCCGTTGGCCGTCTCGGCGCCCTGTCGCAGGGAGGTCATCGTCGGCGTCAGGCGGCCGAACGCCGGCATGCGGACGGCGACGGCACTCATCCGCGTGCCTTCGCCAGGTACATCAGCGCGTCCGCGGTGGACTGCGGGTCGCTGTCACGGGCCGCGTGGTAGTTCTCGATGTGCAGCCCGGCGCCGCCACCGCTGCCGGTCTGCAGCTGCGCCGTCATCCGGGCGCGGCGGGCGGTCATGGCGAGCAGCCGGTCCAGCTTGGACAGCGGCAGGACGGCCTCGGCCTCGCCGGCCTCGGCGAGGATCGCCGGGACACCGCCGCTGCGGGGCATGACGACGCCGCCGGTGGCGAGCATGGGGATGGTCGGGATGTTGACGCCGAAGGTCTTGCCGCCGACGACGGGGACCCAGCCGGGGACGCTGACCTTGACGCCGTTGACGGCCCGGATCATCCGGTTGATCAGGCCGATGACGGCGTTGACCGGGCCGGACACGCCGCTCTTGATGCCCTCGAACGCCCGGGTCGCGATGCCCTTGAGGCCGTTCCAGATCGAGGACATCTTGTCCTTGACGGCGCTGAAGGCGTTCGGGATCGCGCTCTTGATCCAGTTCACCACCGGGGTGATGACGGACTTGATGCCGTTCCAGACGGTGCCGATGACGGTCTTGATCGCCTTCATCACCGTGGTGATGACCGTCTTCCAGATGGTGACGTAGGTCTTGATGACGGTGGCGACGGCCTTGACGACGGTGGAGATCGCCGACTTGATGCCGTTCCAGACCGTCTTGATCAGCTGTCCGGCCTTCTGCATGATCGGGCCGACGGCCTTCATGACCGAGCTGATCACGGTCTTGATGGCGTCGAAGGCCTTCTTGAGGATCTTCTGCATCGTCTTGGACTGCATCGCCATCTCGACGATCTTCTCGATGAGAGGCATGAAGAGTTCGATCAGGCGGGCGAGGAGATTGCCCTTCATGGACTTGTTGAGCTTGTCCTGGCCCTTGGCGGCCTTGCCCGCGCCGGATTCGTACTTCCCCAGCTTCTTGCCCGCGGACTCGGCGGTCGTGCCGGCCTTCGACATGGACTTCTCGGCCTGGTCCGAGGCCGTCTTGAGGTTCTTGAGCTGGGTGTTGGACCCCTGGGCGTTGGTCTTGAGCGTCTTGAGCTGACCGGACGCGGACTTTCCGGCGTCGCCGACCTTCTTGACCGAAGTGCCGGCGCCGGAGGCCTGGGTCTTGAGGTTGCGCAGGGAGTCGGACGCGGTCTTGAGCGACCTGACGAGAGACATGGTCTACCTCCTTTCGTGGTGGGGGGACTCAGCCGGCGGTCGCGCCGAGCTGCTGGTCGAGGGACTGGACCGTCAGCCTGAGCTCGTTGAACTTGGTGCGCAGGGTTCCGGTCGCCGCGGCGAGGTTGGTCATCGCCGAGTCCGTGCCCTGGAGGTTCGCGGCCTTGGGGATCTTGTCCGGGTTGAAGCCGAGCATGGCGGACTTGAGCTTGTCCGTGGCCCGGGCGACCTTCTCGACCTTCTTGGGATCGGCGTTCCGCATGGCGTTGTTGATCTTGTTGACGCCTTCGGCGACCGGTCGCATCTGCGCGTGGTCGATGCCGGTGATGGCTGCGGCGATCCTCTCGACGCCCTTCGCCGCCTTCTCGGCCTTGGCCTCGGTCGGCAGCTTGCGGAAGGACTGGATGAAGGCGGGCGCCCGGTTGTTGAACTTCAGCAGCTCCGGGTTCAGCTGCTGAAGCTGGGTGCGCAGGTTGTCGAAGTTCGCGTCGGCCGGGATCTGGGCGAGCGGACTGCCGCCGTTCTGCTGGGCCTGGATGTCGGTGAGCCGCTGCCGCGTCCAGGTGCCTTCCTGGTTGGGGCCGTAGGTGAAGCCGCCGTTCCGGCCGGCGTGCATGGTCTGCAGCTTCAGGATCAGCCACGCGCCCAGGGCCGCGGTGAGGATGGGGATGACGACGGCCGCGAGGGCGGTCCCGATGGCGCCGAGGGCGCCGAGGATGCCGCCCTCCAGCCCGGTCTTGATGATCTCGGCCATCGTGCCGAGGCCGACCTTCTCCATCCATTCTTCCCAGGGGGCCTTGGCGGCCTCTTCGGCGACCTTCTCCTGCTGCGCCTTGATGTCCTCGACCAGCTTGTTCATGGGCGCCAGCTGCTGCTTCATCCAGTCGGTGGTGGGCAGCCAGCCCCCGTCCACCTTCCTCAGGTAGTGCCTGAGGCCTGCCACCTGGATCGAGAGTTCCTCGTTCGTTACTTCTGCCATGGTTGCTCCGCTTCCGGCCGGTGACGGCCAAGCGCCGAAAAGCCCCTGCCGGGGTGGGGCTTCGGCAGGGGCTCGTGCGTAGGGGCGGTTCGGACGGCTAGGCGTCGGCGTCCCGGTGGGAGCCGCGGCGCGTCGTCGCGAGGGCGTCGTTCCAGCCCGCCGTGTAGGCGAGGGTCTCGTAGCGGCTGACCTCGGCGTACAGCGTGCCGAGCAACGCTCTCTTGTCGAGCGCGACGGGTCCGTCGAGAAGCTGGCGGAGGCGGTCCTGGAGCGGGATGTGCGGTCGCGATGCCTCGGCCTGCTGAGTCATGGACGCCTGCCTTCCGGTTGCTTGCCCGTGCGTGCGTGGCGGCGCCGCGGAGTGAGGCGGGGGCACCACGTTATCGAACTACTGTGCGAACAGAGTGTGGAACACCTGTTCGGGTTTGTCGAGCGGGAAACGTCTGACGGCGTGTCTTCCCGCGTATTTCCCAGGGGGGTTGGTGCAAGAACAGAGCTTCTGTTCGACCGGGGTACTCTGGGAGACGCGTTCCCTGGACCTGACTCATCCGGGGGGCACGAGGGGCGCGAGGGGCGCGTGGGGACCCCAGGGGGGCGGAAGGCAGTGCTGACGCATGGACACGGAGCCGGGCGGTAACCGGCGCGAGCAGGTCATCGACTGGCTCGAATCCCACCCTGATCTGCCTCATCTCTTCGCACGCCTCGCGGAACTCGTCCACGTCGCCGGGTACGCCCCGGAGGACCTCGTCGTGCTGCCCCGGGCCGAGGTCGACCGCCGCGAGGCCGCCGCGTTCACCGCCGGCTGGGCCGAGGCCGTCTCCGACGAACTCCCGCGCATCCGCAGGGAGTACGAGAAGCGCGTGGCCGACGCCTACGCCCAGGGACAGGGCGACGCGCGGGGCATCCGGCGCCCGCAGCGGCGCACGGACACCGCCCCCCAGGACGGGGCCCGGGTCATCCCGCTGCCCTTCGCCCGGCTCATGGAACCCCCGGAGGCGGTCGTCCAGGCCGAGGAGCGCGTCCGGCGGGAGCGCGAGCTGTTCGAACAGCGCCCCGAGCCGGAGTACGAGGAGTACGACGCGTACGAGCCGGAGTCCGGCCCCGCGCCCGCGTCCCCGCACGGGTACGAACCCGAGCCGGAGCACACGTCCGGACCCGGACCCGCGGCCGGGCCGGATCCCGGGGCGGACGTCCGGACGGGCGCCCCGGGCTCGCAGGAGGGCCGCACCCGCAGGAACCCGCAGCCGGTGCGGAAGGTCGTCCGCGGCAAGGGCGGCCGCCCGATCGTGCCCCCGCTCAGCGGCGTACCCGGACAGACCGGGGGGACCCCCGAGCGGCGCGGGCGCCGGCTCTCCGAGCGGGCCAGGAGCCTGGAGGAGGAGCTGGCCGCCGAGCGAGCACAGGAAGCGCCCCCGGAGCCCGCTTCCTGAGAGGGAGCGGACGCCGGGGGCAGCGGGTGCTTCGGCCGTCGGGACGGCGCCTCAGCCGAAGAAGCGGGCGAGGGCCGTGGGGGAGACCGCCGGACCGGCACCCTCCTCCGCGGACGCGCCGTCCCGCTCCTCGCCGTCCCCGCCGTCCCCGTCCGTGACGCCCGGACGGGGAACGGGCTTCGGCGGGTCGGGTGTCTCGTCGTCCTCACCGGTGTTGACGCACTGGAACATCCAGTTGGAGACGGCCAGATGGTCCACCGTGGCGGCGAGGAGGTGGTCGGTGATCGACCACTCCGCGGACTCCCCGTGGATCTGGCGCTGCACCGCGCCGTCCCGCGGAAGGTGCTGCACGAGGACCATCAGCCGCCGGCTGGAGAGATCGCCCCGGTACCAGTCGAGGAGATCGGTGGCGTAGTAGCGGAGCAGGTCCGCTTCGAGCGCCTCGGCGTGTTCGTCGACGAACTCGGCGAGGCTCAGTCTTCCCCCAGGCCGAGCCCGGTCTCCTTGCCGTAGGCCTCCAGGATCGCGGCGATGTCCTGCATCGTGAGGTCGTGCTCCTCGAAGCGGGCGAACTGCTCCTCACCCATCAGGAGCGCGAGCAGGCCGTCCACGTCGTTGTCGTCGAGCCTGCGCAGCGCCTTCGCGGTCTTGCGGGACAGCTCGGTGGGAAGCGTGTAGGACTCGCCGTCCAGCTCGAACGACCAGGTGCGGCCGTGGGCCTCCAGGCGCTGGGCGCGGGCGGCGTTGACGTCGAAACGGGCCATGGTGATGCGTACTCCTTGTTCGGGTGAGTGAGGAGGAGAGGGGCGGGGCGGGGGGGGGGGGGGGGCGCCGCG
>NZ_JBHWFF010000027.1:39941-42430 GCF_042733785.1 Streptomyces sp. NPDC059695 | reverse complement strand
GGGCGGGGGTGCTTTTCCTCTAGAACGGGTCTTTGGTTTGCTATCACTGTGGTGTGGGTGTGTGGGGGGGGGGGGGGGGGGGGGGGGGGGGGGGCCCCCCCCCCGCCCCGGGTGGAGAAGGATCAGACGGTCGCGGAGTACTGGCTGTCCTTCATGAGGAAGGTCGCCAGCGGCTTGCCGTCGCCCTTCGACATGGCGGTGAACGTGACACCGAGCTGGGAGGCCGCCTTGCGGGCCAGCTTGATGTCGTCGGTGGCGGTGACCTGGCCGCGCGGGATGATGAAGCGGTACTTCACCGGGGTCGTGCCGCCGGCCTTGACGTCGGTGAACTCCAGGCCGAGGGCGCGGACGTCCGCGAACGGACGCTCGGCGATCTCGTACCGGTAGGTGTCGACCGCCGGGGTCGGCTCGGCCTTCACCGCGTCGCCGCCCATGAAGAACGGCAGCGTGTCCTCGTTGAACTGGAGCAGCGAGAACTTCAGCGACAGGTCACGGCTCGAGTAGATGTAGTGGACCGGGGAGACCGACTGCCACGAGTCGATGGCCTCCAGCTTGTCCTTCTTCGAGAAGGTGACGCCGTCGCCGGAGGTGAAGCCGAGGTCCTTCCAGCCCGCGCCGGTCCAGTCGGCGGCGGAGTCCGCGCCGAAGGCGGCGGGGAGGGAGGTGCCGGCGTCGGCGACGAAGAGCTTGCCGATGCCTGCGACGCGGATCTCGGCGGAGTTGTTTCCAGCCATGGTGGTGTTTCTCCTTGGGTGATGAGGGCGGCCGTGCCCGGCAAAGGGGTCCGGGTACGGCAAAGGCCCCGCCGGACGGCGAGGCCTGGTCTGTGGGTCGCTGGGGGTCTAGAAGACGTTCAGCGAGATCTGGATGACGCAGAGGTAGCGGTTGGCGCCCCGGTAGAGGTAGTCGGGCATCCAGCGCGGCCCGTCCTGCTCCTCGACGTCGCTGACGAAGGTGGCGCCGAGCTGCTTGCCGATGGTGGCGAGCAGGGCGCGCCGGGCGGCGTTGGCGAGGACGTGGGCCGCGGTCTTGGTCGGCCCGTACACCTCGAACTCGATCAGCGGCTTGTCGACGTGCAGGTCGCCGATCCAGGCACCGCCGCGGCGGTTCACCAGGACGGCGTTCTGCGTCCCGTCGAAGCCGGCCGGCGCCTGGGCGGCGACGGTGACGCCGGTCAGGGCGGGGTCGGCCTTGAGGACGTCGACGACCAGCTTCTCGACGTCCGGGAACGCACTCGGGGGAGTGGTCATGACGGTTCTCCTCGGGAGACGGGGGCGGGACGGGCCCGTCCGGGGCGCTCGACGCGGGGAGGGGCGGGGGGGCGCGGAGCGCTCCCGGACGGCGGACGGCGGAGCCGCGTCCCGCTCTGCGGGCGCAGCTCCGCCGCTGCACCAACTGTGACAGGGAGCGTGCGCGCACGCAACTAGTTCTGACTCCGGATCCGATCTCCGCCGGCGCGGCCCCCCGTCACGACGGGGCGGCCGCACCCGGGGGCCCCGCCCGGGGTCGGTAGGTTGGCGGCACCGAACCGACCCAGGAGCCGCCCCGTGTCCCCCCGACCCCGCCTGCTCTACGTGACCGACCTCGCCTACCCGGCCCGGGGCCGCCGCTACTGCGACGAGGACATCGGCCTCACCGCCCGGCTCCGCGACTCCTTCGACCTGGCGCTCTGCCACCCGCTCGACGCCGCCGCCCTCATGGACGCCTTCGACGCCGTCGTCGTCCGCAACAGCGGCCCCGTCCTCGGCTACCAGAAGGAGTACGAGGACTTCCGCGCGCAGGCCCTCGCCCGCGGCACCCGCGTCTACAACCCCCTGAACGGCCGCGGTGACATGGCCGGCAAGCAGTACCTCCTCGACCTCACCGCCGCCGGCCTCCCCGTCATCCCCACCGCCGACCGCCCCGAGGACCTCCACCGCCTCCCCGCGGCCGAGCGCTACGCGGTCAAGCCCAAGGCCGGCGCCGACTCCATAGGGCTGCGCTTCGTCCCGTACGAGGAGCTCGACGGCCTCACCTACGGCGAGGTCCTCGTCCAGCCGCGCGTCGACTTCCGGTACGAGGTGTCCTTCTACTTCGTCGACGACCTCTTCCAGTACGCCCTGTACGCCCCCGACCCGGAGCGCCGCTGGGTCCTGGAGCCGTACGAACCCACCGCCGGCGACCTCGCCTTCGCGCGCCGCTTCATCGACTGGAACACCCTCGACCACGGCGTCCAGCGCGTCGACGCCTGCCGCGCCCCCGGCGGCGAACTGCTCCTCGTCGAGCTGGAGGACCTCAACCCCTACCTCTCCCTCGACCGCGTCCCCGAGCCGGTGCGCGAGCGCTTCGCCGCCGCCCTGACCGACTCCCTCCGCCGCTTCCTGGCGGCATGACGAAGCGCCCCGCGTCCGGGGGGAACCGGACGCGGGGCGGTTGTGGGGGGGTGGTCCCGGGGTGGGACGGAGGGTCATGGGGGGCGGGGGGGGCGGCGGGCCAGCCGCTCCCCCGCG
>NZ_JBHWFF010000027.1:32822-39931 GCF_042733785.1 Streptomyces sp. NPDC059695 | reverse complement strand
GCGCCGCCGTCAGCGCCCGCCGCCCCCCCCTCCCCCGCCGCCGCTCGCGGCGGGTCAGGCCGCGGCGCGCGGGGGGGGGGGCGCGCGGGGGGGCCGGCGCTTCTGGGGCGTTCTTCCCGGGCTGGGACGGAGGGTCAGGCGGTACGGGGGCGGCGGCGGGCCAGCCGCTCCGCCGCGAACACGTCCTCCAGGCGGAACAGCTGCGCCCGGCCCGCCCGGCCCGCGGCCCGCAGGTGGCCCAGCTGGACCCACTTGCGGATCGTGGCGGGCGCCACCCCCGCCTCCTCGGCGGCCAGCGGGCCCGGGACCAGCGTGGGCAGGTCGGGTGAGCTCAGCACGAGGTCTCCTTCGGGTCGTCCATCGCGGCCTCGATCTCGTCGGTACGCGTCCCCGACGCCTCCGACAGTTCCTGCCACCGGTCCTCCGGCCACAGGTGCCGGTACGCCGGGTCGTCCTGGCAGCCGCACACCTCGTCCGCGCAGACACAGGCCGGGTTCACGCACAGCACCGCGCGCCGGTCCGGGAAGGCCCGCAGCGACACCGAGTCGCACCAGGGGCAGCGGCCCGAGACCCGCACGACGGTCTCGGAGTCGCCGAGCGTCCGGGCGCAGCGCCGGGCCATCCGCCGGATCTCGTCCCGCACGTGCCGGGCCAGGTCGGGGTGGGCGGAGACCGGGCCGAGCAGCCCCACCAGCCGGCGGAGCCGGTCGATCACCCCGGCGCGCGGCGGCCGGGGCAGCGCGAGCCGGGCGCACACCGCCTCCTCCAGCTCCACGACGCCGTCGGTGATGTCGCGGATGGCGTCGGAGACGTGCAGCCGGATCGGGGCGGCCCCGTGGCCGGGGACGACGAGCCCGTGCCGCTGCTGGAGCAGCAGTGCCTCCCGGCGCTCCTCGCGGATCAGTTCGTCGCGTCCGGCGGGGGAGGGGCCGGGCGCGGTCCCGGCGGGGCCGCGCCGCCCGGGCGCGAGCTCCTCGGAGAGCTCGGGGAACTGCCGGACGAGGGAGGCGGTCCAGAGCGCGACGTCCCGCAGGAGGAGGTCGGTGCGGTCAGCCACGGCGGCCGCTTCCCGTCAGGGCGAGGGCCTTCTCGACGCGACGGGCGTCCGCGGGGCGGCCGTTGCGCCAGAGCCGGCCCGCGCAGACTCCGTCGAAGTAGCTCTCCGCCGGGGCGACCGCCGCCTCGCACTCGCTCCGCACGGGGCAGGAGGCGCAGGCCCGCAGGGCCGGGGCCGCCTCCTTGGCGCGGCGGGCGAAGACGACGGACGGGGAGAGGCCGGCGCACGCGGCGGAGGCCTGCCAGGGGGACGGGTCGGGATGGAACAAGGGGTTCTCCACGGTCCGGGGCCCGCCGGGGCCGTCCATGGGGCCGGTGGGGCGCCTGGGGCTCAGGGGGCCGACGAGTGCGGCGGCGAGCCAGACTTACACGTTGCGTGCGAGCGCGCAACGAAAATCTGGAGCGGCGGGTCGGACCCTTCACCGATTCGACACGATTGCGTGCCCGAAAGCACGTAATTCCGTGCGCGCAAGCACGCTAAGGTATGGGATCCGGAGGGTGGGGGAGCGAGGAGCGGTACACATGAGCACTCAAGGGCTCGACGAGTTCGCAGGCTGGGTCGAAGGCCTGATGAGACAGCGCGGCTACGACATCGACAGCCCGCGCGGCGGCGGCAAGTCCCGGATCGCGGACGAGGCCGGAGTCCACCGCGCCGCCGTCACGCGCCTGCTGCAGCGGCAGAGCATGCCCGACCTGGAGACCATGCGCCGGATCGCCCCGCTGCTCGGCGTCTCCGTCCGCGACATGCTCATCCGGTCCGGCCGCGTGACCCCCGAGGAGCTCCCGATGGCGGCGGACCTGCTGCCGCCGAGCGACTGGCAGCCCTCGATGGAGGACTTCGCGCGCTGGCTGGGCGTGCCCGACGACCGCATGGGCGTCTTCGTCAAGGTCGTGAACCAGTTCCTGGAGCCGGACACCGACGAGGCGGGCGCCGCCGAGACCCCCGAGCCCCGCCGCAGCGCCCGGGACTGACCGCTCCCGGCCGGGCCCGCCCGCGCCCGGTCCGGGGGTTGAGAACGACCGACTCCGGGCTGAGCGTGACCGACTCCGGGCCGGGTGTGACCGGCGCCGGGTGGGGCGCGACCGGTCGGGGTCGGGTCGTGATCGGCCGGGGCGGAGCGCGGCCGTCCGGTCGTGCGCCGGGCGGACCCCAACCGGCGGGCGGCGGACCGGAGTCGGCCGGGGCGGGCCGGAACGGCGGGTCGCGGGCCCGCGCGGCCCCCGGGTCCGGTCCCCGTGCCGTAACGATCCGCCCTGGTCCCGGCACGCTCCGGCCGGGACCGCGTGCGCGTGGGCATTTGTTTTGACCGGAGTCCGTGCGATAGGTACGCTCATGCCTTGTGCCTGGGGTGTGCCTGGGCTCCCGTGCGTGTCCTCAACCGCACGGCGAGTCATATACCGGCCACCGTGATCCGCGCTTTTCCCGCCTCTGGCGGGAGGGGTCCGCGAGATTCGACACACCCGACCGCGTGGGTCGGTGAATGTTCCAGGTTAGTTTTACCGACGGCACACAGAAACCGGAGAAGTAGTGCCTACGATCCAGCAGCTGGTCCGTAAGGGCCGGCAGGACAAGGTCGAGAAGAACAAGACGCCCGCACTCGAGGGTTCCCCTCAGCGTCGCGGCGTCTGCACGCGTGTGTTCACGACCACCCCGAAGAAGCCGAACTCGGCCCTCCGTAAGGTCGCGCGTGTGCGTCTGACCTCCGGCATCGAGGTCACGGCCTACATCCCGGGTGAGGGTCACAACCTGCAGGAGCACTCCATCGTGCTCGTGCGCGGTGGCCGTGTGAAGGACCTGCCGGGTGTTCGTTACAAGATCATCCGCGGTTCCCTCGACACGCAGGGCGTCAAGAACCGTAAGCAGGCTCGCAGCCGCTACGGCGCCAAGAAGGAGAAGTAAGAATGCCTCGTAAGGGCCCCGCCCCGAAGCGCCCGGTCATCATCGACCCGGTCTACAGCTCTCCTCTTGTCACCTCGCTGATCAACAAGATCCTGCTGGACGGCAAGCGTTCCACCGCCGAGCGCATCGTGTACGGCGCCATGGAGGGTCTTCGTGAGAAGACCGGCCAGGACCCGGTCATCACGCTGAAGCGCGCTCTCGAGAACGTCAAGCCGGCCCTCGAGGTCAAGTCCCGCCGTGTCGGTGGCGCCACCTACCAGGTGCCGATCGAGGTCAAGCCGGGCCGCGCGTCCACGCTGGCCCTCCGCTGGCTCGTCGGTTACTCCCGCGCCCGTCGCGAGAAGACCATGACCGAGCGCCTCATGAACGAGCTCCTCGACGCCTCCAACGGCCTCGGTGCTGCGGTCAAGAAGCGCGAGGACACGCACAAGATGGCCGAGTCCAACAAGGCCTTCGCGCACTACCGCTGGTAGTCGCAACCCACATCGAGACCGAGAGAAGACTGAGCCGATATGGCTACCACTTCGCTTGACCTGGCCAAGGTGCGCAACATCGGCATCATGGCCCACATCGACGCGGGCAAGACGACCACCACCGAGCGGATCCTGTTCTACACCGGTGTCTCGTACAAGATCGGTGAAGTCCACGACGGCGCTGCCACGATGGACTGGATGGAGCAGGAGCAGGAGCGCGGCATCACGATCACGTCTGCCGCGACGACCTGCCACTGGCCGCTCGAGAATGTCGATCACACGATCAACATCATCGACACGCCGGGCCACGTCGACTTCACCGTCGAGGTGGAGCGTTCGCTGCGCGTGCTCGACGGTGCTGTCACCGTGTTCGACGGTGTGGCCGGTGTCGAGCCCCAGTCCGAGACTGTCTGGCGTCAGGCGGACCGCTACGGCGTCCCGCGCATCTGCTTCGTCAACAAGCTCGACCGTACGGGCGCCGAGTTCCTCCGCTGCGTCGACATGATCGTGGACCGCCTCGGCGCCGTCCCGATCGTCATGCAGCTCCCGATCGGCGCCGAGATGGACTTCCAGGGCGTCATCGACCTGGTCCGCATGAAGGCGCTTGTCTGGTCCGCCGAGGCCAGCAAGGGTGAGATGTACGACGTCGTCGACATCCCGGCGGACAAGCTCGAGCAGGCCGAGGAGTACCGCGCCAAGCTCGTCGAGACCGTCGCCGAGAACGACGAGGAGCTCATGGAGCTCTTCCTCGAGGGCGTCGAGCCCACCGAGGAGCAGCTCTACGCTGCCGTCCGTCGCATCACCATTGCCTCCGGCAAGGGTGGCGGCGAGAAGACGGTCACCCCCGTCTTCTGTGGCACCGCGTTCAAGAACAAGGGCGTTCAGCCCCTGCTCGACGCGGTCGTGCGCTACCTCCCCTCCCCCCTTGACGTCGAGGCCATCGAGGGCCACGGCGTGAAGGACCCGGAGGAGATCGTCAAGCGCAAGCCGTCCGACGACGAGCCGCTGTCGGCCCTCGCGTTCAAGATCGCGAGCGACCCGCACCTCGGCAAGCTCACCTTCGTCCGGATCTACTCCGGTCGCCTGGAGGCCGGCACCGCGGTGCTGAACTCCGTCAAGGGCAAGAAGGAGCGCATCGGCAAGATCTACCGCATGCACGCGAACAAGCGTGAGGAGATCGACTCGGTGGGCGCCGGCGACATCGTCGCCGTCATGGGCCTCAAGCAGACCACCACCGGTGAGACGCTGTGCGACGAGAAGAACCCGGTCATCCTGGAGTCCATGGACTTCCCGGCGCCGGTCATTCAGGTCGCCATCGAGCCCAAGTCCAAGGGTGACCAGGAGAAGCTGGGTGTCGCCATCCAGCGTCTCGCGGAGGAGGACCCCTCCTTCCAGGTGCACTCGGACGAGGAGACCGGCCAGACCATCATCGGTGGTATGGGCGAGCTTCACCTCGACATCCTCGTCGACCGCATGCGTCGCGAGTTCAAGGTCGAGGCGAACGTCGGCAAGCCGCAGGTCGCGTACCGCGAGACGATCCGCAAGGCCGTCGAGCGACTTGACTACACCCACAAGAAGCAGACCGGTGGTACCGGTCAGTTCGCCAAGGTGCAGATCGCGATCGAGCCCATCGAGGGCGGCGACGCCTCGTACGAGTTCGTGAACAAGGTCACCGGTGGCCGCATCCCGAAGGAGTACATCCCTTCGGTCGACGCGGGTGCGCAGGAGGCCATGCAGTTCGGCATCCTGGCCGGCTACGAGATGACCGGCGTCCGCGTCATTCTTCTCGACGGTGGCTACCACGAGGTCGACTCCTCCGAGCTCGCGTTCAAGATCGCCGGCTCGCAGGCCTTCAAGGAGGCCGCGCGCAAGGCTTCGCCGGTCATCCTCGAGCCGATGATGTCCGTCGAGGTCACCACGCCCGAGGACTACATGGGCGAGGTCATCGGTGACATCAACTCCCGCCGTGGCCAGATTCAGGCCATGGAGGAGCGCAGCGGCGCTCGCGTCGTGAAGGGCCTCGTGCCCCTCTCGGAGATGTTCGGCTACGTCGGAGACCTCCGCAGCAAGACCTCGGGTCGCGCAAGCTACTCGATGCAGTTCGACTCCTACGCCGAGGTTCCGCGGAACGTCGCCGAGGAGATCATCGCGAAGGCCAAGGGCGAGTAACTCTCCCGAGTTCACGCTTTAGGCTTGACACCAGTCGCCGGGGCTCAGCCCCCCGAAACCCGAGGGATCGGGCCCCGGTTTACTGGCATCCCAGCAAAGATCACCTGGCGCCGATGAAGCAAGGCGTACAGAACCACTCCGCAGGAGGATCAAGTGGCGAAGGCAAAGTTCGAGCGGACTAAGCCGCACGTCAACATCGGCACCATCGGTCACATCGACCACGGTAAGACGACCCTCACGGCCGCCATTACCAAGGTGCTGCACGACGCGTACCCGGACCTGAACGAGGCCTCGGCCTTCGACCAGATCGACAAGGCTCCCGAGGAGCGCCAGCGCGGTATCACCATCTCGATCGCGCACGTCGAGTACCAGACGGAGTCGCGTCACTACGCGCACGTCGACTGCCCCGGTCACGCTGACTACATCAAGAACATGATCACGGGTGCCGCGCAGATGGACGGCGCCATCCTCGTGGTCGCCGCCACCGACGGCCCGATGCCGCAGACCAAGGAGCACGTGCTCCTGGCCCGCCAGGTCGGCGTTCCGTACATCGTCGTCGCCCTGAACAAGGCCGACATGGTGGACGACGAGGAGATCCTGGAGCTCGTCGAGCTCGAGGTTCGTGAGCTCCTCTCCGAGTACGAGTTCCCGGGCGACGACCTGCCGGTCGTCCGCGTCTCGGCGCTCAAGGCGCTCGAGGGCGACAAGGAGTGGGGCGAGAAGCTTCTCGGCCTCATGCACGCCGTCGACGAGTCGATCCCGCAGCCCGAGCGTGACGTCGACAAGCCGTTCCTGATGCCGATCGAGGACGTCTTCACGATCACCGGTCGTGGCACCGTCGTCACCGGTCGTATCGAGCGTGGTGTCCTCAAGGTCAACGAGACCGTCGACATCATCGGCATCAAGACCGAGAAGACCACCACCACGGTCACCGGCATCGAGATGTTCCGCAAGCTGCTCGACGAGGGCCAGGCCGGTGAGAACGTCGGTCTGCTCCTCCGTGGCATCAAGCGCGAGGACGTCGAGCGCGGCCAGGTCATCATCAAGCCGGGTTCGGTCACGCCGCACACGAACTTCGAGGCCCAGGCCTACATCCTGTCGAAGGACGAGGGTGGCCGTCACACCCCGTTCTTCAACAACTACCGCCCGCAGTTCTACTTCCGTACCACGGACGTGACCGGCGTCGTGACCCTCCCCGAGGGCACCGAGATGGTCATGCCGGGCGACAACACCTCCATGTCCGTTGAGCTGATCCAGCCCATCGCCATGGAGGAGGGCCTCAAGTTCGCCATCCGTGAGGGTGGCCGGACCGTCGGCGCCGGCCAGGTCGTCAAGATCACTGCCTGATCTTGAACTGACCTGGTAGCTCCTACGAGCTGCTAGCAGTGAGAGAAGGGGGCGCCCCCCCCCGGGGGGGGGGGGCGCGGGGTGGGGGGGCGGGGGGGGGGGGGGCGTGGCGCGGTGCCCGGCCCGGCTACGGCCCCCCCCACCCCCGGGGGGCCGCCCCCCCC
>NZ_JBHWFF010000027.1:0-32812 GCF_042733785.1 Streptomyces sp. NPDC059695 | reverse complement strand
CCGCCGCGCTCCACACCCTGAGTGAGAGCCCGTCTCGCCTCCGGCGCCCGCTCGCGCTGAGCCCCCCCGCCCCCCCCGCCGGCGCCGCCCGCGCCCCCCCCCTTCTCGCGTTCCCGGGCCGGAAGGTGCGGGGCCTTCTCGCGTTCCCGGGCCGTGCTACGGCCGCCAGCTCCACGGGTGCCCGTCCGCGCCCAGGCCCACCACGGTCGCCCCGCGGGCGTCCAGACGGAGCGCGGTCGCCACCGCCGTCCCGCCGCGGGTGCGGAGCCGGCCGCCGGCCCGGAGCGCCGTCCGGCCCTGCTGGTCCGTGCCGAGCAGGACGGTCCCGAGCTCCGGGGAACGGGCGGCGACCACGCCCCCGTAGCCGTCGAGACCGGCGTCGCCCTCCGGGCCGGTCAGCCGGGCCGTCGCGGGCGCCCGGTGGTAGAGCGCGCCGCCCGCGCTCGCCACCGTGGACCCGGAGAGCGGCAGCCGGGCCCGCTGCGGGACCCCGTCGACCCAGTGCCGCACGGACTCCCGCCCCGCCGCGTACAGGTGCACCCGGCCGGACGCGTCGAGCGAGACCGCGAGACCGTCCTGGACGTCCCCGCCGCCGGGGAGCGGACGCCACGCCGACCAGGACCCGTCCGCCGCCCGCACCCGCGTCGAGACGCCCTTGTCCGCGTTCCGTACGAAGAGGTGGACCCGGCCGTCGGGGGCCGCCAGCGCCACCGGCGTGCCGATCCTGCGGCCCCGGTCGTCCCCGCGCTCCGGGCCGCCCAGGCCCCGCCAGGCCAGGAAGCCGCCGCCGGGGGAGCGCTGCTCCAGGAGCACCACCTCGCGCCGGTCGGCCGCGCCGTGCCCGTCGAGGGCGGCGAACCGCACCCCGAGCAGCAGGATCCGGCCGTCGCCGAGCACCGCCGAGCCGAGGACCGGGGCGAGCGGGCCGCCGCCCAGGTCCACCGGCTCGCCCCAGACGCCCGGCGCGGTCTCCCGCCAGCGGACCGCGCGCAGACCGAGCACCCCGTAGGCGGCGAGGCGGCCGTCCGGCCCGGTGGCGAGTGCCGGGGCCGGGCCGGGCCAGCGGTGGTGCGTGGAGCGGACCCAGCCCTTGCGGTTGGTCAGCGGCCGGTCGCCGCCGACGCCGTAGTCGCCGCAGCCCGAGGGGTTCCCGCACCGCCAGGACGGGTCCCCGCCGTACGGGACGAGGCGGGCCGCCTTCTCCTTCAGGACCTGCGGCGGGAGGTTCTTGGGCCAGTGCCGGTTGTAGTAGCCGCGGAAGGCGGTGGTGGTGAAGGCCGGTATCGGCTCGCCGTCCCGGACCGCGTCGGAGACCCACCGGCACAGCGCGGCCCAGGTGAAGGAGGCGACCGCCGTGTGGTCCCCGTGGTCCGCGTAGCCCGGCTGCTCGGAGTCCCGCCTGCGGGTGGCCTCGTCGCCGAGCTGGATGTCGGGGTCCGGGTCCAGTGTGTGCACGACCGTGGGCCGGTGGCGGCGGAGCAGCCCGGTGAGGACGTCGACCAGACCGTCGTAGTCGTACGCGTCGGAGCGGGTGACGGGGGAGCCGGCCGACAGGTGGGTGCGCAGCTCCAGGGCCCGGTCCTGCCAGAGCGCGGGGACGGCCATGTAGCGGCGGTTCGTGTGCATCGGCAGGTTGAGGAAGACCAGCTCGATCCTGCGGCCGCCGTGCGTGAGGACGTCGGACTCGGCCCGCCGTCCGCCGGGGAGCGGGAGGACCCCGCGCCGCCAGGGCGTGAACGCGGGGAGCCCGAGGGCCACCGCGTACGACTGGCGCAGGCCCTGGTGGCGGGCGGAGGAGTAGGCGGCCCGGTCCGGGGGCGTCTCGGGCATCCCCGCGATCCGGTTGCGGCCGGTGTGCTCGCCGGCCGTCACGTACACGGAGACGAGGGGGACGCCCGCGTCGAGCAGCCGTTGCGTGTCCGGGTTCATGAAGTACAGGTCGTCGTCCGGATGCGCGGAGAACTGCATGAGCAGCGCCCGCCGGGCCCGTGCCGAGGCGATCGGCTTGCCGGGCGCGGGATCGGCGGTCGGCGCGGCGCGGCGGGGCTCCGGGACGGAACACCCGGCGGCGGCCGCGGTGACCGCGAGGGCGGTGGCGAGAACCGTCCGCCGGCGGGGTGGAGTGTGCACGACAAGGCCCTTCGCTCAATCGGTCTCCTGGAAGACGGATGTTCGAGCGAGGGGGTTGTGCGGTGGGCGGGGCCGCCGCGGAGGATCACCGGAAAAAGATCTCCGACGGGGTGCGCGGGGATGTCGAGGGGACGATCCTGGTTCCGACCTGAGGGTGACAGCGCGCCGGCGGGGCGCGCGGCACGGGGAGGACACCCGAGATGAAGTACGTCGCGATGATCTACGGCAACCAGGCCAAGTGGGACTCCTTCCCGGCCGAGGCCTGGCCCGAGGCGATCGCCCGGCAGGAGGCCTTCAACCGGAGGTACCGCGAGAGCGGCGAGCTGCTCGGCGCGTACGGCCTGGCCGACGCGGCCGCCGCCCAGCTCGTCCGGCGCGTGGGCGGGGCGCCCGCGGTCACCGACGGCCCGTACCTGGAGACCAAGGAGTACCTGGCCAGCTTCTACCTGCTCGACTGCGAGAGCCCGGAGCGGGCCCAGGCCATCGCCGCGGACATGCCCTTCGCGGACGTCGAGCCCGTCGAACTGTGGCCGGTCCTCCACGAGTCCGCGGCGGAGGTGTGACCGGCGCGCACCGGATCGAGGACCTGCTGCGCACGTGCGCGCCGCAGGTCCTCGGCGCGCTCGTGCGGCGGTACGGCGACTTCGACCTCTGCGAGGACGCCGTCCAGGAGGCCCTGATCGCCGCCGCCCGGCAGTGGCCGGCGGAAGGGGTCCCGGACCACGCGCGCGGCTGGCTGCTGACCGTCGCCGGCCGCAGGTACGTCGACCTGGTCCGCAGCGAGTCCGCGCGACGCCGACGCGAGGACGCCGTCGCCCTCGCCACCCCGGACGCGGCGCTCCTCGCGCACGCCGCCGACGACGCGCCGGGCACCGACGTGGACGACTCGCTGTCGCTGCTCTTCCTCTGCTGCCACCCGGACCTCTCGCCGCCCAGCCGGATCGCGCTCACCCTGCGCGCCGTCGGCGGCCTCACCACGGCGCAGATCGCCGCCGCCTTCCTCGTGCCCGAGGCGACCATGGCGCAGCGGATCAGCCGGGCCAAGCAGACCATCAAGGCCGCGGGACTGACCCTCGCACCGCCGGAGGGCGCGGACCGCACCGCCCGGCTCGCCGAGGTGCGGCACGTGCTCTACCTCGTCTTCAACGAGGGCTACACGGCCAGCGGCGGCGAGGCGCTCACCGCGCCCGAGCTGTCCACGGAGGCGATCCGGCTCGCCCGGACGCTGCACCGGCTGGTCCCGGACGACACCGAGACGGCGGGTCTGCTGGCCCTGATGCTGCTCACCGACGCCCGGCGGCCCGCCCGCACGGGCCCGGGCGGGGAACTCGTACCGCTCGCGGAGCAGGACCGGGGGAGCTGGGACGGCGAGCTGATCGCCGAGGGCGTGGAGCTGATCAGCCGCACCCTGCCGCGGGGGCGGGTGGGCCCGTACCAGCTGCAGGCGGCGATCGCGGCCGTGCACGACGAGGCCGGGACGGCGCGGGCCACGGACTGGCCGCAGATCCTCGCCCTGTACGAGCTCCTGGAGCGCACCGGGCCGAACCCCATGGTCACGCTCAACCGCGCGGTGGCCGTCGCGATGGTCCACGGCCCCGAGGCGGGTCTCGCGCTGCTCGACGGGCTCGCGGAGGACCGGCTGCTCGCCCGGAACCACCGGCTCCTCGCGACCCGCGCGCATCTCCTGGAACTCCTCGGCGACGCGGCGGGGGCGGCCGACGCCTACCGGGAGGCGGCGCGGCACACCACCAGCGCGCCCGAGCGGCGCCATCTCACGGAGCGGGCGCGGCGGTTGGGATGACGGCCGCGGCGGGGGCTCGCGCGACAGGCGCATGCGCCCCGGCGCATGCCCGTACGTGACGTGGGGTACAGTCTTCGATCCCGATTGGCGGCGGGAAGCCCCCGTATGGCAGACTGTCGGGGTTGCTCGGTTGAGTGCCGATGCTGCGCGCCTCCCGTCGGGAGGACCGGAAGCGAGTCCCACAGTACTCGTCGCTCCTTTTCAGGAGCGGACGTACGGGAATCTTCTGGGAAGCGTCAGCGGGGTGCCGACCAGGCGCCCGGTGGGTGTTGCGCCCCCGGCCTGCGGTCATGGCGACCGTGCCCCCTTGGTTGGGAAATCCCTCTGGGATTTCTGCGTAGAGGGAGCGCGACACGCCCGACCGCGTGGGTCGGAGCAGAACAGCGCTTCCCAGGAAGCACAGCGCACCGGGTTCCAGAGCGTTACGAGACAAAGGACTACTAGTAGCCATGGCGGGACAGAAGATCCGCATCCGGCTCAAGGCCTACGACCACGAGGTCATCGACTCCTCGGCGAAGAAGATCGTCGAGACGGTGACCCGCACTGGTGCGTCGGTCGCGGGCCCGGTGCCGCTGCCCACTGAGAAGAACGTGTACTGCGTCATCAAGTCGCCGCACAAGTACAAGGACTCGCGCGAGCACTTCGAGATGCGCACGCACAAGCGCCTCATCGACATCCTCGACCCCACGCCGAAGACGGTTGACTCGCTCATGCGTCTCGACCTCCCGGCGGGCGTTGACATCGAGATCAAGCTCTGAGGGCGCGCGAGATGGCTAAGAACATCAAGGGCATCCTGGGCGAGAAGCTCGGCATGACGCAGGTCTGGGACGAGAACAACCGGGTCGTCCCGGTGACCGTCGTCAAGGCCGGCCCCAATGTCGTGACCCAGGTGCGTACGAACGACGTCGACGGCTACGAGTCGGTCCAGATCGCCTTCGGCGAGATCGACCCGCGCAAGGTGAACAAGCCCCTCAAGGGCCACTTCGCCAAGGCCGACGTCACCCCGCGCCGCCACCTGGTGGAGCTCCGCACCGCTGACGCCTCCGAGTACACGCTCGGCCAGGAGATCACCGCCGAGGTCTTCGAGGCCGGCGTGAAGGTCGACGTCACCGGTAAGAGCAAGGGCAAGGGCTTCGCCGGTGCGATGAAGCGCCACAACTTCCGTGGTGGCAAGGCCTCGCACGGTGCCCACCGCGTGCACCGCAAGCCCGGTTCGATCGGTGGCTGCGCCACCCCGGGCCGTGTCTTCAAGGGCATGCGCATGGCCGGTCGCATGGGCAACGAGCGTGTGACCACCCAGAATCTGACCGTCCACGCCGTTGACGCCGAGAAGGGTCTGCTGCTCATCAAGGGCGCCGTCCCCGGCCCCAACGGTGGCCTCGTCCTGGTCCGCACTGCGGCCAAGGGGGTTTGAGGAACCGATGAGCACCATTGACATCCTTTCGCCGTCTGGCGACAAGGCCGGGACCGTCGAGCTCCCCGAGGAGATCTTCGGCGCCAAGGTCAGCGTCCCGCTGATCCACCAGGTCGTCGTCGCGCAGCTGGCCGCGGCCCGTCAGGGCACGCACAAGACCAAGACCCGTGGCGAAGTCCGCGGTGGTGGCAAGAAGCCTTACCGCCAGAAGGGCACCGGCCGCGCCCGTCAGGGTTCGACCCGCGCCCCGCAGTTCGCCGGTGGTGGCGTCGTCCACGGCCCGCAGCCGCGCGACTACTCGCAGCGGACCCCGAAGAAGATGAAGGCCGCCGCCCTCCGCGGTGCCCTCTCGGACCGGGCCAACCACTCCCGCATCCACGTCGTCACCGGCGTGGTCGAGGGTGACATCTCCACCAAGGCCGCCAAGACGCTGTTCGGCAAGATCTCGGAGCGCAAGAACCTGCTCCTGGTCGTCGAGCGCTCCGACGAGGCCGCGTGGCTGTCCGCTCGTAACCTGCCCCAGGTGCACATCCTGGAGCCGGGCCAGCTCAACACGTACGACGTGATCGTCTCCGACGACGTGGTCTTCACCCAGGCCGCCCTCGAGTCCTTCGTGTCTGGCCCCCAGACCGCTGAGACCGAAGGGAGCGACGCCTGATGACTGAGGCCGTCGTCACCAGCAAGACCTTCTCGGACCCGCGCGACATTCTCGTCAAGCCGGTTGTCTCGGAGAAGAGCTACGCACTGCTGGACGAGAACAAGTACACGTTCATCGTCGCGCCTGGCTCCAACAAGACCCAGATCAAGCAGGCCGTCGAGGCGGTCTTCTCGGTCAAGGTCACCGGGGTCAACACGATCAACCGCCAGGGCAAGCGCAAGCGCACCAAGGCCGGTTTCGGTAAGCGCAAGGACACCAAGCGCGCCATCGTGACCCTTGCCGAGGGCAACCGTATCGACATCTTCGGCGGTCCGACCGCCTAACGGCGGTCTGGATCGTCCGGAATCGGACGAGGACTGAGAAATGGGAATCCGCAAGTACAAGCCGACTACGCCGGGCCGCCGTGGCTCCTCCGTAGCCGACTTCGTCGAGATCACGCGGTCCACGCCGGAGAAGTCGCTGGTCCGCCCCCTGCACAGCAAGGGCGGCCGTAACAACACCGGTCGGATCACGGTTCGACACCAGGGTGGCGGCCACAAGCGCGCCTACCGCGTGATCGACTTCCGTCGTCACGACAAGGACGGCGTGCCGGCGAAGGTCGCTCACATCGAGTACGACCCCAACCGCACCGCGCGCATCGCGCTGCTCCACTACCTGGACGGCGAGAAGCGCTACATCATCGCCCCCAAGGGTCTGACGCAGGGTGACCGCGTCGAGAACGGCCCCGGCGCTGACATCAAGCCCGGCAACAACCTGGCGCTCCGCAACATCCCGGTCGGTACCACGATCCACGCGATCGAGCTCCGTCCCGGTGGCGGCGCCAAGTTCGCTCGCTCGGCCGGTGCCTCCGTGCAGCTGCTGGCGAAGGAGGGCACGATGGCCCACCTTCGTATGCCGTCCGGTGAGATCCGTCTCGTCGACGCCCGCTGCCGCGCCACCATCGGCGAGGTCGGCAACGCCGAGCAGTCGAACATCAACTGGGGCAAGGCCGGCCGTAAGCGCTGGCTTGGCGTTCGCCCGACCGTCCGCGGTGTGGCGATGAACCCGGTCGACCACCCGCACGGTGGTGGTGAGGGCAAGACCTCCGGTGGTCGCCACCCGGTCTCCCCGTGGGGTCAGAAGGAGGGTCGTACTCGCTCGCCGAAGAAGGCTTCGAGCAAGTACATCGTCCGCCGCCGCAAGACGAACAAGAAGCGCTAGGAGCGGGTTTAGATGCCGCGCAGTCTCAAGAAGGGACCCTTCGTCGACGGCCACCTCGTCAAGAAGGTGGACGCCCAGAACGAAGCCGGTACCAAGAACGTCATCAAGACCTGGTCCCGTCGCTCGATGATCATCCCGGCCATGCTCGGCCACACGATCGCGGTGCACAACGGCAAGACCCACATTCCGGTGTTTGTCACCGAGTCGATGGTCGGCCACAAGCTCGGCGAGTTCTCGCCGACGCGCACCTTCCGGGGTCACGTGAAGGACGACCGGAAGTCGAAGCGCCGCTAGTAGCGGGGTGGAATGACCATGACAGACACTGGAAGGACAACCATGGAAGCCAGGGCCCAGGCGCGGTACATCCGCGTCACGCCCATGAAGGCCCGCCGCGTGGTGGACCTTATCCGTGGCATGGACGCCACGGAGGCTCAGGCGGTCCTGCGTTTCGCCCCGCAGGCCGCGAGCGTGCCGGTTGGCAAGGTGCTTGACAGCGCCATCGCCAACGCCGCGCACAACTACGACCACACCGACGCCTCTTCGCTGGTCATCAGCGAGGCGTACGTGGATGAGGGCCCGACCCTGAAGCGGTTCCGTCCGCGTGCTCAGGGCCGTGCCTACCGGATCCGTAAGCGGACCAGCCACATCACCGTGGTCGTCAGCAGCAAGGAAGGAACCCGGTAATGGGCCAGAAGGTTAACCCGCATGGGTTCCGGCTCGGCATCACCACGGACTTCAAGTCCCGCTGGTACGCCGACAAGCTGTACAAGGACTACGTCAAGGAAGACGTCGCCATCCGTCGGATGATGACGTCCGGCATGGAGCGCGCCGGCATCTCGAAGGTTGAGATCGAGCGCACCCGTGACCGCGTGCGGGTGGACATCCACACCGCGCGTCCCGGCATCGTCATCGGCCGCCGTGGCGCCGAGGCCGACCGCATCCGCGGCGACCTCGAGAAGCTCACGGGCAAGCAGGTCCAGCTGAACATCCTCGAGGTCAAGAACCCCGAGATGGACGCTCAGCTGGTCGCCCAGGCCGTTGCCGAGCAGCTCTCCTCCCGCGTCTCCTTCCGTCGCGCCATGCGTAAGAGCATGCAGGGCACGATGAAGGCCGGCGCCAAGGGCATCAAGATCCAGTGCGGCGGCCGTCTCGGCGGCGCCGAGATGTCCCGCTCGGAGTTCTACCGCGAGGGCCGTGTGCCCCTGCACACGCTCCGCGCGAACGTCGACTACGGCTTCTTCGAGGCCAAGACCACCTTCGGCCGCATCGGCGTGAAGGTCTGGATCTACAAGGGCGACGTCAAGAACATCGCCGAGGTCCGCGCCGAGAACGCCGCTGCCCGTGCGGGTAACCGCCCGGCCCGTGGCGCCGGCGCTGGCGACCGCCCGGCCGGCCGTGGTGGCCGTGGTGGCGAGCGTGGCGGCCGCGGCCGCAAGCCGCAGCAGCAGTCCGCGCCGGCTGCCGAGGCCCCCAAGGCCGACGCTCCCGCCGCCGCTGCCGCTCCGGCTGAGAGCACCGGAACGGAGGCCTGACCGAAATGCTGATCCCCCGTAGGGTCAAGCACCGCAAGCAGCACCACCCGAAGCGCTCCGGCGCCAGCAAGGGTGGTACGCAGGTTGCGTTCGGCGAGTACGGCATTCAGGCCCTCACGCCGGCGTACGTGACCAACCGCCAGATCGAGGCGGCTCGTATCGCGATGACCCGCCACATCAAGCGTGGCGGCAAGGTCTGGATCAACATCTACCCGGACCGCCCGCTGACGAAGAAGCCCGCCGAGACCCGCATGGGTTCCGGTAAGGGTTCTCCGGAGTGGTGGATCGCGAACGTCAAGCCGGGTCGGGTGATGTTCGAACTGTCCTACCCGAACGAGAAGATCGCGCGCGAGGCCCTGACCCGTGCGGCCCACAAGCTGCCGATGAAGTGCAAGATCGTGAAGCGCGAAGCAGGTGAGCTGTGATGTCGGCCGGTACCAAGGCGTCCGAGCTGCGCGAGCTGGGCAACGAGGAGCTTCTCAACAAGCTCCGCGAGGCCAAGGAAGAGCTGTTCAACCTCCGCTTCCAGGCGGCGACGGGCCAGCTCGAGAACCACGGTCGGCTCAAGTCCGTCCGTAAGGACATCGCCCGGATCTACACCCTGATGCGCGAGCGCGAGCTGGGCATCGAGACGGTGGAGAACGTCTGATGAGCGAGAGCAACGTGACTGAGAAGACCGAGCGCAACGCTCGCAAGGTCCGCGAGGGCCTGGTCGTCAGCGACAAGATGGACAAGACCGTCGTCGTCGCTGTCGAGGACCGCGTCAAGCACGCGCTGTACGGCAAGGTCATCCGCCGTACGAACAAGCTCAAGGCTCACGACGAGCAGAACGCTGCCGGCATCGGTGACCGCGTCCTCCTGATGGAGACCCGGAAGCTGTCGTCGACGAAGCACTGGCGCGTCGTCGAGATCCTCGAGAAGGCCAAGTAATTACTCGAGGGGTTTCCCTCGGGTCAGTTCCGCCAGGCTCGGTGGGGTTGCGCTGCTCCGCGTAGCGCGACCCCGCCGGGAACCGGCAGACAAATCAGGAGATAGACGTGATCCAGCAGGAGTCGCGACTGCGTGTCGCCGACAACACTGGTGCCAAGGAGATCCTTTGCATCCGTGTTCTCGGTGGCTCGGGTCGCCGCTACGCGGGCATCGGTGACGTCATCGTCGCCACCGTCAAGGACGCGATCCCCGGTGGCAACGTGAAGAAGGGTGACGTCGTCAAGGCGGTCATCGTTCGCACCGTCAAGGAGCGCCGCCGCCAGGACGGCTCGTACATCCGCTTCGACGAGAACGCCGCTGTCATTCTCAAGAACGACGGCGACCCTCGTGGCACCCGTATCTTCGGCCCGGTCGGCCGTGAGCTGCGCGAGAAGAAGTTCATGAAGATCATCTCGCTCGCGCCGGAGGTGCTGTAAGCATGAAGATCAAGAAGGGCGACCTGGTCCAGGTCATCACCGGTAAGGACAAGGGCAAGCAGGGCAAGGTCATCACGGCCTTCCCCAGCGAGAACCGCGTCCTCGTCGAGGGTGTCAACCGGGTCAAGAAGCACACCAAGGCCGGCCCGTCGCAGGCCGGTGGCATCGTCACGACCGAGGCTCCGGTCCACGTCTCCAACGTCCAGCTGGTCGTGGAGAAGGACGGCAAGAAGGTCGTCACGCGTGTCGGTTACCGCTTCGACGACGAGGGCAACAAGATCCGCGTTGCCAAGCGGACGGGTGAGGACATCTGATGGCTACCACCACTCCGCGTCTCAAGACGAAGTACCGCGAGGAGATCGCGGGCAAGCTGCGTGAGGAGTTCTCGTACGAGAACGTCATGCAGGTTCCCGGCCTCGTGAAGATCGTGGTCAACATGGGTGTCGGCGACGCCGCCCGTGACTCGAAGCTCATGGACGGTGCCGTCCGTGACCTCACCACGATCACCGGTCAGAAGCCGGCCGTCACCAAGGCTCGCAAGTCCATCGCGCAGTTCAAGCTGCGTGAGGGCCAGCCGATCGGTGCGCACGTCACCCTCCGTGGCGACCGCATGTGGGAGTTCCTGGACCGCACCCTGTCGCTCGCGCTTCCGCGCATCCGCGACTTCCGTGGTCTGTCCCCCAAGCAGTTCGACGGGCGTGGCAACTACACCTTCGGTCTCACGGAGCAGGTCATGTTCCACGAGATCGACCAGGACAAGATCGACCGTGTCCGGGGTATGGACATCACCGTGGTGACCACGGCGACCAACGACGACGAGGGCCGTGCCCTTCTGCGTCACCTCGGCTTCCCGTTCAAGGAGGCGTAAGCGAGATGGCGAAGAAGGCTCTCATCGCGAAGGCTGCCCGCAAGCCCAAGTTCGGCGTGCGCGGCTACACGCGCTGCCAGCGCTGTGGTCGTCCCCACTCCGTGTACCGCAAGTTCGGCCTGTGCCGCGTGTGCCTCCGTGAGATGGCTCACCGTGGCGAGCTGCCGGGCGTGACCAAGAGCTCCTGGTAATCCCTTAGTTGGGATGACCGGAGTCTCTCGGTAAGCACTGGGTTGGCGGATGCCCAGGCCTCCATGGCTTAGGCTAGGAGGGTTGGGCGTCCGCCGCCCGTACGACTTACTACGCCGTAGGTCCCCGCGCCGCACCCGTCCCGCCCCTGTGTGGGGAGAGGGATGGCGCATACAGGAAACCCCGGCGAGAGAGGCCGAAGGCCAATTCATGACCATGACTGATCCGATCGCGGACATGCTGACTCGTCTGCGTAACGCGAACTCGGCATACCACGACTCCGTGACGATGCCGCACAGCAAGATCAAGTCTCACATCGCGGAAATCCTCCAGCAGGAGGGCTTCATCACGGGCTGGAAGGTCGAGGACGCCGAGGTCGGCAAGAACCTCGTCCTCGAGCTCAAGTTCGGTCCGAACCGTGAGCGCTCCATCGCGGGCATCAAGCGGATCTCGAAGCCCGGTCTCCGGGTTTACGCGAAGTCCACCAACCTGCCGAAGGTCCTCGGCGGCCTGGGCGTGGCGATCATCTCCACGTCCCACGGTCTCCTGACCGGCCAGCAGGCAGGCAAGAAGGGCGTAGGTGGGGAAGTCCTCGCCTACGTCTGGTAGTCGGGAACGGAGGAATAGCTAATGTCGCGTATTGGCAAGCTGCCTATCCAGGTTCCCGCCGGCGTGGACGTCACCATCGATGGCCGCACGGTCACGGTCAAGGGTTCCAAGGGCACCCTGAGCCACACCGTCGCCGCGCCGATCGAGATCGTTAAGGGCGAGGATGGCGTGCTCAACGTCAACCGTCCGAACGACGAGCGTCAGAACAAGGCCCTCCACGGCCTGTCCCGCACGCTGGTGGCCAACATGATCACCGGTGTGACCCAGGGTTACGTGAAGGCGCTCGAGATCAGCGGTGTCGGTTACCGCGTGGCCGCGAAGGGCTCCGCTCTGGAGTTCCAGCTCGGCTACAGCCACCCGATCCTGATCGAGGCGCCCGAGGGCATCTCGTTCAAGGTCGAGTCGCCGACCAAGTTCTCGGTCGAGGGCATCGACAAGCAGAAGGTCGGCGAGGTCGCGGCGAACATCCGCAAGCTGCGGAAGCCCGACCCGTACAAGGCCAAGGGCGTCAAGTACGCCGGCGAGGTCATCCGCCGCAAGGTCGGAAAGGCTGGTAAGTAAGCCATGGCATACGGTGTGAAGATCGCCAAGGGCGACGCTTACAAGCGTGCGGCCAAGGCTCGCCGCCACATCCGCATCCGCAAGAACGTGTCGGGTACGGCGGAGCGTCCGCGCCTCGTCGTGACGCGTTCCAACCGCGGCATCACCGCTCAGGTCATCGACGACCTCAAGGGTCACACCCTTGCGTCCGCGTCGAACCTGGACGCGTCGATCCGCGGTGGCGAGGGTGACAAGTCCGCGCAGGCCAAGCAGGTCGGTGCTCTTGTCGCTGAGCGCGCCAAGGCCGCCGGTGTCGAGGCTGTCGTGTTCGACCGTGGTGGCAACAGGTACGCCGGGCGCATTGCCGCTCTGGCTGACGCCGCCCGCGAAGCCGGGCTGAAGTTCTAAGCCCCGGTTCCGGGACTAACGGACGTAACAGAGAGAGGTAATCCAATGGCTGGACCCCAGCGCCGCGGAAGCGGTGCCGGTGGCGGCGAGCGGCGGGACCGGAAGGGCCGCGACGGTGGCGCTGCCGCCGAGAAGACCGCGTACGTTGAGCGCGTTGTCGCGATCAACCGCGTCGCCAAGGTTGTCAAGGGTGGTCGTCGCTTCAGCTTCACCGCGCTCGTCGTGGTGGGTGACGGTGACGGCACCGTAGGTGTCGGTTACGGCAAGGCCAAGGAAGTTCCCGCGGCCATCGCCAAGGGCGTCGAGGAAGCCAAGAAGAACTTCTTCAAGGTTCCCCGCATCCAGGGCACCATCCCTCACCCGATCCAGGGCGAGAAGGCCGCGGGCGTCGTCCTGCTCAAGCCGGCTTCCCCCGGTACCGGTGTTATCGCCGGTGGCCCGGTGCGCGCCGTTCTGGAGTGCGCCGGCGTTCACGACATCCTGTCGAAGTCGCTCGGCTCCGACAACGCGATCAACATCGTGCACGCGACCGTGGAGGCCCTGAAGGGCCTGCAGCGTCCCGAGGAGATCGCGGCTCGCCGTGGTCTGCCCCTCGAGGACGTCGCCCCTGCGGCTCTGCTCCGTGCGCGTGCTGGGGCGGGTGCGTAATGGCTCGCCTCAAGGTCACGCAGACGAAGTCGTACATCGGCAGCAAGCAGAACCACCGCGACACCCTGCGTTCGCTCGGCCTCAAGAAGGTCAACGACGTGGTTGTCAAGGAGGACCGCCCCGAGTTCCGCGGAATGGTGCACACCGTCCGCCACCTCGTGACGGTCGAGGAGGTTGACTGACATGGCGGAGACCAACCCGCTGAAGGCCCACAACCTCCGTCCCGCCCCCGGTGCCAAGACCGCGAAGACCCGTGTGGGCCGTGGTGAGGCGTCGAAGGGTAAGACGGCCGGTCGTGGTACCAAGGGCACCAAGGCCCGTTACCAGGTTCCGCAGCGCTTCGAGGGTGGGCAGATGCCCCTCCACATGCGTCTGCCGAAGCTCAAGGGCTTCAAGAACCCGTTCCGCACCGAGTACCAGGTCGTGAACCTGGACAAGCTCACCGCGCTCTACCCGCAGGGTGGCGAGGTCACGGTGGCCGACCTGGTCGCCAAGGGTGCGGTTCGCAAGAACCAGCTCGTCAAGGTGCTCGGCACCGGCGAGATCACCGTGGCGCTGCAGGTGACGGTCGACGCCGTCTCCGGCTCCGCCAAGGAGAAGATCGCCGCTGCCGGCGGCACCGTCACCGAGCTCGTCTAAGACGACTCGATGGCTTGAACATCCGATCGGGGATGCCTCTCAAAAGGGGCATCCCCGATTGGTCGTTCCTAGGGGGGCATGCTCGCCGGTAAGGTGGCGTGCACTGTCTAGACTCCGTGCGGTATGCCCGCACGGGATTGATGACCGATACCTATTCGTCGAACCTCAAGACCGTCACCCTTGACGCATAGCGCGGGGGTCGCAGGAGGCACCGTGCTCACCGCGTTCGCCCGGGCGTTCAAGACGCCCGACCTGCGCAAGAAGCTGCTCTTCACGCTCGCCATCATCGTGCTGTACCGCCTCGGGGCCCACATCCCGGTCCCCGGCGTCAGCTACGAGGCCGTCCAGCAGTGTGTCAAGCAGGCCAGCGAGGGCAACAACAGCCTCTTCGGCCTGGTCAACATGTTCAGTGGCGGGGCGCTGCTGCAGATCACCATCTTCGCGCTCGGCATCATGCCGTACATCACGGCCAGCATCATCCTGCAGCTGCTGACCGTCGTGATCCCGCGTCTCGAAGCCCTCAAGAAGGAGGGTCAGTCCGGCACTGCCAAGATCACGCAGTACACCCGGTACCTGACCGTGGCCCTCGCCATCCTCCAGGGCACCGGCCTCGTCGCGACCGCCAAGAGCGGTGCGCTCTTCAGCGGCTGCATCGTCGCCGACCAGGTCGTCCCGAACCAGTCGATCTTCACCATCGCCACCATGGTCATCACGATGACCGCGGGCACCTGCATCGTCATGTGGCTCGGTGAGCTGATCACGGACCGCGGCATCGGCAACGGCATGTCGATCCTGATGTTCATCTCGATCGCGGCCGGCTTCCCGGGCGCCCTCTGGGCCATCAAGAAGAGCGGCAAGCTCGCCCAGGGCTGGATCGAGTTCGGCGTCGTCATCCTCATCGGCTTCGTGATGGTGGCCCTCGTGGTCTTCGTCGAGCAGGCCCAGCGACGCATCCCGGTCCAGTACGCGAAGCGCATGATCGGCCGGCGTTCCTACGGCGGAACGTCCACTTACATCCCGCTGAAGGTGAACCAGGCGGGTGTGATTCCTGTCATCTTCGCGTCGTCGCTGCTCTACATCCCGGCCTTGATCGCGCAGTTCTCGAACTCCACCGCAGGGTGGAAGACCTGGATCGAAGCCCACTTCGTCAAGGGTGACCACCCCTACTACATCGCCGCGTACTTCCTCCTGATCGTGTTCTTCGCCTTCTTCTACGTGGCGATCTCGTTCAACCCCGAGGAAGTCGCGGACAACATGAAGAAGTATGGTGGCTTCATCCCGGGTATCCGGGCTGGTCGACCTACTGCCGAGTATCTGAGCTACGTGCTCAACCGGATCACTTGGCCGGGCTCGCTGTACTTGGGTCTGATCGCTCTTGTGCCGACGATGGCGTTGGCAGGCTTCGGTGGCGCCAATGCCAACTTCCCCTTCGGCGGGACGAGCATCCTCATCATCGTGGGTGTGGGGCTGGAGACCGTGAAGCAGATCGAGAGCCAGCTCCAGCAGCGCAATTACGAAGGGTTCCTCCGCTGATGCGAATCGTCCTCGTCGGACCGCCTGGTGCGGGCAAGGGCACGCAGGCCGCGTACCTCGCCAAGAACCTGGGCATCCCGCACATCTCTACGGGCGACCTGTTCCGTGCCAACATCTCGCAGGGCACGCCGTTGGGTGTAGAGGCGCAGTCGTACATGAAGGCCGGCCAGCTCGTGCCGGACTCCGTGACGATCGGGATGGCCGAGGACCGCATGCACCAGGCGGACGCCGAGGGCGGCTTCCTGCTCGACGGCTTCCCGCGGAACGTGGCCCAGGCCGAGGCCCTGGACGCGTTCCTCAAGGCCGACGGCATCGAGCTGGACGCGGTCCTGGACCTTGAGGTCCCCGAGGACGAGGTCGTGAAGCGGATCGCGGGTCGCCGCATCTGCCGCAAGGACTCCGCGCACGTCTTCCACGTGACGTACAACGCTCCCGCGACCGAGGGCGTCTGCGACGTCTGCGGCGGCGAGCTGTACCAGCGCGACGACGACACGGAGGAGACCGTCCGCAAGCGTCTGTCGGTCTACCACACCGAGACCGAGCCGATCATCGACTACTACCGGGCGCAGAACCTGGTGGCGACGATCTCGGCGCTGGGCAAGGTGGACGAGGTCACCGCCAAGGCGATGGCCGCGCTCAAGAAGTAACCCCTGGTTCGTTCGATACGGCCGCGGTGCCCCTCGGGGGCGTCGCGGCCGTATCGTTGTTCTGTTCCCCGTACTCGATGGAAAGGCCGCGGCCACGATGGTGCAGATCAAGACCCCCGAGCAGATCGCGAAGATGCGCGAGGCGGGCCTGGTCGTCGCCGCCATCCACGCGGCGACGCGTGAGGCGGCCGTGCCGGGCGCCACGACGAAGGACCTGGACGAGGTCGCGCGGAAGGTCATCGCCGACCACGGGGCGAAGTCGAACTTCCTCGGGTACGGAGGGTTCCCCGCGACGATCTGCACCTCGGTGAACGAGGTCGTCGTCCACGGCATCCCCGACGACAAGACCGTCCTCAAGGACGGCGACATCATCTCCATCGACGCCGGCGCGATCGTGGACGGCTGGCACGGTGACGCGGCCTACACGGCCTTCGTGGGCACCGGGCACGCTCCCGAGCTCGTCGAGCTCTCCCGGGTGACCGAGGAGTCGATGTGGGCCGGCATCGCGGCCATGAAGCTCGGCAACCGGCTGGTGGACATCTCGAAGGCGATCGAGACGTACATCAAGCGTCAGCCGCGGCCGGCGGTCGGCGACCACAGCCTCGGCCGGTACGGGATCATCGAGGACTACGGCGGCCACGGCATCGGCACCGAGATGCACATGGACCCGCACCTGCTGAACTACGTCTCCCGCAAGCGCGGCAAGGGCCCCAAGCTGGTCCCCGGCCTCTGCCTGGCGATCGAGCCGATGGTCTCCCTGGGCACCGCCCAGACGGAGGTCCTGAAGGACGACTGGACGGTCATCACGACCGACAGCACCTGGTCCTCGCACTGGGAGCACTCCATCGCCCTGACCGAGGAGGGCCCCCTGGTCCTCACCGCGGTCGACGGGGGCAAGGCGAAGCTGGCGGAGCTGGGCGTGACGGCGGCGCCGGACCCGCTGGCGTAGGCGCCGGGCCCGCGAGGGCCGCGTCGGGGGTCGGGATTCGTCCTTCGCGTAATGATCTTCTACGGTGGGCAGACTTCCCGATTCGTCTTTTCCAGGGCCCTGACGTAGACTGATGCGTCGGCTCTCGTGTACCCGTGTGTCCGCACACGGCGCCGAGAGTCGATCAAGGTAGCCGATTCGAAAGGCGAAGCGTGGCCAAGAAGCAAGGTGCCATCGAAATCGAGGGCACCGTGATCGAGTCCCTCCCGAACGCCATGTTCAAGGTGGAGCTCCAGAACGGTCACAAGGTCCTCGCGCACATCTCCGGCAAGATGCGGATGCACTACATCCGAATCCTCCCGGACGACCGGGTCGTCGTGGAGCTCTCTCCGTACGACCTGACGCGTGGCCGGATCGTCTACCGGTACAAGTAGATCTTGCCCGCACCCCGCCTCCGTGCGCGGGTGGTGGCACTGACCCGGAGAACCTCACATCCCATGAAGGTCAAGCCGAGCGTCAAGAAGATCTGCGACAAGTGCAAGGTGATCCGCCGTCACGGCCGGGTCATGGTCATCTGCGACAACCTGCGCCACAAGCAGCGCCAGGGCTGACGCACGCCGACCGACCTGCATTTCGCAGTTCTTCGCGCGACGCATAGCAATTCGTACATACGCAGAGCCCGTCCGACCGTGTCCCACGGTTGACGGCACCTCCGGCGGGGGCCGGGGACCCGACCTGTACCTCACACGGCAGCCGGGAACGGTTCTGCAGCAGACCCCCGAGAACACAGGAGCCATTGAATGGCACGCGTTTCCGGTGTTGACATCCCGCGCGAAAAGCGTGTGGTGGTCGCACTCACCTACGTCTTCGGCATCGGGCGTACCCGGTCCGAGGAGATCCTCGCCGCGACCGGCGTGAACCCGTCCACCCGTGTCCGCGACCTTGCCGAGGAAGACCTCGTCAAGATCCGCGAGTACGTGGACGCCAACCTCCAGACCGAGGGTGACCTCCGCCGCGAGATCGCCGCCGACATCCGCCGCAAGGTCGAGATCGGCTGCTACCAGGGTCTGCGCCACCGTCGTGGCCTGCCCGTCCGCGGCCAGCGCACCAGCACGAACGCTCGTACCCGCAAGGGCCCGCGTCGCGCCATCGCCGGCAAGAAGAAGCCGGGCAAGAAGTAGTCCTCAGCGGACGCTTGACCATGCGGTCTTCGCTGTAGGACCGACCACCTCCCGTAGGAGATATAGATGCCCCCCAAGGGTCGTCAGGGCGCTGCCAAGAAGGTGCGCCGCAAGGAAAAGAAGAACGTCGCTCACGGCCACGCGCACATCAAGAGCACGTTCAACAACACGATCGTCTCGATCACGGACCCCTCGGGCAACGTGATCTCCTGGGCCTCCGCCGGCCACGTCGGCTTCAAGGGCTCGCGCAAGTCCACCCCGTTCGCCGCGCAGATGGCCGCCGAGTCGGCCGCTCGCCGCGCGCAGGAGCACGGCATGCGCAAGGTCGACGTCTTCGTCAAGGGTCCCGGCTCCGGCCGTGAGACCGCGATCCGCTCCCTCCAGGCCACGGGCCTCGAGGTCGGTTCGATCCAGGACGTCACCCCCACGCCGCACAACGGCTGCCGTCCCCCCAAGCGCCGCCGCGTCTGACGCACGGCCTGCTTGACCAGGGCTTTCGGGCGGTGCGCCCCCTTCCGGGGGCGTACCGCCCGTACCCTTGCAGTACGTAGTACCCCGAGGACGTCAAATGGTGGGCGTCCACGACTGAAGGAAACACAGACATGCTTATCGCTCAGCGTCCGTCGCTGACCGAAGAGGTCGTCGACGAGTTCCGCTCCCGGTTCGTGATCGAGCCGCTGGAGCCGGGCTTCGGCTACACCCTCGGCAACTCCCTCCGCCGTACCCTCCTCTCCTCGATCCCGGGTGCCGCTGTCACCAGCATCCGCATCGACGGTGTCCTGCACGAGTTCACCACCGTGCCGGGCGTCAAGGAGGACGTCACCGACCTCATCCTCAACATCAAGCAGCTGGTCGTCTCCTCGGAGCACGACGAGCCGGTCGTGATGTACCTGCGCAAGCAGGGCCCGGGTCTGGTCACCGCCGCCGACATCGCGCCCCCGGCCGGTGTCGAGGTGCACAACCCCGACCTCGTTCTCGCCACGCTCAACGGCAAGGGCAAGCTGGAGATGGAGCTGACCGTCGAGCGCGGTCGCGGCTACGTCTCCGCCGTCCAGAACAAGCAGGTCGGCCAGGAGATCGGCCGCATCCCGGTCGACTCCATCTACAGCCCCGTGCTGAAGGTCACCTACAAGGTCGAGGCGACCCGAGTCGAGCAGCGCACCGACTTCGACAAGCTCATCGTCGACGTCGAGACCAAGCAGGCCATGCGCCCGCGTGACGCCATGGCGTCCGCCGGCAAGACCCTGGTCGAGCTGTTCGGTCTGGCCCGCGAGCTCAACATCGACGCCGAGGGCATCGACATGGGCCCGTCCCCGACGGACGCCGCCCTCGCCGCCGACCTGGCGCTGCCGATCGAGGAGCTGGAGCTCACCGTTCGGTCGTACAACTGCCTCAAGCGTGAGGGCATCCACTCCGTGGGTGAGCTCGTCGCCCGCTCCGAGGCCGACCTGCTCGACATCCGCAACTTCGGTGCGAAGTCGATCGACGAGGTCAAGGCGAAGCTGGCCGGCATGGGCCTGGCCCTCAAGGACAGCCCGCCCGGATTCGACCCGACCGCCGCCGCCGACGCCTTCGGCGCCGACGACGACGCGGACGCGGGCTTCGTCGAGACCGAGCAGTACTAAGAGCTCGGGCCTCAGGGTCCGTACTCGGGCGCGGGAGCGCTGTGCTTGATCGCGCCCGCACGGCGGAGCCGTAAATCGACTCCGCCCCGCGCCCCTTCCGGGCGTCGTCCCGGATCTCCGACGGGTATCCGCCCGCTCGGACACTGACATCGGTACCTCATACGGCCGGTGCAGATCACAAGGAGAAACACCATGCCGCGTCCCGCGAAGGGTGCCCGCCTCGGCGGTTCCGCCGCGCACGAGAAGCTGCTCCTCGCCAACCTGGCGAAGTCGCTCTTCGAGCACGGCCGCATCACCACGACCGAGGCCAAGGCCCGTCGCCTGCGTCCGGTCGCCGAGCGCCTGATCACCAAGGCGAAGAAGGGCGACATCCACAACCGTCGCCTGGTGCTGCAGACGATCACCGACAAGGGCATCGTCCACACCCTCTTCACCGAGATCGCCCCGCGCTACTCGGAGCGTCCGGGTGGTTACACCCGCATCACGAAGATCGGCAACCGTCGTGGCGACAACGCCCCGATGGCCGTGATCGAGCTGGTCGAGGGCGAGATCGCCAAGAAGGCGACCGTCGCCGAGGCCGAGGCCGCCACCGTGCGCGCCGTCAAGGAGGCCGACGCGGCCGCCGAGGCTCCGGCCGAGGAGTCGAAGGACGCGTAAGCGTTCCTCCGTTTCTCGTGAGCGGGCCCGTACCCCCTGGGGTGCGGGCCCGTTCCCGTGTGTCGACCGTGTCTTTGAGAGGATCTCCGCGTGAGCGATGACGTGCAGGACGGGTTCGTACGGGTACGCCTTGACCTTTCGTACGACGGCAGGGACTTCTCCGGCTGGGCCAAGCAGGCCCAGGGGCAGCGGACCGTGCAGGGCGAGATCGAGGACGCCCTGCGGACCGTGACCCGGTCCAGGGAGACGTACGAGCTGACCGTCGCCGGCCGGACCGACGCCGGGGTGCACGCGCGCGGGCAGGTCGCCCATGTGGACCTGCCCGTGGACGTGTGGTCCGAGCACCGCGACAAGCTGCTGCGGCGGCTCGCGGGGCGGCTCTCCCACGACGTGCGGGTGTGGAGTGTGGAGGAGGCCCCCACGGGCTTCAACGCGCGCTTCTCGGCCGTCTGGCGCCGCTACGCCTACCGCGTCACCGACAACCCTGGTGGCGTCGACCCGCTGCTCCGCGGGCACGTGCTGTGGCACGACTGGGCCCTCGACATGGACGCCATGAACGAGGCCGCCACCGCGCTCGTCGGCGAGCACGACTTCGCCGCGTACTGCAAGAAGCGCGAGGGCGCCACCACCATCCGCACGCTCCAGGTGCTGCGCTGGGAGCGGCGCGAGGACGGGATCCTGGAGGCGACCGTCAAGGCGGACGCCTTCTGCCACAACATGGTCCGCTCGCTCGTCGGCGCCCTGCTCTTCGTCGGCGACGGCCACCGGCCGGTCGACTGGCCCGGCAAGGTGCTCGCCGCCGGTGTCCGCGACTCGGCCGTCCACGTCGTGCGGCCGCACGGCCTCACCCTCGAGGAGGTCGGCTACCCGGCGGACGAGCTGCTCGCCGCCCGCAGCAGGGAGGCCCGCAACAAGCGGTCACTCCCGGGGAGCGCCGGCTGCTGCTGAGGCCTGGGAGCGGCCCCGGGCGTAGATCTGGTTGAAGGCGAAGGTGCCGAGGTCGTCGCTGGCCTGGAAGACGGGCTTGTCGGCCTTGGTGACCTTCCTGCCGTTGGCGAAACCGGCCTGGGTGAAGTACGCGTAGCGGCCGATCGCGTTCGAGCGGCGGAGGCAGACCGTGGCGTGGCAGAAGTCACCGACGCCGGCGCCGACCAGGGGCGCGATGCCGCCGGCGGCCTGGTCCTTCGCCTTCTGGGCCGCCGCCTCCGACGGGAAGACGGCGACGCCGACGGTGACGGCCACCCCGTCCTTCACGTAGGTGGCGCGGAGCACCCGCCGGCAGCCGTTCCGCTGCAGGACGGTGCCCAGGCCGCCCTGGGTGACGGCCGCGCAGTTCGTCGTCGAGGAGGTCGCGCCCTTCTTGTACGGGCGGCCGCTCATGGTCAGCTTCTTGCCCGGGAAGAGGCCCTCCGCGCTGAGCGGGGCCTTGTCCTTCTTCGGGTCCGAGATGTAGTCCTTCGGGTTCGGCGGGGGCGGCGGGGCCACCGACGAGAAGGTCGGCTCGGGGGGCGGCGTGCCGGTGGGGGAGACCGTGCCGGTGGGGACCGGGCCGTTCCTGGCCTCGTCGTTCTTCTTGTTCGTGCTCACGACGGCGGTCGCGACGATCGCGCCCACGGCCACCGCGGCCACCACCCCGCCGCCGATCAGCAGGAGGCGCTTGCGTCGGCCGCGCGAGGCCGAGGCGTCGGCCAGGGCGCCCCAGTCGGGCGCGTCACCGCCGCCCTGCGCGCCCGGGAACGGGTCCGGCTGCCGGGGAGGGTAGCCGTACCCGCCGCCCTGCTGCTGGGGCGGGTAGCCGTAGCCGCCCCCCTGCTGGGGCTGCGGGTAGCCGTAGCCGCCGCCGCTTCCCTGCTGCCCCTGCCCCTGGTCCTGCTGCCCGTACCCGGGCTGCTGTCCGTACCCCTGCTGCCCCTGCTGCTGCGGCTCCTGCGGCCACTGCGGTCCCCCAAAGCTCATGCCGCGCATCCTAAACCGGTTGGGCCGGGCCGACGCGGGCGGCGACAATGCATCCCATGGGACATGTCGAGGCCGCGCATCTGGAGTACTACCTTCCCGACGGGAGGGTCCTGCTCGGGGACGCCTCCTTCCGGGTCGGAGAGGGCGCCGTCGTCGCCCTCGTCGGGGCCAACGGCGCCGGCAAGACCACACTGCTCCGGATGATCGCCGGGGAGCTCCAGCCGCACGGCGGCACGGTCACGGTCAGCGGCGGGCTCGGTGTGATGCCGCAGTTCGTCGGCTCCGTACGGGACGCGTCCACCGTCCGTGACCTGCTGGTCTCCGTCGCGCAGCCGAGGATCCGGGAGGCCGCGAAGGCGGTCGACGAGGCCGAGCACCTGATCATGACGGTGGACGACGAGGCCGCGCAGATGAAGTACGCGCAGGCCCTCAGCGACTGGGCCGAGGTGCAGGGGTACGAGGCCGAGACCCTCTGGGACATCTGCACGATGGCCGCGCTGGGCGTCCCGTACGAGAAGGCGCAGTTCCGCGAGGTCCGGACGCTCTCCGGCGGTGAGCAGAAGCGGCTGGTCCTGGAGTCGCTGCTGCGCGGCCCCGACGAGGTGCTGCTCCTCGACGAGCCGGACAACTACCTCGACGTGCCCGGCAAGCGGTGGCTGGAGGAGCGGCTGCGGGAGACCCGCAAGACCGTGCTCTTCATCTCCCACGACCGGGAGCTGCTCTCCCGGGGCGCCCAGAAGATCATCGCGGTCGAGCCCGGCCCGGCCGGGTCGGACGTCTGGGTGCACGGTGGCGGCTTCGACACCTTCCACGAGGCCCGGCGGGAGCGGTTCGCCCGCTTCGAGGAGCTGAAGCGGCGCTGGGACGAGAAGCACGCGCAGCTGAAGAAGCTGGTGGTCAACCTGCGGCAGGCGGCCGCGGTCAGCCACGAGATGGCCTCCCGGTACGCGGCGGCGCAGACCCGGCTGAGGAAGTTCGAGGAGGCCGGGCCGCCGCCGGAGCCGCCGCGCGAGCAGGACATCCGGATGCGGCTGCGCGGCGGGCGGACCGGGGTGCGGGCCGTGACCTGCGAGAACCTTGAGCTGACCGGTCTGATGAAGCCGTTCTCGCTGGAGATCTTCTACGGGGAGCGGGTCGCCGTCCTCGGTTCGAACGGCTCCGGCAAGTCGCACTTCCTGCGGCTGCTCGCGGGGGACCCGTCCGTCGCCCACACGGGTGCGTGGAAGCTCGGGGCCCGGGTCGTGCCGGGGCACTTCGCGCAGACCCACGCGCACCCGGAGCTGGCCGGGCGGCCGCTCGTCGACATCCTGTGGACGGAGCACGCCAAGGACCGCGGCGGGGCGATGTCGATGCTGCGGCGGTACGAGCTGGAGCGGCAGGGCGACCAGTCCTTCGACCGGCTCTCGGGCGGGCAGCAGGCGCGCTTCCAGATCCTGCTCCTGGAGCTCGCGGGCACGACGGCGCTGCTGCTGGACGAGCCGACGGACAACCTGGACCTGGAATCGGCGGAGGCGCTCCAGGAGGGCCTGGAGTCGTACGACGGGACGGTGATGGCCGTCACGCACGACCGCTGGTTCGCGAAGTCCTTCGACCGCTTCCTGGTCTTCGGCTCGGACGGAGTCGTACGCGAGACCAGCGAGCCCGTGTGGGACGAGCGGCGGGTCGAGCGGGCGCGGTGACGGCGGTGGCGCGCTGACGGCGGTCACGGCGGGCGGGTCGGGTGCGCGGGGTGGGGGCCGCGCGTTTTGACCCGTCCGGGGGCGCGCGGGTACTGTTGCGGTTTGTTGTGCGTAGTGGCTTCGTCGTTCTCACACGAAGAGCCGTTACGCAGGTTCCCTGGAGCAGTTACCAGTGGCTCGCATACGGGCTCGATCCCGGCAGTGCAGGCCCCAGCTGCATGATCGCTTCAGGTGTGTCTGGACTCCATCCACTGAAGAAGCGAAGGCTACGAAGTGCGTACGTACAGCCCCAAGCCCGGCGATGTCACTCGCCAGTGGCACATCATCGACGCGCAGGACATCGTCCTGGGCCGTCTGGCGACGACGGCTGCGAACCTCCTGCGAGGCAAGCACAAGCCGGTCTACGCCCCCCACATGGACATGGGCGACTTCGTCATCATCATCAACGCTGACAAGGTCCACCTGTCCGGCAACAAGAAGACCCAGAAGATGGCCTACCGCCACTCTGGCTTCCCGGGTGGTCTGCGCTCCGTCCGTTACGACGAGCTGCTCGACAAGAACCCCGAGAAGGCCGTCGAGAAGGCCATCAAGGGCATGATCCCCAAGAACTCCCTGGGCCGTCAGATGCTCTCGAAGCTGAAGGTCTACGCGGGCGAGAACCACCCGCACGCTGCGCAGCAGCCGGTCCCGTTCGAGATCACCCAGGTCGCGCAGTAGTTCCGGCCACACCCCCTAAGAACGAAAGAAATCTGAGGAGCATCGTGGCCGAGACCACCCCCGAGACCCCCGTCGACGAGTTCGAGGGCGTCGAGGAGTACACCACCGAGACCGAGCTCGTCGAGGGTGAGTACACCTCCGAGTCGCTCGCGTCCCGCTTCGGCGACCCGCAGCCGGCCGCCGGCCTGGGCCGTCGCAAGAACGCCATCGCCCGCGTCCGGATCGTTCCGGGCACCGGCAAGTGGAAGATCAACGGTCGCACCCTTGAGGACTACTTCCCCAACAAGGTGCACCAGCAGGAAGTCAACGAGCCCTTCAAGGTGCTCGAGCTCGACAACCGCTACGACGTCATCGCCCGCATCGCGGGTGGCGGTGTCTCCGGCCAGGCCGGCGCCCTGCGCCTCGGCGTGGCCCGTGCGCTGAACGAGGCGGACGTCGAGAACAACCGCCCGGCGCTGAAGAAGGCCGGCTTCCTCTCCCGTGACGACCGTGCGGTCGAGCGGAAGAAGGCCGGTCTCAAGAAGGCCCGTAAGGCTCCGCAGTACAGCAAGCGTTAATCGCCTGCTCGGTCTGCTTTCGTACGCCCCGGCGGCACTGCCCGTGCCGTCGGGGCGTACGTTTTTTCATAACCTCTTTCGTCACCTCTTTCATCTTTCATCAGCTTGGGCACGTATTTTCGGAGGACAGCTGTGGGACGACTCTTCGGCACGGACGGCGTACGCGGCGTCGCCAACGCGGACCTGACGGCGGAGCTTGCGCTCGGCCTGTCGGTCGCGGCCGCGCACGTGCTCGCCGAGGCGGGCACCTTCGAGGGCCATCGGCCGACCGCGGTGGTCGGGCGTGACCCGCGCGCCTCCGGAGAGTTCCTCGAGGCGGCCGTCGTCGCCGGCCTCGCCAGCGCCGGGGTCGACGTGCTGCGCGTCGGCGTGCTGCCCACCCCGGCCGTGGCCCACCTCACCGGCGTCCTCGGCGCCGACCTGGGCGTGATGCTCTCCGCCAGCCACAACGCCATGCCCGACAACGGCATCAAGTTCTTCGCGCGCGGCGGCCACAAGCTCGCCGACGACCTCGAGGACAAGATCGAAGCCGTCTACGAGGAGCACCGCACCGGCGCCCCCTGGGAGCGCCCCACCGGTTCCGGCGTCGGCCGCGTCCGCGACTACGACGAGGGCTTCGAGACGTACGTCTCGCACCTCCTCGCCGTCCTCCCCAACCGCCTCGACGGCCTGACGATCGTCCTCGACGAGGCCCACGGCGCCGCCGCCCGCGTCTCGCCGGAGGCGTTCACCCGGGCCGGCGCCCGGGTCGTCACCATCGGCGCCGAGCCGGACGGCCTCAACATCAACGACGGCTGCGGCTCCACCCACCTCGGCCTGCTGCGGGCCGCCGTCGTCGAGCACGGCGCCGACCTCGGCATCGCCCACGACGGCGACGCCGACCGCTGCCTCGCCGTGGACGCGGCCGGCAACGAGGTCGACGGCGACCAGATCCTCGCCGTGCTCTCCCTCGCGATGCGCGAGGCCGGCACCCTGCGCGGCGACACCGTCGTCGCGACCGTCATGTCCAACCTGGGCTTCAAGCTCGCCATGGAGCGCGAGGGCCTGAACCTCGTCCAGACCGCGGTCGGCGACCGCTACGTCCTGGAGTCCATGAAGGAGAACGGCTACGCGCTCGGCGGCGAGCAGTCCGGGCACGTCATCGTGCTCGACCACGCCACCACCGGCGACGGCACCCTCACCGGGCTCATGCTGGCCGCCCGTGTCGCCGCCACCGGCAAGTCGCTCGCGGACCTCGCCGGCGTCATGGAGCGGCTCCCGCAGATCCTCATCAACGTCAAGGACGTCGACAAGTCCCGGGTCACCACCTCCGGTGAACTCGCCGCCGCCGTCACCGACGCCGAGCGCGAGCTCGGCTCCACCGGCCGCGTCCTGCTGCGTTCCTCCGGCACCGAGCCGCTGGTCCGCGTCATGGTCGAGGCCGCCGACATCGAGCAGGCCCGCGCGGTCGCGCAGCGCCTCGCGGACGTCGTGAAGTCCGCGCTGGGCTAGCCTGCCTGAGGCGCCGTCATGCAAGGGTGAGGGCCCCCGCCGGTTTCCGGCGGGGGCCCTTCTCCGTGCCTCAGGTCTTCGGTTCGCGCCGCCACCGGCCGCGCTGGGTGCGCCACAGCAGCTTCTGCCCGTACAGGGTGAGCGTCCCGGCCAGCATGATGCCGAAGAGGTTCAGGCCCAGCTGCTCGACCGAGCCCCACATCTGGCTCAGGTCCCCGTAGCTGAGCGCCACCGCCGCGTTCGCGCCCGCGGGGACCGTCGTCACCGAGATCGCCACGCCCACCAGGGCCCCCGACTTGGCGGAGGTCAGCGAGAGGGTCCCGGCCGCGCCCGCGAGCAGCGCCACCACGAACGAGAACGGGTCCGGCTGCCAGATGAACTTGGTGTTGGGCCGGTCCGCGTCCAGCTGGGCCTGGCTGAACAGGTCGAGCGCGTCTATCCCCAGGCTGAACACCGTCGTCGCCACGATCGCCGCCGCGAACCCCACGACCAGCGCGAACAGCGACCGGGCCGCCAGCTTCGGCGCACGCTGCACGATCGCCGTACAGACCCCGGCCAGCGGTCCGAACTCCGGCCCGACCGCCATCGCGCCCACGATCAGGATCGCGTTGTCCAGGACGACACCGCAGGCCGCGATCATCGTCGCCAGGATCATGAACGCGCTGTACGTGATGGAGAGCGTCGACTCCTCGTGCGTCGCGCCCGCCAGCTGCTCCCAGATCACCGCGTCCGCGGGCTCGCCCGGGGCCTCCTCCTCCGCCGCGTCCGCGCGCGCGGAGAGGGAGAAGTCGATGGTGTCGACGGCGATCGAGCCGTCCTGATCGATCCTCAGCGCGCGGAGGCCGTTGAGCAGTTCGTGCCCCGCCTCGCGGGCCACGTCGCACATCACGACGTCGCCCGAGGGGTCGCGGGCCGCGCCGGGCAGCACCACCAGATGGGTGGTGCCCACCGTCGACTCGATCAGCCGGACGGCCTCGGACGTGCGGTCGGGCGGGACGATCATCCGCAGATGCAGCATGGGGAGAGCGTACGGAGGTTCAGAGCTTCCGCAGGCTCAGGCGCTGCACCTTGTGGTCGGGGCCCTTGCGGACGACGAGGGTCGCCCGGCCGCGCGTCGGGGCCACGTTCTCCAGGAGGTTCACCTTGTTGATGGTCCGCCACATCGTGCGCGCGTAGTCGAAGGCCTCGTCCTCGGAGACCTGCGTCCAGCGCCGGAAGTACGAGGACGGGTCCTGGAACGCGGTGTCGCGCAGCTTCCGGAAGCGGTTCAGGTACCAGCGCTCGATGTCCTCGGGCCGCGCGTCCACGTACACCGAGAAGTCGAAGTAGTCGGCCAGGCCCACCCTGGTGCGGCCGTCCTTGCCGGGAAGGGCCGGCTGGAGGACGTTCAGGCCCTCCACGATGAGGATGTCCGGGCGGCGGACGACGAGCCGCTCCCCGGGCACCCGGTCGTAGATCAGGTGCGAGTAGACCGGGGCCGTGACCTCGTCCTTGCCCGCCTTGACGTCCGCGACGAAACGGGTCAGGGCCCGGCGGTCGTACGACTCGGGGAACCCCTTCCGCGACATCAGGCCGCGCGCCTTCAGCTCCTCCATCGGGTAGAGGAAGGCGTCCGTGGTCACCAGCTCCACGCGCGGGTGCTCCGGCCAGCGGGCGAGCAGCGCCTGGAGGAGCCGGGAGACCGTCGACTTGCCGACGGCCACCGAACCGGCGACCCCTATGACGAAGGGCGTGCCGCGCTGCTCGGCGCTCGCGCCGAGGAAGGTGTTCAGCGCGCCGCGCAGGCCGCTGGTGGCCTGCACGTACAGGTTGAGCAGCCGGGAGAGCGGGAGGTAGATGTCCCGCACCTCGTCGAGGTCGATGACGTCACCGAGACCACGGAGCCGCTCGACCTCGTCGGCGGTCAGCGGGAGCGGCGTCTTGTCGCGCAGGGCGCTCCACTCGGCCCGGGTGAGGTCGACGTACGGCGACGCCTCGGACGGCTTGCGGTGGCCGGCGCCGTTGCGGGGGGTGGCGGGTGCGGCGGCCTGGGCGGCGCCGTTGCCGGGGGTGGCGGTCCCGTTGCCGGGGGTGCCGGGTGCGGGGGACCCGCCGCTCCCGGTCTGGAGGCTTCCGGGTCCGGCGGTCCCGCCGGGGCCGGCGCCGTTGCCGGGTTCTCCGTCGGGGCTTCGTGGCGGCGAAGTGATCACCCCGCCATTGTCGGGGGTCGGCGGGCTCCGTGGGCCGTGGGGTCGGTCACGCGTCAAAAGGCGTTGAACCGCCCTCGCGATGCGGCGATCATGCTGTGATGCCGCGTGGGCTCCTGTTCTTCACGCGGGGGGAGCCGCCACGGGGCGGCGCACGAAGTCACCACGACGCCACGACACCACGACGCCACGTCGCCACGTCGCCACGTCGACACGGCGTCGTGTCGTCACGAAGAGAAACAGAGAGCCACGCCCGATGCGCACGTTCACCCGAAACACCGCCGTCGCCGTCACCGCCGCCTCCCTCGCGCTGCTCGTCAGCGCCTGCGGCAGCGGGGACAAGGACGCCGGGAAGGACTCCGCGTCGCCGAGCGCCTCCGCCACCAGCAGTGCGCCCGACGCGAAGGCCCTGTCCTCCGCCGAGCTGGAGAGGCTCGTCGTCGAGCAGGCCGACCTGCCCGGCCACCAGGTCCAGAAGGCCAAGGCCGCGGACCTCGTGAAGCCCGAGGCCGTCGCCACGGACAAGCCCGCCTGCAAGCCGCTCGCCGACGCCATGTCCTTCCTCGCCACCGGGAACCCGGCCGCCACCGCGAACCGCAAGGTCATCGAGGTGCCGAAGACCGAGGGCGCCACGGCCTCGCCGCAGGACGCCCTCGGGGCGCTCAGCGCACCCGTCACCAGCGTGGCCCTCGGCTCGTACGACGGGCAGGGCGCCCAGGAGGCCTTCGCCTCGCTGAAGACCGCCGGCACGGAATGCGCGGGAGGCTTCACGCTCCTCGGCGGCGGCGAGAAGACGAAGATCACCAAGGTCGCGCCGGAGACGGTCTCCGCCGGCGAGGAGTCGCTCGCGTGGACCGTCACCACCGACATGGACGGCGAGCCCTTCGTCACCAAGGTGGTCGTCTTCCGCAAGGGCGGCACGCTCGCCTCCTTCTCCACCCTCAGCCTCGGCGGCACGGTCAAGGCCCTGCCGAAGGCCGTGATCGACGCCCAGGCCGCCAAGCTGGGCTGACCCGGGGGGCGTACGGGCGCCGTCCGAGGGCGCGCGGCGCGAGCGCGACACGGGCGGGGGCTCGCGACGCGTCGACTCCGGCCGGTGGGGCGGGTTCCGCCGTAGTCTGCCGTCATGTGCGGAATCGTGGGATACGTCGGCGGGCAGTCGGCGCTTGATGTGGTGGTCGCGGGCCTCAAGCGGCTCGAATACCGGGGCTACGACTCGGCCGGTGTCGCGGTCCTCGCCGACGGCGGGCTGGCGGCGGCCAAGAAGGCGGGCAAGCTCGTCAACCTGGAGAAGGAGCTCGTCGACCGGCCCCTGGCCGGCGGTTCCGTCGGCATCGGGCACACCCGCTGGGCCACCCACGGCGGGCCCACCGACGCCAACGCGCACCCCCACCTCGACAACGCCGGGCGCGTCGCCGTCGTCCACAACGGCATCATCGAGAACTTCGCGGCCCTGCGCGAGGAGCTCGGCGACCGCGGACACACGCTGCTGTCCGAGACCGACACCGAGGTCGTCGCCCACCTCCTCGCCGAGGAGTTCTCGTCCGCCGGGGACCTCGCGGAGGCCATGCGGCTCGTCTGCCGCCGGCTCGACGGGGCCTTCACCCTGGTCGCCGTGCACGCCGACCAGCCCGACGTCGTCGTCGGCGCCCGCCGGAACTCGCCGCTCGTCGTCGGCGTCGGCGAGGGCGAGAACTTCCTCGCCTCCGACGTGTCCGCCTTCATCGCGCACACCCGCTCCGCGATCGAGCTCGGCCAGGACCAGGTCGTCGAGCTGACCCGGGAGGGCGTCACCGTCACCGACTTCGACGGGGTGCCGGCCGACGTCCGGGCCTACCACGTCGACTGGGACGCCTCCGCCGCCGAGAAGGGCGGCTACGCCTCCTTCATGCTCAAGGAGATCGCCGAGCAGCCCAAGGCCGTCGCCGACACCCTCCTCGGGCGGATCGACGGGACCGGCCGGCTCACCCTCGACGAGGTGCGCATCCCCGACGCCGTGCTCCGCGAGGCCGACAAGGTCGTCATCATCGCCTGCGGCACCGCCTTCCACGCCGGGCTCATCGCCAAGTACGCCATCGAGCACTGGACCAGGATCCCCTGCGAGGTCGAGCTCGCCAGCGAGTTCCGCTACCGCGACCCGATCCTCGGCCAGCGCACCCTGGTCATCGCGATCTCCCAGTCCGGCGAGACCATGGACACCCTCATGGCGCTCCGGCACGCCCGCGAGCAGGGCGCGAAGGTGCTCGCCGTGTGCAACACCAACGGCTCGACCATCCCGCGCGAATCCGACGCCGTGCTCTACACGCACGCCGGGCCCGAGGTCGCCGTCGCCTCGACCAAGGCCTTCCTCACCCAGCTCGTCGCCTGCTACCTCCTCGCCCTCTACCTCGGCCAGGTGCGCGGCACCAAGTGGGGCGACGAGATCCACGCCGTCGTGCGCGAGCTCGCCCGGATCGGCGACGAGGTCGAGCGGGTGCTGGAGACCATGGAGCCGGTACGGGCCCTGGCCCGCTCGCTCGCCCACAAGGACACCGTGCTGTTCCTCGGACGGCACGTCGGCTACCCGGTGGCCCTGGAGGGGGCGCTCAAGCTCAAGGAACTCGCCTACATGCACGCGGAGGGCTTCGCGGCCGGCGAGCTCAAGCACGGGCCGATCGCCCTCATCGAGGAGGACCTGCCGGTCGTCGTGGTCGTCCCCTCGCCGCGCGGGCGCTCCGTCCTCCACGACAAGATCGTCTCCAACATCCAGGAGATCCGGGCCCGCGGAGCCCGGACCATCGTCATCGCGGAGGAGGGCGACGAGGCCGTCGTCCCGTACGCCGACCATCTCGTCCGCATCCCCGCCACGCCTACGCTGCTCCAGCCGCTGGTCGCCACGGTGCCGCTCCAGGTCTTCGCCTGCGAGCTCGCCACCGCGCGGGGCAACGAGGTCGACCAGCCGCGCAACCTGGCCAAATCCGTGACCGTGGAGTGAGTGGGAAATGATCATTGGGGTGGGGATCGACGTGGCGGAGATCGACCGCTTCGCCGCGTCGATCGAGCGGACACCGGGGCTGCTCCAGCGCCTCTTCGTCGAGCGGGAGCTGCTGCTCCCCAGCGGCGAGCGGCGCGGGCCCGCGTCGCTCGCGGTGCGGTTCGCCGCGAAGGAGGCGCTCGCGAAGGCGCTCGGCGCGCCGGGCGGACTGCACTGGACGGACGCCGAGGTGTACGTGGAGGGCACGGGGCAGCCCCGACTGCGGGTCCGGGGGACGGTGGCGGCGCGGGCGGCGGAACTGGGCGTCCGCCACTGGCACGTCTCGCTGAGCCATGACGCGGGGGTGGCGTCGGCGGTGGTGATCGCGGAGGGCTGACGCGGGGGCGGCGCGCCGCCGTTGTGAGCCCGCGCCCTGCCGCGGCGGTCGGCGCCCACCCCGTTGTGGGCCCGCGCCCCGCCGTCGTGGGCTGCGCCCACCCCGTTGTGGGCAATCGTTCCGCCGGGGCGGTGCCCACCCTCACCGAACGCCGCCCCGCCCGTTGTGGGCAATCGTTCCGCTGGGGCGGAACGGGTGGGCACAACGGACGGCGCCTCTTGCCGGGCCCAGGCTCCCGCGCCCTGACCCGCACCACCTGGTGC
>NZ_JBHWFF010000026.1:80151-99402 GCF_042733785.1 Streptomyces sp. NPDC059695 | reverse complement strand
CGGGGCCGCGCTCGCTGGCGCCCCCCCCCCCGCCCGCGGCTTGCGGCGCGCGCACATGTTGTTGCTGGGTTTGCGGCGTGTGGGGGGCAGCCTCAGGGGGGGTGGGGGGGGGGGGGGTCCCGCCCGCGGGGGGGTGCGGGCCGCCCCCCCGCCCCGCGGGCCCGCCCGCCGCCGCGCGCGGGCCGGGGGCGGACCCATGCGCCCGGACGTCAGAACGCGATCGGTTCCTTGCGAATTCATTCGCTGATCGGTCGCTTTCCGGGCCCGAAATGACCGCTGGAGGCTGTCCTTCCAGCAAGGTCACATGGCGAACCCGAACTGACTATGCTCCCCGATGTGTTGCGGCGCGCTCACAGCGAGTCATGAACGCTGGGGGTGCGCGGACGGGGCGCGGCCGTGCGGGAAAGCGGTCGTCCGCGCGCTCTCGAAGCGATCCGTCGGCGCATCACATCACCTCAGTCCGTTCGTTTTCAGACGGTTTAGGGACCCCCTGATGGTTCGTGCAGGCTCACTTCCCAGATCCGGACCGGCCGCGGCCGCCCGGGTGTGGCTCCTCCCGCCCGGCGTCCTCGCCGCGGCCTCCGCGATAGCGCTTCTCGTCACCCCCGCGCACATACGGACACCCGTCGCGTGGTGCGGACTCGCCGCGGTCCTGCTGACGCTCGTCACCTCCGCCGCCGCCGCGCGCCGAACACGCGCGGCCGTGGCGGACCGGCACGCGCGGACCGTCGCCGAGGCGGCGGAGCGGCACGCCCAGCGCGAGGCCGAGCTGCTGGGGCGCCTCGCGGACCAGCGCGCCACCGTCGTCTGGCTCGCCGAGGAGCTCCTCCCCGCGGCCGTCGCCCGGCTGCAGAGGGGCGACCCCTCCCGCGAGATCCTCAGGGCCGTCAGGTTCGGCCAGCACATCGACCCGGACTACGCCGAGGCGCTCAGGGGCACCCTGCAGACCTTCCTGGAAGCCGTGGAGGCCGAGGAGAACACCCGGGACGCCTCCCAGCGCGCCCTGGTGGCCATCGCCCGCCGGGTCCAGGCCATCGTGCACCAGCTCGCCAAGGACCTGCACGCCATGCAGATCCTCCACGGCACGGACCTCGTGGTCTCCCGCGGCCTGCAGGACGTCGACCACCGCAACGCCCTGATCGGCCGCCTCGCGGCCAGCGTCGCGGTCCTCGGTGACGCCCGCCCCGGCCGCCAGTGGTCCAAGGCGATCCCGCTCTACGACGTCCTGCGCGGCGCCATGTCCCGGATCGTGGACTACCCCCGCGTGAAGCTGACGTCGGTGACGGAGGTCGCGGTGGTCGGCCCCGGCGCCGAACCGCTGATGCACCTGCTCGCCGAACTCCTGGACAACGCCACGACGTTCTCGCCGCCGCACACCCCGGTCGAGGTGACCGCGAGCGAGGTGCCCACCGGCATCGCGATCGAGATCGAGGACCGCGGCGTGGGCCTCACCGAGGAGGTCCGCCGACGCGTCGAGCGCGTCATGGCGCAGTCGCGGAACGGGGTCAACCTGTCGGGCCTGGGCGAGCTGACGCAGCTCGGCCTCCCGGTGGTCAGCCGGCTGGCCCGCGAGCACGGCTGCGAGGTCGACCTGCGCACCTCGGCCTACGGCGGCGTACGGGCCGTGGTGCTCGTCCCCCGCCGCCTGATCACCACGGTGCCGCAGTCCGCCCTGCGCAATCCGGAGCTCCTCCGCCGGCGCATCGGCGGCCCCGTCCTGCCCCGGCCGACCCCCGTGCCCGGTGCCACCGCGGACACCGTCGAGATCCGCAGGACCGCCAACGGACTCCCGCAACGACGACGGGAGTCCCCCTCGCCCGCGCTCCCGCAGCGCCGCCGCGAGTCGCCCGTCCCGACCCCCGTCGTACAGGCGGGACCCGCGCCCTCCGCCGATCCGGCGGCCTCCCGGGGCACCTCCGGCGGCTCCCGCCAGCCGGGACTGATGTGGGAGGCGTTCAACGGCGACAAGAGAGGCGACAGGCGAACGGTCGCCGACCCCTCCCCTTCTTCCAGCGAGCCGTCAGATGAGGACGAGTAACATGCAGCCACTGCCGAACATGGACTGGATGCTCACGGACCTGGTGAGCAGCGTCCCGTACGTGCGACACGTGGTCGTCCTGTCGTCGGACGGCCTGTGCATCGGGCAGGCGAACACGGCCCCCGACACCGCCGACGCGCTCGCCGCCGCCTGCTCCGGCATCCAGAGCCTGGCGCGGGCCATCGCGCAGATGTTCCCGCAGGGGGACGGGTCGACGCGGATGGTCGGGATCGAGGCCGACGGCGGCTACTTCTCCCTGATGGCCGCCGGTCCCGGGGCCTATCTCGCGGTCCTCGCCGACCAGGAGGTGGACGCCGGCCTCCTCGGCGACCGGATGCGGACGCTGGTCATCCGCATCGGCCAGCACATGACCAGCCCTCCCCGTGAGGACGTCGGGCAGGCGATGTGACATCGGAGAACCAGGGCCCCTGGAATGAAGGCACACCCGTCCCGCTCTACGTCATTACCGGAGGCCCGGACCCCGCGTCCGGGACCTTCAACCTGGTCACCCTCATCGCGACGAGGGCCGAGCCCGACCCCGCCATGCAGCCCGAGCACGCGGCCATCCTCACCCTGTGCACGTACCCGCTCTCGGTGGCCGAGGTCTCTGCCTACCTCAGCCTCCCCTTCAGCATCGTCACCGTGCTGCTCACCCAACTCGTCGAGGAGGAGCGGGTCGAGGCCATCGCGCCCGTGCCCGTGGCGGCCTATCCCGAACGCGGCCTGTTGGAGGCGGTGATCCATGGACTACGCAAGCTCTGACGTCATCGCCGCCGGCCGGCGCGACACCGACCTGCTGCTGCCGCACGGCGCCAGGGGAGTCAAGGTCGTGATCGTCGGGGGCTTCGGGGTCGGCAAGACGACCATGGTCGGGGCGGTGAGCGAGATCCCGCCCCTGACCACCGAGGAGACCATGACCCAGGCGGGCGTCGGGATCGACCACAACCCCGGCGCCCGGGACAAGAAGACCACGACCGTCGCCCTGGACTTCGGACGGATCAGCATCAACCACGAGCTGATCCTCTACCTGTTCGGCACCCCCGGACAGGAGCGCTTCTGGTTCCTGTGGAACGGCATCTTCGAGGGCGCGCTCGGCGCCGTCGTCCTCGTCGACACCCGCAGGATCGAGGTCTCCTTCGAGGTCATCACCCGGCTCGAGGACCGCCGCGTCCCGTTCGTCGTGGCCGTCAACGCCTTCCCGGAGGCCCCCCAGTACCCCCTCGCCGATCTGCGCGCCGCGCTGGCCCTCGGCGAAACCGTGCCCATCGTCACCTGTGACGCGCGGGACCGCGCGTCCTGCCGCGACGCCCTGCTCGCGCTGATGGGCTATCTGTGCACCCTTGCCGCCGCCCAGGAGACCGCATGACCCACCCGCCCACCGCCCACGACACCGCACCGTCCGGGGCGGTCCCGCCCCCGGGCTGCCCGGCCCACCTCCACAACGGCCCCGGCGGAGCCACCCGCCTCTACGGCCCCGCCGCCGAGACGGACCCGATGGGCCTGTACGAGGAGCTGCGTGCCGCCCACGGCCCGGTGGCACCCGTCCTCCTCGACGGCGACGTCCGCGCCTGGCTCGTCCTCGGGTACCTGGAGAACCGGGACGTGGCCAGCCGCCCGACCCAGTTCTCCCGCGACCCCCGCGTCTGGCACGGCTGGCGGAGCGGGGAGATCGACCCCGCCACCTCCCCGCTCATCCCGATGATCGGCTGGCGCCCCGACTGCGTCTGCGCGGACGGCGAGGAGCACCAGCGGCTGCGCGGCGCGGTCACGGCCTCGCTCAGCCAGTTCGACCACCGGGGCGTGCGGCGCGTCATCACCCGCTTCTCGCACGAGCTGATCGACTCGTTCTGCGAGGACGGCGAGGTGGAGCTGGTCGAGCGGTTCGCCGAGCACCTGCCCATGCTCACCCTCACCCACCTGCTCGGGATGTCCGACGAGGACGCCCCCAAGCTGGTGCGCGCCGCCCGTGACCTCTTCAAGGCGACCGAGACCTCCCTCGCCAGCAACGCCTTCGTGCTGGAGTGCCTCGCGCAGCTCGTCGTCACCAAGCGGTCGCGTCCGGGCCTGGACATCGCCTCGGCGCTGATGGCCCACCCCGCGGGCCTCAGCGACGAGGAGGTCCAGCACCACCTCCGGCTCATCCTGCTCGCCGGGTACGAGACGACCGCCAACCTCATGTCCAACGTGCTGCGCATGGTCGTCACCGACCCGCGGTTCCGCGGTTCGCTGGCGGGCGGTCAGATGACCCTGCCCGAGGCGGTGGAGCAGGTCCTCTGGGACGAGCCGCCGCTGATGGTGTGCCCCGGCCGCTGGGCCAACGACGACACCACGCTCGGGGGGCAGGAGATCAAGGCCGGGGACATGCTGCTCCTTGGTCTGGCCGCGGGCAACGTCGACCAGGCCATCCGGCCGGACGCGGCCACCCCCGTGCACCACAACCGGGCGCACCTGTCCTTCAGCGCGGGCACCCACGAGTGCCCGGGCCAGGACATCGGCCGCATCATCGCCGACGCGGGCATCGACATCCTGCTCACCCGGCTGCCCGACATCGCCCTGTCCGTCCCCGAGGAGAGCCTCAGCTGGCGCTCCTCCACCTGGGCCCGGCACCTCACGGCCCTGCCCGTGTCCTTCGCCCCGCGCCCCCCGCAGGCCGACGACCTCCCGGCCCCGCTGCCGGCCCCGCCGGTCCGCAGCGACGTGCGGCCGGTTCCCGCCCCGCCGCCGGAAGCGGGCCCGGGGGCCGCGGTGCGGGGTCCGGTGCCCCGGGTCTCGTGGCTGACGCGCGTCCGGCGCCTCCTGCGCGGGAAGTAGCGGCGGCGGCGGGGCGCTCCGCCGCCTACGCCCCCGGGAAGGGCCCGTCCCCGGGGGCGTAGCGGGGCGCCCCGGTGTACCAGGCGTGGAGGCCGGAGAGGAAGGCGCAGGCGCCCTCCAGCCAGGTCTCCAGCTCGGCCCGCTCGTCGCGGTCGAGGCCGGACCTGCGGACGAGCGGCGGCAGCTCGCTCCGCCGGAGGTGCTCGAAGTCCCTGAGACGGGCGTTCACCAGGTGCAGGGCGGCGGGTACGGCGTCGCGCAGCGAGATGCCCAGGGACGTCCCGACGACCAGCACCAGGTTGTTGACGTCCTTCTCCTCGTGCACCTCCCTCTCGTAGGAGGCGATGTCGTTCGCGAGGCCCATGAAGTCCATGAAGGCGTCGAGCAGGGCCCGGACGGTCCGTGAGTGGCGTATCTGCTCGGGTATCCGGGCGCCGGTGGCCAGTTCGACGGAGTAGGGGGCCGTGTAGGCGGCGAAGCTCTCCCGGCGGAACGGCGCGTAGTCGATCAGATGGGGGATGCGGCCGCTGCGGCTGTTGGCCAGTTCCTCGACGCCCGCGTCGATGTAGCGGGCCAGGGCGCGGTTGAACTCCGTGCGCCAGTGCGCCAGTCGCGGGGGGAACAACTGCTGCTGGAGATCGGCGATCCCCCGCTCGACGGCGTTCGCCGGCTCGGGCGGCCGGGGGCCGCGCTCCGGCCGCAGGAAGGCGTGCAGCCGGGTGGTGAAGGCCCGTGCCCCGGCGAGGTCGCCGGTTTGCTTGAAGGCGGAGGCGAAGTAGTCGTCCCAGGCCAGGGCCCAGATGTTGAACCGGTGGTTGAGCCGCAGGTCGGCGAGCGAGGCGTCGGGAAGGGTCCACGCCGTGAGCTGGTCGACGGTCATGGCGTGGAACGTGGCCCGGGTCCAGATGGCGGGGCGGGCCGAAGGGCCACGGTGACCGTCCAGCATGCCCATGGCGCGGGCCCAGGACTCGCTCTCCTGGTGCAGGGCGGGCAGATGCGGGTTGATCCGCAGCGCGTAGGGCATCCACAGCAGGGGGACTTCGACGGCACGCACTGTCATGGGGACCGACCTCCTTGTGTCCTCGGTCCGCACCGGTGTGCCGCGGGGCGGGGCGCTGCCCGCCCTGCGGCTCTCCAAACCTGCCCGCCAGGGACGACCGGAAACCGACAACTCCCCACTGCTGTCGATCAGTTCGGGATCACGTGCGGAAAGGAACGATCCTTCTGGGGCGTGCGGGGCCACCTCACAGGGGCTGGTCCGGCCAGTCCAGGAGACGGGCGCCGATCACGGCCGTCTGGAGGGTGTAGCGCTGGACGGGATCGCCGGGATCCACGCCGGTCAGACGGTGGATGCGGTCGAGCCGGTAGGTCATCGCCCGCACGCTCAGGCTGAGACTGCGGGCCGCCTGGGCGGTGACGCAGCCGGTGTCGAAGTACGCCGTGAGCGTGTCCAGGAGGGGCTTCGCGCCGCCCCGGGCGTCCCTGAGCGGTCCGAGCGCGGTGCGGACGAGGTCGGCCATGGCCTGCCGGTCGCGGGTCAGGACCGGATAGACGAGGAGGTCGGCGGCGTACAGGACCGGATCGTTCAGGTCCATGCGGGCCGCGAGGGCGAGGGCGTTGAGGGCTTCCTCGTACGAGTGGACGACCCCGCCCGCGCCCGGGTGCGGGCGGCCGACGGCGACCTGCCCGCCGTCGGTCGCCGCGTACGCCTGCTTGGCGAAGTGGGCGAGGACCTCGGGCTCGTCCGCCGGAGCGACGCAGATCAGCCGTCCGTCCTTCGTGGTGAGCAGGATCCGGCGGTCGCCGAAGCGGGCGACGAGCGAGGACTCGACGGTGCGGGTGACCGCGTAGCCGTCGCTGTACGGCTCCGGGCCCTGGGCGACGGCCACGGCGTGCGCGTGGGAGAGGAGCAGCCCGAAGCGTTCGGCCCGCTCGGCCAGACGGCCGAGGTCGCTCCGTCCGTAGAGGAGGTCGTCGATGAACTCGCGCCGCGCGGCCTCCTCCTGGCGCATCGCCAGCCGCTGGGCCCGTTCGTGGCCCTCGGCGAAGGCGTCCACGGCCTGCTCGACGGCGGTCAGGAGGTGGTCGGCCGCGGCGTGCGGCAGACCGGGGCGCAGCCGCTCGGCCGCCGCGAGGTGGGCCCGGACCAGGCCCCGCAGTCCCAGGCCCGCCTCCGCCGCCCGCTCCCCGAGCGCGCCCAGGGACTCGCGCTCCTCCCGGGTGAGCCTGCGCCGGGTCGCGCACACGCCCGCCAGGATCGCGGCGTACCCCTCCAGGTACTCCTCGGCCCGCTCCCTCTCCGTCACGGTGCCCTCCCCTTCTCCGCACGTTCTTGACGCGTTCCTGACGCGCGGTGATCAAGAGTGACATGCCGTTCGCCCGGGTTCGTCACCGGCACCGAGAGGACGTCGATGACTGCCGGATCACGGCAATGACCCCGGGACGGTCGTGACCCAGGATGGCCCCACGGCTGGACACGGCACGGAACCGATGCCGGGTGACGGAAACAGTGGGGTGCTCCTGTTCCTCCGTCCACGCCACGGCACAGTGACACGGGGGGTTTCTCATGGATGCCATCACAGGGGGCGTCGGCGTGCTCGTCGCCCTCGTCCTCATCATCGCCGTCGCGGTGCTCCTGCTGGTCGGCCGGCTCTTCCGCAAGGTGGAGCAGGGCAAGGCGCTGATCGTCTCCAGGATGCGCAGGGTCGACGTCACCTTCACCGGACAGGTCGTCCTGCCCGTCCTGCACAAGGCCGAGGTCATGGACATCTCGGTGAAGACCTTCGAGATCTCCCGGATGGGCCGGGACGGACTGATCTGCCGGGACAACATCCGCGCCGACATCCGGATCTCGTTCTTCGTACGGGTCAACAAGACCGTCGAGGACGTCATCAAGGTCGCGCAGGCCATCGGCACCGACCGGGCCAGCCACAAGGAGACCCTGGAGGAGCTCTTCCACGCCAAGTTCTCCGAGGCCGTCAAGACCGTGGGCAAGCAGCTCGACTTCACCGACCTCTACACCAAGCGCGAGGAACTCCGCTTCCGGATCATCGAGCTCATCGGCATCGACCTCAACGGGTACCACCTGGAGGACGCCGCCATCGACTACGTCGAGCAGACGCCGCTGAGCCAGCTCGACCCCGGCAACATCCTCGACGCCCAGGGCATCCGCAAGATCACCGAGCTGACGGCCGTCGAGAACGTCCGGACGAACGAGTACCGGCAGAACGAGCAGAAGGAGATCACCCGCCAGAACGTCGACGCGCGCGAGGCCATCCTGGAGCTGGAGCGGCGCCAGGCCGACGCGGAGATCAAGCAGAAGCGGGAGATCGACACCTCGCGGGCCCGCGAGGAGGCGGAGACCGCGCGGGTCGTGGAGGAGGAGCGGCTGCGGGCGCAGAGCGCCTTCCTCAGGACCGAGGAGCAGCTCGGCGTCCAGCGAGAGAACCAGGCCCGCGAGGTGGCCGTCGCGCAGAAGAACCGCGAGCGGGTCATCGCCGTCGAGAACGAGCGCATCGAGAAGGACCGCCTCCTGGAGGTCATCGCCCGCGACCGGGAGACCGAACTCACCCGCATCGCGGCCGACAAGGAGGTCGAGGCCGAGCGCCGGGAGATCGCCGAGGTGATCCGGGAGCGGGTCGCCGTGGACCGCACGGTCGCCGAGCAGGAGGAGTCCATCAAGCGGCTCCGTGTGGTCGAGGAGGCCGAGCGCACCCGGCAGGCCGTCGTCATCGCGGCCGAGGCGGAGGCGCAGGAGCGGCTCGTCAAGGACATCAAGGCGGCGGAGGCGGCCGAGCAGGCCGCCGTCCACCGGGCCGCCGAGGAGCTGACCCTGGCCGAGGCCCGCAACCGGGCCGCCGAGATGGACGCCCGCGCCAAGATCCGCCTCGCCGAGGGCGTCCAGGCCGAGGCCGCCGCCGAGGGCCTCGCGGCCGTGCGGGTCCGGGAGGTCGAGGCGGACGTCATCGAGAAGGCGGGCCGCGCCGAGGCGGAGGCCACCGAGGCACGACTGCGCGCCGAGGCGGCCGGCGCCCGCGAGAAGGCCCTGGCCGAGGCGGAGGGGACCCGGGAGAAGGCGCTCGCCGAGGCCACGGCGATCGGCGAGAAGCTGAAGGCCGAGGCGGCCGGTCTCACCGAGAAGGCCGCCGCGATGGCGGCCCTGGACGACGCCTCGCGCACCCACGAGGAGTACCGGCTGCGCCTCGCGGCCGAGAAGGAGATCCGGCTCGCCGGACTCGACGTCCAGCGGCAGGTCGCGGAGGCCCAGGCCACGGTCCTCGCGACCGGTCTGGAGCACGCCGACATCAGCATCGTGGGCGGGGAGTCGGTCTTCCTCGACCGCCTGGTGGAATCGGTCGCGCTCGGCCGCTCGGTCGACGGGTTCATGGACCACTCCGCCACCGCGCGGACGCTGGCCGGTCCGTGGCTGGACGGTACGGAGTCCTTCACGGAGGACCTGACCAAGGTGCTCGGCTCGCTGTCCACGGCCGACGTGCAGAACCTCGGGGTCTCCGCACTCCTCGCGAAGGTCATGAAGTCCGGCCTGCTCGACGGCCACGTCCCCGGCCGGACCCCGGCCGCACCGGGCGAGACGGCCGCGCTGAACGGGTCCGCCAAGAGCTGACCGTCACGGGGGAGCGGTCGCAGAGGGGTCCGGTGCCGGCAAACGGGGGAGTTGGCGGCACCGGACCCGTGTTCACCACCGTACTAGGAGCGGGACGAGATGGGTGCCGGAATCGATCAGGACACGTACACGGTGCTGCGCGACCGGCTCGCCGCGCGTGCCGCCGAACTGGCCCGGCGCGCCGAGGCCCTCAACGGAGCCCGGATCGAGGCCTTCGGCTCCGGCGAGCTCGCCCTCACCGACACGCGCCACCTCACCGGCGAGCGTGCCCGCCTGCCCCAGGACCTCGTCGCGGTAGGCGACGGCCTGCTGCTCCTCGGCTGCCGGCCGTCCGGCGCGGGGCCCACCGAGACCGCGGTCGCCGACGTTCTCACCCTGCACGACCGCGACCTGAACCCGCTGCCCGACGGGGCGGTGCCGGGACTCCTCGACGACCCCGGCTTCGTACGCGAGTTCTCCGCGCTGCACCGCTACTACCGGGGCGCCCGGCTGGTCCGGCTGCGGCGGACCGAGGGCCGGATCCTCGCCGTCTTCCGGACCGGTGAGCAGGCCGACGACCTGCGGGTGCTGCGCTGGACCGTCGGGCCCTCCGGCGAGACGCGGTTCCTGGACGCCCGCGGCGAGCGCGACCACGTCCTGCCGCCCTCCGAAGACGTCGGCTGGGTGGAGACGACCCGTGACGACCACGTGCCCGGCCGGCACCCGCGCATCTCGCTCGCCGGCCGCCTCTACGTCTCCACGGCCGGCGGGACGCTGACGGTCAGGACCGACGCCGACACCGACACGGCCGGGGCCGTGCACACCGAGCCCGTCGACGAGCCGCTGCAGTCCCTCGCCGACGCCGAGGTGGCGTACGCGACCGTCGGAGCCCTGATCCTCGTGCGGATCCGCCCCTACAAGGAGGAGGCCCGCCGCCACCTCGTCTTCAACACCCTGACCGGCACCGTCGTCAGGCTCGACGGCATCGGGCAGGCCTGCCGGAAGCTGCCCGAGGACGAGGGGATCGTCTTCCCCGGCGGCTACTGCCTGGCCTCCGGCGCCGTGAAGACCTTCGACACCGACACGGAGGGACTCGCCTTCGACCGGACGGTCCGCTCCCCCGACGGGGAGCACCTCCTCTTCGTCTTCCGCACCCGGACGGAGGGCCGGACCCTGCTCCTCCCGTACGACCTGATCGGGAAGGAGATCGCGACCCCGGTCGTCTGCCGCGGGTACGCCCTGCTGGACGACGGGACGATGGCCGTCCTCCGCGGCGGGTCCGACGAGCCCGGCCGGGTCCATCCGGTCCAGATCTGGCGCACGCCGTACGTCTCCGGCACCCGGGCACGCTCCGGGAGCGGCCCGCTGACCCGCATCGGCAACGCCGATCTCGTCCGGGGGATCGCCGACTGCCTGGCGATCGCCCGTCAGGCCGGCGAACAGGCCCCCGCCGCCGGCGTGTACGAGGCGCTCGTCGCCGCCTGTGTGCGCGCGGCCGACGTCCACCACTGGCTCGGGGACCCGGAAGCCGGAGACCTGGGCACCCCGCTGGCCGAGCTGCGCGCCACGGCCGCCCAGGTCCTCGACGAGTTCGCGACCGTCTCCGCCCTCACCCGGCAGGCCGCCGAGGCCCTCGCCGACTCCGCCCAGGAGATCAGCCGCCTCGTCCGCCGCATCCGCGGCGAGGCCCCCGCCACGGCGGGGGAGTGGACCTCCCGGATCACCGAACTCCGCCGGGCCCAGGGACACCTGGTGACCCTGCGGGACATGCGGTACGCGGACACGGACGGCATCGACGCCCTCGCCGCCGACGTCGAGGCCGACATCACCTCGGCCGCCCGCCGCGCCGTCGCCTTCCTCAAGGGCGAGGACGCCTTCACCGGCCACCACGCCGAGGCGGAACGGCTCGCCGGCGAGGCCGAGGCCGTGACCGCCGTCGCCGGCACGGCCACGGTCGCCGACCGGATCGACGCGCGCACCCAGGAGCTGCGCACGCTCAGCGAGGTCGTCACCGGACTCGACATCGGCGACGCGACCGTCCGCGCCTCCGTCCTGGCCCGGATCGCCGACGTCCTCGGCGCGCTCAACCGCGCCCGGGCGCTCCTCGCCGCCCGCCGCGCCGAACTCCTGGACCAGGAGGGCCGGGCCGGGTTCGCCGCCGAGCTCGCCCTGCTCGGCCAGGCCGTCACGGGCGCGCTGGCCGCCGCCGACACCCCCGAGCGCTGCGACGACCAGTACGGCCGGATCCTGCTCCAGCTGGAGAACCTGGAGTCCCGCTTCGCCGAGCACGACGGCTTCCTCGCCGGCCTCACCGAGCGGCGCACCGAGATCCACGACGCCTTCGCCGCGCGCCGCCAGTCCCTCCAGGACGACCGCGCCCGCCGCGCCGAACGCCTCGCGGACTCGGCCGGCCGGGTCCTGGAAGCCGTCGCCCGGCGGGCCGTGAGCCTGGCCGATCCGGACGAGGTGCACACGTACTTCTCCTCCGACCCCATGGTGGCCAGGATCCGGCGCACCGCGGCCGAGCTGCGGGAACTCGGCGACCCGGTACGGGCGGAGGAGCTGGAGAGCCGGCTCGCCGCCGCCCGGCAGGAGGCCGGACGGGCGCTGCGGGACCGCACCGAGCTGTTCTCCGACGGCGGGGACACGATCCGGCTCGGCCGGCACCGGTTCGCCGTCACCCGGCAGGCCCCCGAGCTGACCCTCGTGCCGCACGGCGACACCCTCGCCCTCGCCCTGACCGGCACGGACTACCGCGCGCCCGTCACCGACCCGGCCTTCGCCGAGACCCGCCCCTTCTGGGACAGGACCCTGCCCTCCGAGTCGCCGGAGGTCTACCGCGCGGAGCACCTCGCCGCCCGCCTCCTGGCCGAGCACGGCGCGGACGGCCTGGCCGGCGCGGACCTCCGGTCGCTCGCCCGGCGGGCGGCCGAGGCCGCGTACGACGAGGGCCACCAGCACGGCGTCCACGACCACGACGCGGCCCTGATCCTGGGAGCCGTCCTGGAGCTCGGCGAAGGCGCGGGACCGCTCGCCCACACCGGGGAGGCCCGCGCCGCCGCCCAGATCTTCTGGGCCCACGCCACCACCCCCGAGGCCCGCGAGCAGTGGACCCACCACGCCGTCGCGCTGACCCGGGCCCGCGACCTCTTCGGCACCGAGTCCGCCCTCGACGGGCTGCGGGAGGAGCTGGCCGGGGTGACGGGAGACCCCGCGGCCGCCGCGTACCTGATCGCCGAACTGGCCTCCGGGCCAGCGGGATTCGCCGTCTCCGGCGCGGCACGCACCTTCCTCGACAAGTTCCGCCGCACCGTCGGCTCCTCCGCCTACGACGACGCCTTCGCCGCCCTGACCGACCCGGGCGCGCGACGCCGGCTCGTCGAGGCCTGGCTCACCTCGTACGCCTCGGTGTCCGGGGAACCGCACGACGCCGGCGTGCTCGCCGAGGCCGTCGCCGTCGAACTGTGCCCCGGGCTCGACCGCTACGAGGTCACCGCCCCGACCACGACGACGGTCACCGGACTCCTCGGCTCCCACCCCCGCGTACGGGCCCGCTCGCTGGAGCTGCGGCTCGACGAATTCCTCACCAGGACATCCGGGTTCGCCACCCACGACGTACCCGCCTTCCGCGCCCACCAGCGCCGGCGGACAGAACTCCTCGCCCGCGAGCGCACCCGGCTCCGCGTGGACGAGTACCGACCCCGGGTCATGTCGTCCTTCGTCCGCAACCGGCTCGTGGACGAGGTCTACCTCCCGCTCGTCGGCGACAACCTCGCCAAGCAGCTCGGCGCGGCCGGGGACGCCAAGCGCGCCGACTCCCACGGACTGCTGCTGCTCCTCTCCCCGCCCGGCTACGGCAAGACCACCCTCGTCGAGTACGTCGCCGAACGCCTCGGCCTGCTCCTCGTCAAGGTCGACGGACCCGCCCTCGGCCCGCGCACCACCTCCCTCGACCCCGCGGCGGCCCCCGACACCGCCGCCCGCCGGGAGCTGGAGAAGATCGCCTTCGCCCTGACCGCCGCCAACAACGTCCTGCTGTACGTGGACGACATCCAGCACACCTCGCCGGAGTTCCTGCAGAAGTTCATCCCCCTCTGCGACGCCACCCGGACCCTCGACGGGCACGACCTGCGCGGCAAGCGCTTCGCCGTCTGCATGGCAGGGAACCCGTACACCGAGTCCGGACGGGCCTTCCGCGTACCGGACATGCTCGCCAACCGGGCCGACGTGTGGAACCTCGGCGACGTCCTGACCGGCAAGGAGGAGGCCTTCGCGTTCAGCTTCGTCGAGAACGCCCTCACCTCCCACCCCGTCCTCGCCCCGCTCGCCGGCCGCGACCGCGCCGACCTGGAGCTCCTGACCCGCCTCGCGGCCGGGGACCCGGCCGCCCGCCGCGACCGGCTCGTCCACCCCTACGCCCCGGCCGAACTCGACGAGGTCCTCGCCGTCCTCCGGCACCTGCTCACCGCCCGCGAGACGGTCCTCGCCGTCAACGAGGCCTACATCGCCTCCGCCGCCACCGCCGACGAGGCCCGCACGGAACCGCCGTTCCGGCTCCAGGGCTCGTACCGCACGATGAACAGGATCACGGCCCGCATCTCACCCGTCATGGACGCCGCCGAACTCTCCGCCCTGATCGACGACCACTACACCGCCGAGGCCCAGACGCTCACCACCGAGGCCGAGGCCAACCTCCTCCGACTCGCCGCCCTGCGCGGCACCCTCACCCCGGCCCAGGCCGCGCGCCGGGCGGAACTGACCGCCGCCCGGGCCCGCGCCCTGGGGACCCCGGGCGACGACGCCCTGTCCCGGGCGGTCGCCGCCCTCGGCCTCCTCGCCGACCGCGTCACGGCCGTCGAGACCGCGATCCTCCGCGCCACCGAGGCGCGGCACCCGCACCACGACACCGCCGGAACCGGCGGAGAAGGAGACTCCCCGCATGGCCAAGCCGGTGCACGCGGCGATCGGTGACCGGCCGATCCGCTGCCAGGTGTGCGACCACGACACCTTCCGCGAGCGGGAGGTGAAACTGAACAGCACCGGCATGGAGTTCTTCAACATGGCCTGGGCGAACGAGTCGGCGACCGGCCTGATCTGCTGGACGTGCGGCTACGTCCACCTCTTCGTGAACCCGGGCATCAGGCTCTACCGGATACGGGAGTGAGACCGGGCTCCGGGGCGACCGGGGCCCGGAACCCGCCGATCCAGATGCCGGTCACGGAGCTCACGTACCGGGCCCCGCAGCGGTCCGACGGGACCACGAGCTGCGTGCCCGGCGTGTCGAGCCACCGCTCGTCCATCCGGGTCGCGAGCAGCACCGGAGCGCCGCCGAAGTCGGGGTCGATCTCCGCCCACGACATCAGGGCGTGGTGCCCGTCACCGCCGCTCACGTGGAGCAGGAACCGCGACCGCTCCTTGCGGCGCGCCGGATCGAACCCCGGACGCGCCGCCGCCACGACGTCACGCAGCAGCGGCCCCTCGAAGGTGTGGCGCTGCGGACCGTTCGTGGCGCAGTCGAACACCACCTCGGCCCGCTGCTGGGCCCACTCCCCGCGCAGGTCGGCGACGGTGAGCGTGGCCGGGAGGGCGACGTCCCCCCAGATGGCGAAGGCTCCGGTGCGGCGACTCATCGTCAATCTCCCTCGGACGCTCGGTGCGGTGACTGCGCCCAGTGATACCCGACCACGCGGCGCCGGAACCGTGATTGCCGCACGAATCGGCCTCTCGTCCGTGCAATTGTGAGCTTGCTACGAGATCACGGTGCGCAGGCGCCAGGCTCATCGACCAAGGACCCGGGCCCGTCGGTCGAGCGCGCTCCACACCCGGTCCCGGGTGAGCGGCATCTCCGTGAAGCGGATCCCGGTGGCGTCGCGCAGGGCGTTGGCGAAGGCGGGGCCGACGGGATTGAACGGGCTCTCGCTCATGGACTTGGCGCCGAGCGGTCCGATGGCGTCGGCCGTCTCCGTGAAGTGGACCTCGGTGCGGGGGACGTCGGCGTACTGCGGAAGCCGGTAGCGGCGGAACGCGGCCGTGGTGACCTCGCCCCTCCCGTCGATCCGCACGTTCTCGAAGAGCGTGGCACCGAGCGCCTGGGCGACGCCGCCCTCGACCTGGCCGCGGCACTGCATCGGGTTCATGACCTTGCCGGCGTCGGCCGCGTGCACGCTCCGCAGGATGCGGATCTCCCCGGTGTCGGGATCGACCGCGAGCCGGAACCACTGGGCGTTGAAGGCCACCGACCGCGGCGAGCCGCCCCAGTGCCCGTCCGCCCCCAGCTCCTCCGCCGCGCCCATCGCGTACCCCGCCTCGTACAGCTCCTTCAGGGTCACCGTGCGGCCCGCGCAGTCGAAGGCCTCGGCGCCGAGCACGCACAGGTGCCGGGCCACGCCGGTGTGCCGCGCGGCGAGGGTGCGCAGCCGCTCGGCGAGGGACGTGGCGGCGAGCAGCACCGCCTTGCCCGCGACCACGGTGCCGGCCGAGCCGAAGGCGCCCGTGTCGTGGCGGACCACGTCCGTGTCCGACTGCCGGACCGTGAGGCGGTCCTCGGTGGTGTTCAGGGCGCCGGCGGTGATCTGCTTGTGCACGGTGGTGGTGCCGTTGCCGAACTCGGCGGTGCCGACGGCGATGTCGTACGTCCCGTCCTCCAGGAGCGACACCCGGGCGTCAGCGTAGTGGCCGCCGGGCGGGCCGGTCGCGATCATCGCCATCGCGCTGCCCTGCCCGACGAGCCAGCCCTCCGGGGCGTCCTGCGCGCTGCGGTCCTCCGCGAGGGCCCTGCGCACGACGGAGAGGCACTGGTCGAGGCCGTAGGACGCGATGTGGAGGTCCTCCTCCTCGCCGATCGGGCTGTGCATGGCCTCGCCCGGCCCGATGATGTTCTTCTCGCGCAGGACGAGGGGGTCCATGCCGAGCCGGCGGGCCAGTTCGTCCATGACCGACTCGACCGCGAAGGTCACCTGGCCGAGGCCGTAGCCGCGGAAGGCGCCGGCCGGGACCACGTTCGTGTAGACCGAGAAGGCGTCGACCTTCTTGTTCGGGGCGCGGTAGACGGCGAAGGACTCGCCGACGCTGTGGAACATCACGGCGGGCCCGTGGTTGCCGTACGCCCCGGTGTTGGAGACGACCCGCATCCGAATGGCCGTCAGGATCCCGTCGGAGCGCGCCCCGACCTTGATGCCGATGGTGAACGGATGCCGGGTGGTCGCGCCGTAGAACTGCTCGGCGCGGGTGTACTCCAGCTTCACCGGCCGCCGCAGCCTCAGCGCGGCCAGCGTCACGATGTCCTCGGTGAGCATCTCCTGCTTGCCGCCGAACCCGCCGCCCACCCGGCCCGCGACCACCCGCACCTCGTCCTCCGGCAGGCCGTACAGGGCGCACAGCGCCCGCCGGGTCAGGAACGGGGTCTGCGTGGACGAGCGGACGGTCAGCCGCTCGCCCGTACCGTCGTCCTTCGGCTCGAAGTACGCGACGCAGCCGTGCGTCTCCAGGCTGGCGTGCTGCACGCGCTGGGTGCGGAAGGTCTCCTCGTACACGACGGCCGCCTCGGCGAACCCCCGCTCGACGTCGCCGATCTCCCCGTGCACCTCGCCCGCGACGTTGTTCTCGACCCGGGCGATCCGCACCTCGGGGCCCTTGCCGGCGTGCAGCACGGGGGCGCCGGGCCGCATGGCGGCCTCGGGGTCGGTGACGTGGGGCAGCTCCTCGTAGGTCACCTCGATCCGGCGGCAGCCCTCCTCGGCGGCCTGCTCGCTGTCGGCGACCACGGCCGCGACCCGCTGTCCCACGTACCGGACGACGTCGTCCAGGACCCGGGTGTCGTCGGGGTCCTCCGTGGGGTGCTCGTGGCGGGCGCTGGAGTACAGGGTCTCCGGGGCGTCGTGGTGGGTGAGGACCGCGTGGACCCCGGGTACGCGGAGCGCGGCCGACGTGTCGATCGCGACGATCCGGGCGTGCGGGTGCGGCGAGCGCAGCAGCTTCATGTGCAGCAGCCCGGGGACGGTGACGTCGAAGGTGTAGCGGGCCCGGCCCGTGACGACGTCCGGACCGGCCGGCGCGCCCACGTTGCGCCCGACCGCCTTGCCCGCGCAGGGGCGCTCGGTGTGCTTCACGCCCCGGACCGCGTCCTCGATCGCCCGGTAGCCGGTGCAGCGGCAGATGTTGCCCTTGAAGGCGCGGGGCAGGTCGTCGAGCTTGCCGTCGTCGTGGGGCGTGCCCCGCTCGGCTTCGAGGGCGGCGGTCGTCATGAGGAAGCCGGCCGTGCAGAAGCCGCACTGGTAGCCCTGGGCCTCCAGGAACTTCTTCTGCACCGGGTGGAGTTCGCCGTCCGGGGACGAGAGCCCCTCGACGGTCGTGACGGCCCGCCCCTCGGCCCGCACCGCCGGGTACAGGCAGCTGTGCACGGGCTCCCCGTCGACGTGGACGGTGCAGGCGCCGCAGTCCCCGGCGTCGCAGCCCTTCTTCACGCCGAACCAGCCCCGCTCGCGCAGATAGGTGCGCAGGCACTGGCCGGCGCGCGGCTCGTCGGCGAAGGAGCGGTCGTTGACACGGATCTCGAAGCTCATCGGGAGACCTCCTCGGCGGTGCTGATCAGTTCGCGGCGGACTTCCTCGGCGAGACGGAACCCCATGTGCCGCCGCCACTCGGGCAGTCCGTGGATGTCGTCGAACCACTCGTCGTCCCGGACGGCGGCGGCGATCGCCGACCGGAGCTCCTCGCGCGTCGGCGGCAGCGGGAACCAGAACCGGAACGGCCGTACCGTCGCGGCGCTGATGTTGACCGCCACCGAGCCGTCGACCGGGTCGAGCGTGCCGATGACCAGCGCGCCCGAGCGCCCGAGCCCGTACAACGAGGCCTGCCGGAAGGCCGTACGGAAGCCCAGCGCGCGCGCCGGAAGCGTCACCGAACGCAGCAGCTCGCCGTCCGCGAGGTCCTTGCGGCCGGCGCCCGTGACGAAGTCCACCACCTTCACCCGGCGCGAGGACCCGTCCTGCGCCCGGAGCAGACAGGTGCCGTCGAGGGCCGCGGTCAGCGAGATCAGCGGCCCGGCGGGCAGCCCGTTGCACAGGTTCCCGCCGACGGTCGCCATGTTCCAGATCTTGAAGGAGGCGAGGAAGGCCCGGCAGCACTGCTCGAACAGCGGGGCCGCCGACGCGTCCAGCGTCCGCCCGTGCCGTGACAGCCGGGCGACCGTACAGGTCGCGGCGATCTCCAGGGAACCGTCCGGGTGGTGCGTCAGCGGTTCCCAGCCCATCCGGCTCAGATCGATCAGCCGGCGCAGGTGCGGCTGCGGTTCCGAGAACAGGTAGGTGCCCCCGCCGAGCCACGCGTCGCCGGGGCGCCACGGCTCGCGCAGCCGTGCGTCCCGTACGTCCGTCACCGTGTTCAGGTCCATGTCTCCCCACGCCTCCCGGTCACTGCATTCCAGCCAGTGAAGCCCGGGGAGGGGAGGGTGGACGACTGGTGCGGAGGCCGGAAATCGCTCCTCGCGCGCGCTGGGGGCTGGAGGATCCACCAGGGGGTGTGCGCCGGTCAGAGGCGGTGGACGCGCGCTCAGCGGACGTCCTCCGGCGGAACCGCCCCTCCCCGTCCCGCCTCGGTCACGGACGCGGGGGGCGGGCGCTCCGACGCGGTCGTCCGAGCAGAACCGTCTCGCCAGGAGCAGCCGACAACGGCCTCGCGCGGCCGGTTACGGGGGGGGGGGGGGGGCGGATCCACCACCCCCCCTGCCCACAGCGCCCCGGACCATCGCCCCGTCACCCCCGGGAAGGACCCCGCGGGGGTCCGCGCGGCCGGGGCTCCC